>JBILQQ010000067.1:0-3336 GCA_044373115.1 Flavobacterium sp.
AATTAATAAATTATCACAATTTCCAGACACCATTTTTGACAATGTATTGGCAGTTGCAGGAGCAATAACCATATAATCCGCCCAAAGGGCAAACTCAACATGATTGTTCCAAAGTTTTTCGCCTAATATATCGTCATTTTGATCAAAAAACTCAGAAAAAACCGGTCTTTTTGAAAGTGTAGATAAGGTTAATGGGGTTACAAAATCCTTAGAAGCAGGTGTCATGATCACTTG
This sequence comes from Flavobacterium sp., assembly GCA_044373115.1. Lineage (GTDB taxonomy): Bacteria > Bacteroidota > Bacteroidia > Flavobacteriales > Flavobacteriaceae > Flavobacterium. Next base: position 235 of record JBILQQ010000067.1, read on the forward strand.
GACATGTGCACCTGCTTTAGTTAAAAGTCGGACCAAACTTGCAGTTTTGTATGCGGCAATTCCACCAGAAATACCTAGTACTATTTTTTTACCACTTAAAACTGACATACATGATCTTTATTTGTTTGCGTCTTTGTAATATGTTTTATCATCTAACCATTCTTGAACCGCTAAAGCGTGTGGTTTTGGCAGTTTTTCGTAGAATTTAGAAACTTCAATTTGTTCTTTGTTTTCAAAAACTTCTTCTAAACTATCATTGTAAGTAGCAAACTCTTCTAATTTGTCAATCAATTCTTTTTTGATTTCCGAATTAATTTGGTTTGCTCTTTTAGCCATAATAGTTATCGCTTCATAAACATTACCTGTAGGCTCTTCAATAACAGATTTGTTATACGTTATTGTGTTTACTGGAGCATTTGTTTTTTTTAAATCCATGACTTATTTATTTGAAAATTGTTGTAATTCTTTATCTATTGTTGCCAACATTTTGTCAGCTTTATCTTTATATTTAGTATCGTTGTTAAACTTGATTAACTTATCGTAAGCTATTTTTGCATTAGTTAATCGTTCTTCCATTTTTGATGGCACACTATTAATAGCAAGCAAGTAGGCCGAATCTAACTTGTAATACAAAGCGTCTTCTTTATAAGGCGTTCCTGGAAAATCAGTAATGAAATTTTCAAGAGCTACTAATGAGGCTTTGTAATCTGAAATGGTATTAAATTGTTTAGCATTTTCAAAAGCCTTTTGTTCTAATTTATTACGCAAAACTACTGTCATTTCATTCGCTTCAGTCATGTTTTGAGATTCTGGGTAACGATCAATGTACTCTTGGATTTTAGCTAGTGCTTTGTTTGTATCTGTTTGGTCCAAAGTATATTTTGGCGACATTTTAGCATAACATTTTGCCGATAAAAAGAAGGTTTCTTCCGCTTTTTCACTCTTCGGATAAGTAGATGTAAAACTTTCAAATTGGAAAGCAGCCAATCCGTATTGCTTTGTTTGATATAAGGATTGCGAATACATATAAAACAATTTTTCGGCTTGTGGCTTGCCTCTAAATGCAGGAGCAATTTGCTCTATTAACAATATAGCTCTGTTATAATCAGCTTTGTCATATAGTTTTGTAGCTGTAGTAAATTTCAAAGCAACATCTTCTGATTTCATTGCTTTTTGGTATTCATTACATGACGAAAACACGAGTAAAACGGTAAGTAAGACTAAAAATCTTTTCATTATTTAATTATTTGGTGCTTAGTATTTGAAATTTATGGTTAAATAAAAAGCAAATGCAAAATTAGTAATTATTTAGACACAATAAAAGTTTTTTTTAACTTGATTTTAAAGTGTTTTTTTGGTAAAATCTGCCAACCTATTTGCCAAATCTTGACTAACATTTACCAAAGGCAAACGAACAACATTTTCTGACAAACCTAGTGTTTTATGCACTTCTTTGATTCCCGCTGGGTTTCCTTGTTCAAAAATCATGTCAATAGCATCTGCAATTTGGTAATGCAATTGGTAGGCTTCATCCACATTTCGTTCCAAACCAAGTCGAACCATTTCTGAAAACAACTTCGGAAATCCTTCTCCAATTACTGATATTACGCCACTTCCACCTGCCAAAACCATCGGAAGCGTTATCATATCATCTCCAGAAATTACATGGAAATTTTTAGGTGCATTTTGAATGATTTTCATTGCTTGTACAATATCTCCTGCTGCTTCTTTAATCGCTACAATATTTTCAAAATCAGTGGCTAACCGAATAACGGTTGATGGCAACATATTACTTGAGGTTCTTCCTGGTACATTATACAAAATAATAGGCAAAGGAGAAGCTTCGGCAATGGCTTTAAAATGCTGATAAATACCCTCTTGCGTTGGCTTATTATAATAAGGTGAAACCGACAAAACAGCAACAAAATCTGAAAAATCTCTTGTTTTTAATTCCTCAACAATAGCGTGCGTATTATTTCCGCCAACGCCCAAAACTAAAGGTAATCGTTTATTGTTAGCTTTAATAACGGTTGCAATAACCAGCTCTTTTTCTTCAGAATTCAAAGTGGCATTTTCAGCTGTTGTTCCCAAAACAACCAAATAATTAATTCCGTTTTCTATTTGAAAGTGTACAATTCTTTCTAATGCTTCAGTATCAACTGAAAAATCATTTTTAAATGGAGTAACCAACGCAACTCCAGTTCCAACTAATGATTGCATAATTTAAATTTTTTTAAGTATTTGTAAATATTTTATCGTTTCATCCATAAAAACCGACTGTTCTGTAGCTTTTGTTTGAATAAGTAAATGATTTAATCGTTTGTCAATGTGGGCAAATCCAACTTTAAAATTGGATGATGTAATTTGAGTTAAAAGCATCATTATCGGATTGTTTTCGTCATAATAATTGATGAGTAAATCAAACTTTTCATCCAAAAACCAATTCAATCGGCTCGAATTAATTGTAGCGTTACTGTTAAAATCGTTAATAGAAAAACGGTCTTCAACAGCTCGGTCTTCCTTTTTTTGTGAATTTGTAAATACAATAAACTTAATATTCTTCTCTAAAATACTGTTTTTTATTAATGAATTTTGTATTTTTTCCTTAAAATTAAGGTATTTTCCATCTAAAATAACTCCTACCTTTTTCACAGAACTACCTGATCCATTATGACTTACGTTAGTCAAACGGTGCTTTAGATTTTTTTTTATTAAGATAAGCTGTATTTTACTAAAAAACATAGTACTTTTACTTTGATTACAAATTTAATTAAAAATAGTTGCATTTCAGATGGTAAATCTAAAAAACTACACCCACGTTTCGAAACTTTTTGTTTTATTATTAACATTTACTCTTTTATTTTCGTGTGCCAAACCAAATTATTCGGTGGTGAAAATTGAAGGTAAAAAAATCGGCATAAACCAACAACATACTGCAAATGAAGCGGTTGAAAACTTTATCAAACCCTACAGAAATCACATAGATAACGATTTAAATGAAGTTTTAGCATATTGTCCTGAAACTTTAGACAAATCAAAAGGGCAGTACCAAACATCAATTGGCGATTACCTTGCAGATATTAGCTTAGCTAGAGCCAATAA
>JBILQQ010000068.1:0-3157 GCA_044373115.1 Flavobacterium sp.
TAGTTCATATAGGAGTTTATTGATTTGTTTAATCACTTTTTTAGATTAGAAACAGCTATCTGAAAAGAGTTAAGTTTGCTGACTTTTTGGTTAGGTTCATCAGCTTATCGATGTCTTCATTTGCGTAGTAAATAGTGCCGCCAACCTTTGAAAAGGTAAGGCTACCGTTTAGTCGTAGGGTTTGTAAAGTGCCGTGTGAAATTTGTAAAATTTCACGAACTTCTTTAGATTTTAGCCATTTTTGTTTTTTTTGAGAAGTATCAGTAATCATACTAGATAATTCTTTTAAAAGTTCGATGCGAAACTCGTTGAGGTCTTCTTTTGTAATAACTTCGATTGCCATGATAATTGATTTTAAAGATTAATGTGACAAAGTGAGTAAAAAATGGAATACCAAACCAGTTCATGGGGTTCATGAACCCCCAACAAAGTGCCGTGAATAGTACGAATATTAAATAAAAGTTTTTTTAAATTGGTATAATTTGATTGTAATTGGGCTATTTTTTATAAATTTGTAAAAGAATATCATTTGAGAGCATCTCAAAAAAAACATAATAGCGAAAGTTAATTCGAGCATCAGAAAACCGGCAAAGATTTCTAACACAGCTCATAGATTTACTGTTCGCCTACGCAATGCGTGGGCTCGGTTAATCGTGGCTGTGGGTGCTTGCCGGTACCTCTGATGCTGATTACCGATGTCCCACGCAGTTTGTTTAAACTAAGTAGGTACCTTAAATAAATGCCCTATGAAAAAACAAAAGAACCCCACACCCAGTATTGACCTACAAAAATTTATGGTCACTAATAGTATTGCATCTATTAATGAATTGATCCAAATACCAGATGCCGTTTTGATAACAAAACAAGGTTTTGGATGGCGTTTGCTTAAAGAAATTTTACTTTTTAGAAAGATTCATTAGCTCAATTATTTTTTCTCTAATTGCTTTTTTAGTTGTATCTTCTACGTTGTAGAATTTAGCGCTTAAACTATCAACAGAAATTGTATCTGTACCGTTGGTTTTGAAGTTTTCTGAAATCATTCTAAAAATATCTCTTTGATTTGAGTGTTTGATTATATCAGCCTGTAACAGAATATTGATAAAATAACTAATTTGTGCTACCGATAGGTTCATTAGAATTTTATCTTTTGCATGAGGTCCATTATTGTTTACAAAGTTTTTGTTTTCTAAACTTGATTTACGATTTATAAATAAAATTTCTTCTTCAATCCAATTTGATACTTGAGTTTTTATATCAGGAAGATTGTTGTTCAGTGGTTTTTTAATTTTAAACCGGTGCTGGTTGTACTGTTTTAGTTTGTTAAAAAGCAGCTGCAATTTTTCGGCATCGGATTCACAATTGCACACTTCCTCTTGAATTGCATTGGTTAAATAATCAAAAAAAGTAAATGAATTAACATTCATATCAAATAGCCAAAGATGCCAATCCGATTCATTAAAAACAAAAGGATTAGACTGGAATATTAACATAAGACCTTTTACATATTCCAAAGCGTAATTTAATTGACAGTATGTAATTTGCTTAATGTAACCATTGTTAGATAAAAGTTTAATTGGCTCGAATATACTATTCAGAAGATCTTTATTTACTTCTACGGCTAATAGGTAATCTCTTACAAAATCTAATTTCTTTTTTATTTCAATTTCTTTTACAACTAATGTGCGTTGAGGTACAATAATATTTTCGTTAAAATAGCTTTTATACTCATTATCAATAAAAATCATTAATTTTTCTAAATTCAAATAAACCGATTTCAAACAATCTCTTTTATTATAATCATTAGAGTATTTATATAATTCATTGCTAGAGTCTGGTTTAATTTTGTTTATTAGTTGACTTAATTTAGATTCAATTAGTAATTGATTTTTGTGTATGTAATTTTCAATTTTGATTTTAGCATTTAAATTGAACACCTTTTCTTTCACTGTTTTTTTGATACATTCATTTTTTTGATTTAAATACTTATTACAATACAAGAAAAAAATTTCATTTTGATTAATTTCAGTTATAGCGCATTTTTCATAAACATAAAAGATGTTACTTACTTTAGAATCTGATGCGAATAGAACCTTTTCACCTGAAAAATTGATATGATTTTTTAAAAGTGGTATGTAATTTTCAAAATCATTAAAATGAATGATCGATTTAAGTTCTAACTTTTGAACTTTTGGATGAAATGAATGGATAGGTTTACTGACATTGATTGTTTCTCTATCTTCACTTTTGATAATTGTAATTTTATATATCCGATAAGAATCAGATTCATATTTAAAAAGTAAATTCAAACTTTTTTTATTATTGATTGTCAATGGGGCTTTGACTTGAAGAATGATATCTTCATAACATTTAAGTAAATAAGACATTTCCATTGCAAATTCAAATTATAAAGGTTGATACAAAAACCAAAAAAAAAACTAAACTACAGAAATTAGTTTAGTTTTTTTATAACGATAAATTCATTAAATTTATTGTAATTTGATGTGGTTTAAATGTTTACACGAGAATTATCTTAAAGATTTGTTGCTTTTTTGTGATTATTGTCAGTTATCATGTTTTTAGAAAACTTATCTTTTAGGAGTTTCATATCATCACTTACTTTTCTATCCAGGACTTTGGCATAATGCTGTGTTGTTCTTAAATTTTTGTGTCCAAGCATTTTGCTTACGCTTTCAATAGGAACTCCATTTGTAAGCGTTACAGTCGTTGCAAATGTGTGTCGGGCAATGTGAAAGGTTAATTCTTTTTCAATCTCGCAAACGGCAGCTATTTCTTTTAGATAGGCATTCATTTTTTGATTGGATAGGATAGGCAACAGCTTATCGTTGTTGATGCTTTGCGGATTGTTTTCGTATTTGTCGATTATCATTTGAGTTACTGGAAGGATTGGAATTTTAGAAGCTGATTCTGTTTTTTGTCTGTGTGTAAATATCCATTTTTCGCCATCAATTCCGATGCTTACATGCGACTTTGTTAAGTTTTTGACATCTATGTATGCCAAACCCGTAAAGCAGCTGAAAAGGAATATATCACGAACTAATGCAAGCCTTTCTGTTTTGAACTCTTTTTCAATTATGGCTTGAATTTCATCTTCGGTTAAATAAACTCTTTCTACTTCCTTAACTTTTGATTTATAGTT
>JBILQQ010000069.1:0-3130 GCA_044373115.1 Flavobacterium sp.
TGTGTATCAAATCTACATATCGTTTTTGGGCGTTGGATTTTTGATGATTAAATATCCATTTTTCGAGTTCAACATATTCTTTTTCAGCAATTATTTTTAAAAAATTCAACCATTTATTGTTTGATTTTGCAAGGTTTTCTAATGTGTTTTTTGAAATTGAAATAATTTCAGAATCGGTTAAAGCTTGTAAATTTTCTTCTGATTTATTCTGTGTAATAAATGAAGAATAAGCCACTAATAACGTATTGGGAAAGGTAAAACAATAGGTTATTTCTTCGTCATTATTAGAATAATAGAACGAACGGAAAATGCCAAAATTCACAAAGGAAAGTGTGGTACAGATTTCATCTTGTTTAATGAAAAAATCTCCTTTTTTTATGGTAGAAATAGTGGCTAAACTTATAAATTCATTTATTTCGCTGTCTGTAAATAAATTATATTGTTTTAAGTAGTCCAACAGTTGATTTTTCTTAAACATAGTACTTGTTTTAAGCTTTAATTCTATAATTCGTATTTATATTTTGCTGCTTTGCAAAGTTAGCAATTACAAGTGTAGAATTTTAAATCCCTTTCAAATCATTGATGATATAAAAAATATGACATTGATTTACTGGCTGTTTTTCTATAAAATCATTTGTACTTAGTTTATTAAAAGACTATACTTTCTCCATCATTTGGAATAAAAACCTTATCAGAAAGTCCAATTTTTGAAACTTCTACTCCTAATTGTTTTCTTGTTGTTGGACAATGATTTACGGCTTCTAAATGATTAGCAATTACTTTATTTGGTGCGTTTTTTACGAATTTTAATATGTCATCCATACGCATTAATAAAGGTTGAAAAATATCCAATTGTGCTGTTCCACAAGCTACAACAGCTATTTCTGGTTTTAATTGCGATAGAACTTTATGTACATCGTCTGTGTAAATGGTGTCTGCGCTTAAATACATCGATTTTTCATTAGGCAATTCAATGTGAAAACCCATTACATTTCCCATTGGTTTGGCAACAAATCCGTAACCGTGTACTGCTGGAATGCCTTGAATTTTCCCACCTAAAAAAAGGCTTTCTTTCCAATATTCAACGGTTTGGGAAACGTATAATCCTTTTTTTCTTAATGTACTTTCGTCCTTAACACTACAAATTACAGGAATTTGTTTAAGGCGAAGAAAATCCTCTGCTTCCTTATCTAAATGGTCGGGATGTAGATGAGTGATTAAACAATGTGTAGTTTTTTCCACGATATTCATTGCATTGCTTGGTAAATCTACAATTGGATTTCGTTGTGGTTTAAAACGGAACAATGTAAAAGTGGGTCCAGCTGTTCCTTTTTTTCCAAGCATTGGATCAACTAATATAAAATTATCTCCAGTTTCTATGACTAAAGTGGCGTTTCTTAAATGATGTACTTTCATTATTTAATAGTTTTAAATTGAAAGCGCAAAGTTGCATAATGCTAAAATAGATTCCATTGATTGAAATCAATAAATCAAATTCGTTTTCTAATTCTGCTCAAAGTTTCGGGCGTAATTCCCAAATAAGAAGCGATATGATATTGAGGAATTTGCAGTAACCAATCAGGTTTTGTCTTCATAATATCGAGATATAATTCTTCAGCAGTATTTACAAAATGGTTGAATTCTTCGGTTTCTTTATTAACAACTATTCTTTGAAAAATGGTTTCTACAAACAATTTTCCACAGTTGTATTGGTTGGTAAAAGTTGAAAATATTTCTTTAGTTAAAACCCTCAAATCAACATCAGTTAAACATTCTTGGTGTTTTTTTGTCTCTGTTGAATGTGTAAATGAGGAAAAATCGGTTATAAAACCAGCATTTGTGAAAAAATTGATATTTTTTTCTTTGTCGGTGGTTGCATAATATTCTCGAATGATTCCTTGATCTAAAAAACGAAGTTCATTATCTATATTTCCATTTTCTAAAATGATTTCTCCTTTTTTGTATGATTTAATAACAAAAGTATTTACAAATTCTTCTAAACCTTCTTTATTAAAAGGAAATTCATTGCTAAAAAATAAAGATAATTTGTCTGCTTCTGTCATTATTATTTTTATAGTTGTTTCTGCGGTTCGGCAAAATTGCCACCAACGTTCGTGGCTTTGCGAGGTTGCGAACTTCGGAAACGATATTTTCTTTCAAAGATAAAATTTCTTGCGAGAAATAAACGAGTATCTACTATAAAATTCGCAATCTTGCCAAACGCCTGTTGTGCGATCGCTTTTTACTTTTGTTCATCAAATATTTTTAATAATAGTAATCCAAAATTAGGTTCTATTCTATTTATTCTTCCCGTATTTATTGCAATTCCCATTCCGCCATTTACAGGATTGTAACCTCCGCCCATAAGTCCTAAACCTGTAAAGCTTAAAAATGTACTTCCTTTTTCTTCTTGTCCAGAAATCCAAAGCGTCATTCCTGCAAATCCACCTTTATTAATTTTCAGTTCCTCGCCAATTTTCACCTCAAACTTTTTATATTTTCCACTAGAGACTTCGTACTTTTCTCCATTGACTTTGAAATTTTGTGTTTTTTCAGAAGAAACATTTTCACTACCTAAAACAAAAATTAAATTCTTCGGAACGTTTTTAAAATTGTTTTCAAAATCTGCATCAGAGCAAAAATAGGTTGACAATACAAATTCAATATTTTCAGAATCAATTCTTGTATAATTTTCTACAAAAAATGAGTTGGCTCCAATTTTGGTTGTAACTCTTTTCAGTTTATTAAAAATTTCTGAAATGTTGTTTATCTTACCTTTTCCTCTAACTTTAGCAACAAGTTTTGCTTTTGACAAATCAGTTTCTTGAAATAAATAACCAAAATAGTCGTCTTTATTTATATTTAGTGTATCACTTTTCGAGATAAATTCTACTTCTTGACAAAACGAAAAGTTGTAGAATATTAAATTTAAAATTATAAAAATTTTATTCATAAGTAATTGTTTTATGGTTATTTACGTTCGATTTTTCTAAAGTGTCGCACAACGTTTTGCAGCTTGGCGATGTGGCGGACTTTCAGCACCAAACTTCACAAATATAAACCAAACTTTGATTAAACAGCGAACTTTCTAAAAAAGCCAAAACCCGCCATATTGCCAAACTGCTGTTAT
>JBILQQ010000016.1:0-53797 GCA_044373115.1 Flavobacterium sp.
AATTTGAAGAAATTACCGGTCCAGTAAAAAGACACTATTAATGCTCGAAAAAATCATATCATTAGACAAGCAAGCCCTAGTTTATTTAAACAGTTTAGGCTCTCAACCATTCGACCCATTTTGGCTAATCATCACAAAACAAGGCAGTTGGGCTCCATTTTTCATCCTCGTATTTTACCTACTTTACAAAAAACTAGGAAAAACAAACTTCCTATACGCCATTGGCACCATAGCTCTACTTATTTTGGTTTGCGACCAAAGCGCCAACCTATTCAAACACACTTTTCAGCGCCTGCGTCCATGCAACGACCCACAAATAAACAATATCATAAGAGTAGTAAAAGAATCAAGCTCCTATAGTTTTTACTCAGGGCACGCCACCAACTCCTTGGCAACCACGCTTTTCGTGTATTTAAACCTAAAAAAACACTACAAATACGCCGCATTACTATTCCTCTTTCCGCTCATTTTTGCCTACAGCCGCATCTATCTAGGCTTGCATTTTCCGGGCGACATACTAACAGGCTACCTTTTTGGGGCAATATATGGGTTCATCGCCTACCAACTATACAATAAATACCTACTCAAACCAAGTCACTAATTTTTTTTTAAGAAGCACAAAATCCCGTTCTAAAAGGCGTTTAGTCCTGCTCTCAGCTATATCTCTTGCTCCGCTATCGCTACACAAGAGGATGCCGCTTCCATCAGGGCTAAATATGTTAAATAGTTTTTCAGTTCACTTTTTTTGAGTTGCAAAGTTTCAAGTTTTCTGAGTTTCAGAGTTTCAAGTTTTAAGTTTCAAAGTCAAAACTTTGCGCCATTGCGAGAAAAACAAAAAACAAAAAAAATAAAAACTCTAAACTATTTTTTATACATTTGAAAAATATACTAAGTTATTTGCCAAACAAAAAAATGTAAAAAAAATGCAATAACTTTCGTGTATTAAATAGATAGCACCAATTTTACAAAACCTGCAGAAAATGAACAATAAAGAAAATATTAGAATTCAATTTGATAAATTTAGTTTGAGTGACTTTGAAATTTCTCCTATTTGGGAGTTTGCAATTGATGAGGAAGGAGAAGAAGGACAAGATGAAACAACATTAAAACCTCGCCTTGACATAAAATTTCCAGACCCATCTGAAGGACTTTTAATTGTAGAGTGTGAGTTTGAAGCAAATTCCGGAAAAAAATTTAGAGGATTTTGTTCACCCTCATTTGACGACTCAATTAGCAGTATTCAACCATATATTGTGACTGACAAACAAATAATAATGTTTTGGTTTGGCATTGTTCAACCAGACAAAAAGACGAAGGATGGAATTTACGAGGCTTTAAATGAAACTGCAGAAAGTTTGTTCCCAATAAAATTTAAATCAAATCTTAAAATAGCAGACGGCTCAAGAATAATTGGACAAATCGATGGCTTTATGTGGATGAAATTATCCGACAACATCGTGATAATTGAGAAATAAATACGAACGCAATAACTTTCGTGTATAAACTAATTAACTGCCATTATATGAAGACATCGTTAATCATTACATTATCCATTTTGACATTGTTTGTTTCTTGCGACACTTCGACAAAGAAAAAACATGGTGATAAAACATTGTATCATATTGACACATTACAACTGGATAGTTCAAAGACGACAAGCCAACTCAAAGAAACTTTGAAGACTATTCCGAAAAACATAAAGCCTGTTTTAGGTTACAGGTTTATTCTATCTGGTGACTTTGACGGAGATGGCAAAAAAGAGAAACTTATAGAACATTTTTTTTCGGGACTTGACAACAAAGAAACTAATAAGTTCTATGATAGTTTATCCGACTACGACCAACTTGTTGCATTGACCATAAAGAAAGAACCCTTTTCATTTGTAATCTCAGACAACAAACGTATTGACACATTGCACATTTCTTCTGGCGGACAACTATTAGGACTTTCTTACTTAAAAAATGAAGGAGATTTAAATGGAGACGAAACTGACGAAGTTTCATATGTTGTTAACTGGGCTGACTGGTCAAATTTGAATACTTGGCATTTAGTGACTTATAAAAACAATAAGTGGACAGAATTATATTCATTTCCAATTTGGGATTGGCAACTACCTGACCTGCCAGAAACTTTCAATCAATATGGACTATTTGGACTTGAACACAAAATAATTAATACAAAAAACGACACCATCAACAAGCGAATAGAAAAAAAACTTATGGACTTCAAAGGACTTGTAACAAAAATTAAGACGAATAAGATTCAAGTAATTTATAGAAATGACCAAGTGGAAGAGGACACAATGATTGTTGACTTAAAACGACTGAAATGAAAAGAATAACGGCAGCTAACATCCAGAGTTTCATTCCAACTAAAAGCCGAGCAATGAAACTCCGGTTGAACGAACCCATTACAATCACATCCTTTTATGAGGTTATCAAAAAGTTTTTAAAGAGAATTTCAATTGGATTGATTTCCTCTTTTTTTGAAGAAAAAAACTTAATTTTCCTAAATTTCTAAATGGTAAAAAAAACATTTTTTTATCCAACCTTTTTTTTATTTTTGTAGGAAAGATTGTTGGATTTTTTCATAGTCTGATATTTGCGGTAAGTTAAAAACCGTGATAGAATTTAAGAATTTATTAAAAACAAATGAATTGATTAATTATAATAACATAAAACTGAATTTTATGAAAAAAAGTTATACTTTATTTAGTATTGGAAGTTCACTCCTATTTGTTCTTCTTGGGTTTTATTTAATTTTTGAAAAATCTACACAATTAGAAACTTCTAATCCTATATTAATCAAAATTGTAGGAATATCTAATGTCTTGCTTTTTGGTTTTTTTGGAATTCTTGGTGTTTTTAAAATTATTAAAAAATAGTTGTTAATAAAATTTAGAATTTTGTAAATTTCTAAAGCACTAAATATAAAAAAAATAATTTAAAAAGTATGAGGAAAAATATATAATTTTCTATAATAAGTTTACCATATTAAATTAAACACTACGCACAACAACAAGAGTTTCATTCTAACTTAATTACGAACTATGAAACTCAAGTTCAACAGAACCTATTACATTCTCCAAGCTTAACTGAAAGCTCCCTATAAAAAACATTGGAAATGTTTCCTTGCTTTGCGGGAGGTCATTACTATTCTATTTTTTATACTCTATAAAACACTTCGTCCACCGCAATTTTCATTTCAGGAAATAACGGACTTTCAATAATTTCACCTTCGGAAAAAGGTTTGGAACCCACATAAACGCCATCTTGCAGGCGATATACCAAAACGGTTTTCATTTCGGTTTGAACAATCCAATATTCCATCACGCCTGCCTCTTGGTACAAACGAAATTTAGTATCGACATCGTACTTGCTATTGTTGGGCGATACAATTTCTACAATCAAATCGGGTGCGCCGTTGCATCCATAATCGTCTAGCTTACTTTCGTCGCAAATAATGCACAAATCGGGTTGCACTACTGTTGTGTCTCTTTTAGCGGAGGCAATAGGTAAACGCACATCAAAAGGGGCAGAAAAAATGGAACAAGTACTACAAGTAAAAAAATTCAAAAAATATTTGTTGATATTTTGCGAAGTTGTTTGGTGCCTTCTGCTTGGCGCAGGGCTCATTTGTTTGATAAAACCTTTGAGCAATTCAACCCTTTCGGAAAATTGCCATTGCAAATAATCCGAAAAAGTATATTCTTTGGTTAAATCTAGTTCTGAAAAATGGGTTATTACTGCCATAATTTTTTGTTATTAAACTCTATAAAACACTTCGTCCACCGCAATTTTCATTTCAGGAAATAAAGGGCTTTCAATGATTTCGCCTTCGGCAAAAGGTTTGGAACCTACATAAACGCCATCTTGCAGGCGATATACCAAAACGGTTTTCATTTCGGTTTGAACAATCCAATATTCCATCACGCCTGCTTCTTGGTACAAACGGAATTTAGTATCGACATCGTATTTGCTATTGTTGGGCGAAACAATTTCTACAATCAAATCGGGTGCGCCATTGCAGCCGTAATCGTCCAGTTTACTTTCGTCGCAAATAATACACAAATCGGGTTGTACTACCGTTGTATCCTTTTTGGCTGAGGCAATAGGCAAACGCACATCAAAAGGGGCGACAAAAACACTGCATCTTTTGGTATTGAAATGAGAATATATTTTAAAATTCAAATTTTGCGAAGTTGTTTGGTGCCTTCTGCTTGGCGCAGGGCTCATTTGCTTGATAAAACCTTTGAGCAATTCGACCCTTTCGGAAAATTGCCATTGCAAATAGTCCGAAAAAGTATATTCTTTTGTTAAATCTAGGTCTGAAAAATGAGTGATAACTGCCATAATTTTTTGTTATTAAACTCTATAAAACACTTCGTCCACCGCAATTTTCATTTCAGGAAACAAAGGGCTTTCAATGATTTCGCCTTCGGCAAAAGGTTTGGAACCCACATAAACGCCATCTTGCAGGCGATATACCAAAACGGTTTTCATTTCGGTTTGAACAATCCAATATTCCATCACGCCTGCCTCTTGGTACAAACGGAATTTAGTATCGACATCGTACTTGCTATTGTTGGGTGATACAATTTCTACAATCAAATCGGGTGCGCCGTTACAGCCGTAATCGTCCAGTTTACTTTCGTCGCAAATAATACACAAATCGGGTTGCACTACTGTTGTGTCTCTTTTAGCGGAGGCAATAGGCAAACGCACATCAAAAGGGGCCGCAAATACCCTACACGTTTTGTTTTTGAAAAGAGTGCCGATTAACATAGTCAAATTAAATGAAACCGTCTGGTGCCTTCTGCTTGGTGCAGGGCTCATTTGCTTGATAAAACCTTTCAGCAATTCAACCCTTTCGGAAAATTGCCATTGCAAATAATCCGAAAAAGTATATTCTTTGGTTAAATCTAGTTCCGATAAATTGGTGATAGCTTTCATGTTAACCTCCTAAATTAGATACAAATATACAAATAATAATTTTCAAAAATAGGATTGCTAATTTTGTTTGTTAGCTTAATTGGTTGTTCAAGATTTTTGTCTTTAGTGCGTAGTTCCCGCATGAGGGATTGCAGTGGAAAGCCCGGAACAGCCCGAAGCGACAGCGGAGGGCTGTGAGGACTTGGAACGAAAAGCCCGACCTTGTTGCTTAGATAAATGAACTTTTTGTAGCGATTTTTCTGCAACAAGGGCATGCCCAAATTATTTTTTAAAGCACTCGTGTTACTGTGAGTCCGTCACGAATGGGTAGCAAAACGGTTTCTACACGAGGATCTTGGTTGATGATTTTGTTGTATTCTACTAATATTTTGGTACTTGTGTCTTTTGGGTTGAGTTCCTCCAAAACTTTGCCACTCCATAACACATTGTCGGACAGGATGATGCCTCCGGGGTTCATCATGGGAACTATCATGTTGAAATATTGGATGTAGTTTTCTTTGTCGGCATCGATAAAAACGAGGTCAAACGTGGTGTTGAGCGTTGGAATTATTTCGAGCGCATTGCCTAAATGGGGTTTGATTTGATCTTTCCATGGCGACAAATCGAAGTATTTTTTTTGTATAGCTACAAGCTCTTCTTTGATGTCTATGGTGTGCAAAACGCCATTTTTTGGAAGCCCTTCGGCAAGGCAAAGTGCTGCATAGCCAGTGTAGGTTCCAATTTCTAAAATAGATTTTGGCGCAATAATCTTTGACAACATACTGAGTACACGCCCCTGAAAATGCCCGCTTAGCATGCGGGGTTGCAATACTTTTTGGTGCGTTTCTCTAAATAATTGTACCAATAATTCGGGTTCGTTTTGCGAATGTTGCTCTACGTATTGCTCTAATTCTTCGGAAATGAAATGCATATTTTTGATTTTCAGATTGCAAAAATACAAATTCCAAATAGATGTTATGATAAAATTGTAACTTTGCGGCATGATGGACAAAAAAGACATTCGAACATTAAGCAAAGAACAATTGCGTGATTTTTTTGTTTCTAACGGAGACAAGGCTTTTCGAGGCAATCAGGTTTTTGAATGGTTGTGGAGCAAAGGAGCGCACAGTTTTGAGGACATGAGTAACGTGTCTAAAGAGACTCGTGCCATGCTTGAAGCGCATTTTGTAATTAATCACGTGAGCGTAGATACGATGCAACGTAGCGAAGATGGTACTGTAAAAAACGCCGTTAGGTTGCACGATGGATTGATTGTGGAAAGCGTGTTGATTCCTACCAATACAAGGACTACGGCTTGTGTATCTAGCCAAGTGGGTTGTAGTTTGGACTGTAATTTTTGTGCTACAGCTCGATTGAAGCGCATGCGCAACTTGGAGCCTGGCGAAATATATGATCAAGTAGTTGCTATTGACCAAGAAAGTAGAAAAGTGCACCATCGTCCCTTGTCTAATATTGTTTTTATGGGGATGGGCGAACCTTTGATGAATTATAACAACGTGATTAAAGCGATTGATAAGATTACGTCTGAAGAAGGATTGGGCATGTCGCCAAAGCGAATTACGGTTTCTACATCGGGGATTCCAAAAATGATAAAGAAAATGGCCGATGATGAGGTAAAGTTTAAATTGGCCGTTTCGTTACATTCGGCAATTGATGAAGTTAGAGCTAGGATAATGCCTTTTTCGAGTAATTTTCCGTTGGCAGATTTGAGAGAATCCTTAGAATATTGGTACCAAAAAACCAAAAGTAAAATTACGTATGAATATGTGGTTTGGAAAGGTATTAACGACAATAAGCAAGCTGTTGATGCATTGGTGAAATTTTGTAAATATGTGCCGTGTAAAGTAAATTTGATTGAATACAATCCTATTGATGATGGCGAGTTTCAACAGGCTTCAAACGAAGCAATTGAGCTGTATATAAAAACATTAACCAGTCATAATATTGTTGCCAAAGTGAGGCGAAGTCGAGGAAAAGATATTGATGCTGCTTGTGGGCAATTGGCAAATAAATCATAAAAAAAAGCGTTTGATGCAGTTGTCAAACGCTTTTTACCTTTTATAAAAAAAATAAAATTAATTTCCGATTATAATAGTGCTTGAAACTCCATTGATGGTTAAAACAGCTGCGTTATCACAATCGCCATTTCCATAATTAATAGAAGCAGTATTAGTGCCACTTACAAATGAAATTACTCCTTTAACGGTTACTGGTTTTTGTTGTGCAATGCAACTCAATCTGATTTTTAATGGTGTGGTAATTGTTGCAGTTCGTGTGGTGCCATTTGGACGGGTAGTAACCCAATTTCCTGTAATTTGATAAATATTATCTGTCCATGATGGCGTGGTGTAACCTTCAACAATTTCTCTAGTACGGGTTCCAACACGTGTGTAAACATCACCATTTGGAAAAGTTACGGTCATGTCCATAACCATAGTTATAACTGGTCGAACAAATCCTGCAGCATTTGTTGTCATTACTCTTGTAAATGTTTTTGTGCCTACAAATTTGATGTCATTGTGATGAAAATTATCAAATGTGTAAGTTATTGTGTGCGAAGTTGCCGATGGTTGGTATACAAACGAAATGATAATTTTACCTCTCACAGTATTCCCGTTATCTAAAGCACAATTTGAAGTGCCAAAATCAATTGTTTTGGTTACTTGAGTGCCAGGTGTTAAAGCAGTGCCGAAAGCCGGAACTCTTGTTATAGTTGCACAATTAGTAAAAGTGGTGCTTGTTGAATTTAGCTCTCTTCCTGAAATAGAGTTGCTATAAGTAGCCATTTCTTGGTTTTCAACAATGTCCGAAATATCGTCGCTTGCGCGGTCAATTTTTGATTCTATTGTGACATCAGCTTCTTTAAAAGATACATCCGCATCTTCAGTTTTTGAACAGCTAAATAAGATTGCCGCAAAAATAAAAGCATAAAATAATTGTAATTTTTTCATATCAGTAGGTTTTTAGTTTGTATGTTAGATAATTACAAATATAAAAGGTTTAATTAACATAAAATGTTATTTATACTTTTTTATAATAGTTGTATCTTTGAGGCATGAATATTACTTCGCAGATAAAACAGCCTATACTCAATGAAATGGAACTTTTTGAAAAAAAGTTTTATGAATCAATGTCGTCTAAAGTTGCTTTACTAAACCGAATAACTTACTATATAGTCAACCGAAAAGGAAAACAAATGCGACCGATGTTTGTTTTTTTAACTGCCAAAATGATTGCAAACGGAGAAGTTAATGAACGCACTTATCGAGGAGCATCTGTAATAGAATTAATTCACACAGCCACACTTGTTCATGATGATGTAGTGGATGATAGTAATAGAAGACGCGGTTTTTTCTCAATAAATGCGCTTTGGAAAAATAAAATTGCCGTTTTAGTTGGCGATTATTTATTGTCAAAAGGCTTGTTGCTTTCCATAGATAACGGCGATTTTGATTTGTTAAAAATTATTTCAGTTGCCGTTAGAGAAATGAGTGAGGGCGAATTACTTCAAATAGAAAAAGCTCGGCGATTGGATATTACAGAGGCTATTTATTATGAAATTATTCGTCAAAAAACGGCAACATTAATTGCTGCTTGCTGCGCACTTGGGGCAAAATCAGTTTCTGAAGATGAAGTTATCGTTGAAAAAATGCGCAAGTTTGGCGAATTAATCGGAATGGCTTTTCAAATAAAAGACGATTTGTTTGATTATACCGATGAAGCCATTGGAAAACCAACCGGAATTGATATTAAAGAACAAAAAATGACCCTTCCGCTGATTTATGCGCTGAATAATTGTACTTCAAAAGAAAAATCTTGGTGTATTAATTCAATAAAAAACCACAATAAAGACAAAAAACGAGTAAAAGAGGTAATTCAATTTGTAAAAGACAAAAACGGATTGAATTATGCCGAAGAAAAAATGATTCAGTTTCAACAAGAAGCACTTGCACTTGTTAAAAATTTTCCAAATTCAATATACAAAGACAGTTTGATTTTGATGGTAAATTATGTGATTGAGAGGAAAAAGTAGTTTTTCAGTCGTGGTTTTTTTCTGCTTTATCCATACACTTTGTCATTCCGTTGGAATCTCCAAAAATATTTTTTTACAAAAAAAAGCATTTAAACTACTTAAAATCAATTAATTGTAAAGATAATTTTCTTTTTTATAATTATACATGCAACCCTTTTACAACTACAATCGTCTATGCTAATAGAAGTCTGATTATAATGTGAATAACTGAAAACTGAGACTGAAAACTAAACAATGAAAGTAATCAACTTACATCAGGAGGAAAAAGAATTAATCGAGTTAGCTGTCGAGAGCAATCGTCATGCGCAACATCAGATTTATTCTAAATTTTCTCCAAAAATGTTAAGTGTTTGCAGGCAATATATCAAAGATTTGCATCTGGCTGAAGATATAATGATTACCGCTTTTATGAAAGTCTTTACCAATTTAAAAAAATTCAAACACGAAGGAAGTTTTGAAGGTTGGATAAGAAGAATAATGATAAACGAATGTATTTCGTATATCAGAGTTCAAAAAAAAGTAATGTTTATTGAAGATGAAAACTATTTTGAAGAAAGTTTCAATAACATTGAAAGTCAATTTTCTGTCGAAGAGTTACAGTTTTTGATAGATAGTTTGCCAGATGGTTATAAAATGGTTTTTAACCTTTATGCAATAGAAGGTTACAAACACCAAGAAATTGCAACTCTATTAGGAATCAATGAAGGAACATCAAAATCGCAATTATCGCATGCAAGAAAAATGTTGCAGAGCAATATTAACAAGCTAAAAAAATATGAAAATGGAACAGAATAATATAGAAACCCAAATAAGAGAAAAATTAGATTCTCGAGAAATAAAACCCACCGAAATGGCTTGGGAAAAGTTAGACGCAATGTTGTCTTTAGCCGAACAAAAAAAATCCAAACGTTCATTTGGTTGGCTAAATATTGCTGCGGGTATTTTGGTTTTTATTTCTATTGGATTGTATTTTTTCGTTCAAAATGATGTTCAATTAGAACCTGAAAATAGCGTTGTACTTGATGACAAAGAAAATAGTATTGACAATAATTCATCAAAAATAAATAATCAACAAGAACAAGTCGTAAAATCACAATCTATAATCCATAATTTACAAAAAGTATCAAATGGTTTCAATCCATTAAATCAAAAAAATACCGAAAGCTCTAGCAAAGTTATTTTTCCTTCAAATAATTCTAATCCAGAAAAGTTAAGCAACTATCAAGAAGTTATTGCAGAAAACCCCATTCCGAAAATTTATGTCGATGAAAAACCACTTCAAGTTAAATCGCAACTTGATGATATTGATGCACTTTTAGCAACAGCTTCAAAATCTGTAAAAGAGAAAAATCAAAAATCGGACACAAAAATCAAAATCAACTCTAGTGCTTTACTAACACAAGTTGATGGAGAAGTTGATCTAACTTTTAGAAAAAAAGTTTTAAATAAAATCGCTAAAAATTTTGAAGAAATTAAAGTCGTTATAACAACTAGAAATACGATTAACGAAAACAAAGTTAAGAATACTCAACAATAAATCATTCAATCATTTAAAAACATTAATCATGAGAAATTTAATCATTTACTTATCACTATTACTATGTTCATTTGCCAGTAAAATGTTAGCGCAAGACACTAACCCTAAAGGCGAACAGGCAAAGCAAACTTTTGAAACCAAGGCAAAAGCTATTGCAATTAAGATGGAATACATTACAAAACAAGAAAAAGAAGCTTTAAAATTAGACATTGAAAAAGTCAACGAACAACTAGAAAAAGGTATTATTAATTTAGACCAAGCCAATGAAAACAAGAGAAAACTAGCCGAAGCGAGAGCACAAATTATTGAAAATAAAATAGCAGCAGCTCATGAAGAATTAAAAATATTAGTCCAAGAAAAAGTTGAAGGAAAATTAGAAATATCTAACAATGATAATCAATATGGGACGTCCATTATTTTGGGAGGAAGTAGATTTGACTCGATAAATGGTAAAGAAATCAATGTTACATCAATGAAAATTTATGATAATAATAGAGAAAAACAAAAAAGATTATCAAGAAGAACCACATCTCAATTTGTTTTTGCAACAGGAATAAACAATTTGGCAACTAATGGTGATGTAACTAATTCTGATTTCAGATATTGGGGTTCGCACTTTTATGAATGGGGATTAACTTATAACAGCCGAATTATGAAGGATCACAATCTTTTGCATGCCAAATATGGCTTGTCGTTAATGTACAACAATCTTCGTCCAACCGATAATCGTTTTTTTGCAAAAAATGGAGCGCAAACAAACTTAGAAGAAAGCAATTTAAATCTCAAAGATTCCCGATTTAGAAACGTGTATTTAGTTATGCCTTTGCATTTAGAATTTGATTTTTCTGGTAAAAAAGAAAACGACTGCAAAACGTATTTTAAAACACACGATAGTTTCCGTTTTGGAATTGGAGGTTATGCTGGCGCTAGAATAAAGTCAAAACAATTTTTAGAGTATGAGGCAAACAATAATTACGTAACCTATAAAGAAAAAGGAACGTTTAATGTCAATGATTTTATATATGGTGTTAGTACTTATGTAGGGTATAGAGCTACAAGTTTGTATTTAAAATACGATTTAAACCCTCTGTTCAAAGACAATATTGTAAAACAAAACAATATATCATTAGGGATACGATTCGATTTCAATTAGTAAAATTTTGTTAGGTTAGTTAATAAACCTTTTTAGAGTTTCTAATTCTAAAAAGGTTTTTTTTTATTTAAAATCAGTAACTTTATACCCAAATAAATCATCCCAAATTGATAACCAAAGAAACCATAGATAAAGTATATGAAGCCGCTAGGGTAGAAGAGGTCATTGGCGACTTCGTTCAACTCAAGCGTGCGGGCAGTAACTATAAAGGATTAAGTCCTTTTTCAGACGAGCGGTCGCCTTCGTTTATGGTGTCGCCGGTAAAACAAATTTGGAAAGATTTTAGTTCAGGAAAAGGCGGTAATGCCATTGCATTTATCATGGAACACGAACATTTTTCGTATCCAGAAGCCATTCGTTATTTAGCCAAAAAATACAATATTGAAATTGAAGAAACAGAACTATCAAACGAGCAAAAAGAAATTGCCAACGAAAAGGAAAGTTTGTACCTTGTTTCTGAATTTGCAAGCAAGTATTTTCAAGATGTTTTACTCAATCAAGAAGAAGGGAAAGCCATTGGATATTCCTATTTTAAAGAACGTGGTTTTACCAATGAAACCATCAAGAAATTCAATTTAGGTTATTCGCCAAATACTTGGGATGCCTTGACAAAAGAAGCTCTTGGCAAAGGATATAAATTAGAATTTCTCGAAAAAACAGGACTCACCATAGTGGGCGACGATAAGCAATTTGACCGTTTCAAAGGGCGTGTAATGTTTCCTATTCAAAGTATGTCGGGGCGTGTTTTGGGTTTTGGCGGTAGAATTTTAACCAATGATAAAAAAGCAGCCAAATATTTAAACTCGCCCGAAAGTGATTTGTACCACAAAAGTAAAGTACTGTATGGTATTTTTCATGCTAAACAAGCTATAGCTAAAAACGATAATTGCTACCTTGTGGAAGGTTATACCGATGTGATTCAGATGCACCAAGCCGGCATTGAAAACGTAGTTGCTTCATCCGGAACGGCATTGACTCCTGATCAAATTAGATTAATAAATCGTCTTACCAAAAATATAACCGTGCTTTTTGATGGTGATGCAGCGGGTTTACGTGCTTCTATTCGAGGTATCGACTTGATTTTGGAAGAAGGCATGAACGTAAAAGTGTGTACGTTTCCTGATGGTGATGACCCCGATAGTTTTGCCAAAAAAACACCACTGCAAGATTTGATCCAATATCTTGATGATAATGCTATGGATTTTATTCAGTTTAAAGCTTCTTTGCTGATGAAAGAAGCCAAAAACGATCCTATAAAAAAGGCAGAACTTATTAGAGATATGGTGGCAAGTATATCAAAAATCCCGGATAGAATTAAACGTGAAGTTTATATCAAAGAATGTTCAAGAATAATGGATATTTCTGAGGAGGTGCTTTTTAATACGCTTGCTCAGTTAGTTCAAAAGGACATTCAAGAACTTGAAAAAAAAGGTAAAAAAGAACAAACCACTTTTGAAGTTCATAAAAATGACCCTGCTGTTTTGCCAACGCAAACGGTAGATATTCAATTTGAATTAGAACATAAATTAATTGAAATTTTATTGCTTTACGGTAATCTTGAAGACGAGTTTGAAGATGTTATTATAGCTACAAATCCGCAAGGTGAGTTGGTTGAAGTTAAAGAATTAAAACGATACAAAGTTTTTAATAGAATATATTTAAGTCTGCAAGAAGACGAAGTGGAATTTGCAAACCCTTTGTTTAAAGCCATTTATGCAGACTTGATTTCGTTTTTTAATCAAACCGAAAACTTTGAAATTGACCAATATTTGTCCAAGTTATCGCCAGAAATAGCCCAAGAGGTTACAACCATATTAATGAACGATGAACGCGAATCATTACATAATTGGGAAACAAAACAAATTTTTGTTAAAGAAAAAACAGCAACAATTAGTCAATACGTATCCGAAACAATACTGACTTTAAGGTGGTTTTTAGTCAACAAAATTATTGAAGATTTAAAAAAAGAAATTAAACCAGACTCAGATAATAATAATGAAATTCTTTCAAATGTAGTTGATTACCTGAGTCTGACTAATGTTTTTTCCAAAAAACTAGGAAGAGTAATTTCCAGACATTAATAAAAAAAACTATACAATATTAAGTGTTTTGCTTTTTTCAACCAAATCAACCAAGTTTGTAACGCCAAGTTTTTTATAAATTCTAATTTTATAAGTACTGGTAGTTTTATCATTAATGTTCAAAATTGCAGAAACTTCATGGTTCTTTTTACCAATGCAAAGCAAACGCATTACTTCACTTTCTCTTCTCGAAAGTTTTCTGAAATAACCTGGGGTATTTTTTTTAGCGTTATTAGTTTCAATTGCTTCTCTTAATTCATCACTAAGTACAATGCCACCATTTACAACTTCTTCGATCGCTTTTTCAATTTCCTCTAGCGTGACCGATTTTTTTAAGAAACCACTTGCTCCAGCTTTTAATGTACTAGAGGCAAATAGATGTTCATTCAAATTTGAATAAACCAAGATTTTTAACGAAGGAAAATCTTGAAGAATCCCATTTATATCGGGTAAGCCCTTTAAATCACATAAATCTAAATCCAAAAGCAAAACATCAATCGAATGAAGCAACAACGCATTTGAAAGAGATTCAAAATTGTTAACGTTTGATACGATTTTTATTTTAGTGTGATTTTTAAAATAATGCTTAATTCCGAAATGAATTGTGGGGATGTTGTCTGCAACACATGTTTTAATCATAATAGAATTCATTTATTTTGCGTAAAAATATTAAAAAAATAACAATAAATAACATTTTGCAATTTATTTTATCTAAAATCTTTAGGTATCAAACAAACTGGTATCGGATTCATCTTGTGTTGGTTCAATGAGTTAAGCCTTTTAAAGATAGAAAAAACTTCTTTCTCCCTGCCTTCAAAATCACTAATCGTTTGTCCCTTCTCAACTGCCTCCATTGCCCATTCCAACTCATCATAACTAGCGCCTAATTGGTCCTCATCGGTTCGATTATCTCCAAACAAACCGTCCGTTGGCGAAGCTTCAAGAATTGAATTTGGAATTTTTAAATACGCTCCAAGCGCATACACATCACTCTTCATTAAATCAGCAATAGGGCTCACATCAACACCACCATCACCATATTTTGTATAAAACCCAACGCCAAAATCTTCCACTTTATTTCCAGTGCCAGCCACCAAAAGCTTATGTATTCCAGCATGAAAATATAAATTTGTCATACGCAACCTTGCCCTTGTATTTGCTAACGACAAATGATAAAGCCCCTCATCATCACCATCAGGCACAGCATCTTTAAAAGATTCATAAATAGGCGTTAAATCTGTTAAATCTCTAGATACATTTTCAAATCGTTTCATCAATTGATCAATATGTTCACGCCCTCTATTAACTTGACTTTCAGCCTGATGAATAGGCATTTCAATACACAATGTAGCCAACCCAGTTTGCGCACACAAAGTAGAAGTTACAGCCGAGTCAACCCCGCCAGATATACCAATCACAAACCCCTTAACACCCGCATTTTCAGCATATGTTTTCAACCAATTCACAATCCAATCATTCACCTTTTCAACCTCAATTGTACTTGTCTTTTTCATTTTAATAAATTTAACTATTCCATTTAAAATTCGTGATGTATATTTGCAAAAATAATAAATTAATTCAAATTACGTTTTAGTTTTTGAAGCTATTTCCAGCTTTACACTACAATCTTTTACCATTTTTGGTTGTTTTTCTAAGCCACAAAAAGAGCTCCCAAGGTCGCTTTTTTGTGCCAAGAAAAACTAACCAAAAATGGCAAAAGGATTTTCGTTTCAATCTGGGCTAGTCAAACTACTAACGAAACATAAATAAAATGAAAAAGACAATCATCCTACTAACCACATTGCTCCTTTTGGCGTGCAATCAAAAATCAAAAATCGAAAAAGAAGTCGAAAAAATACCCGTATCAATGAAAGTCATACGTTTTGACCAAGCTTTTTTTAACGCAAAACCCCAAGATTTAAACGCCCTAAAAAACAAATTCCCCGACTTTTTTGACCCAAATACGCCCGACGATTTCTGGATTGAAAAAAATCAGAACAAAGATTGGCGTAGCCTTTACCAAGAAACTCAAAAAAAATTTGCCGACTTTACCGCCTATCAAAATCAAATTGAAAACGTATTTAAACACATTAAATACTATTTCCCAACCGTAAAAACGCCGCAAATTTACACACTCATTTCCGAAATGGATTACAATTACAAAACCATTTATGCTCACGATAAATTGCTTGTAGGTTTGGAATTTTACCTCGGAAAAGACCATGTATTTTACCAAAGCATTCCAGCATACATTCGCCAAAATTTTGAAGAACGACAACTTATACCAAATGTTGTACAATCATTTGCCGAAAAAGTTGTGTCTATTGGCAACAACGATACTTTTATCGCAATGATGGTAGCCAGCGGTAAACAATTGTACCTAAAAGACATCCTAATTCCGGATTACACCGACGCAGAAAAAATAGGTTACACCGATCAACAAATCCTTTGGAGCAAAGAAAATGAAGCCGAAATATGGAAAAAATTCATTGAAGATAATTTATTATACAGCACCGATGCAAAATTAGCACCTCGTTTTATTAACTTAGCCCCTTTTTCAAAATTTTATTTGGAAATTGACAACGAATCACCAGGTAGAATAGGACAATGGATGGGCTGGCAAATTGTAAGGTCTTTTATGGAAAATAACCCAGAAGTAACCATCCAACAATTGCTAAAAATGGATGCTAAAGTAGTATTTGAAAAATCAAAATATAAACCCAAAAAATAATGAGCACAATTACATCAGAAATAAAATTTTTAGTTGAACTTGACGAAAATAGAGTACCAGAAAAACTAACATGGACCGCCCAAGACGGAGGCGTTCAGCTGGAAGAAGCCAAAGCAATGTTACTCTCTATATGGGACGGCAAAGAACAAGAAACACTCCGAATTGATTTGTGGACAAAGGATATGCCTGTTGATGAAATGAAACTTTTTTTTCATCAAACTCTTACTGCTATGGCAGACACTTTTCAGCGCGCTACTCAAGACGAAAAAATGGCGGATACCATGCGCGATTTTTGTGATTATTTTGCCGAAAAATTAGAGTTAATCAAAAAATAGTTGTGGTTTAATCTCTGTTTTTATGCTAATATATAAGCCAAAATGAAATATATAAATGCCTTATTTTTGTTCGTTTCATCTGTTATTTTTGCTCAAAATTCGGATCCTTTTGTTGTTGAAGCCACTTTTTTAAAAGGAAATATTTTACCTCACAAAAAAGGAGTTGATCATTTAATAACGGGACATCCTGAAGGTGTTTTTGTTGGCTTTTTGAAACAATCAAACCCTCAAATTGAATGGCAAAAAAACTATAATTACCCGGAGTATGGCGCCTATTTTTTGTATCAAGATTTTAAAAACGAACTACTTGGTCAAAATTTTGCACTTGGTTTGCAATCTAATTTTTATTTTTTAAACAGAAAAATCCAATTCAAAGCCGCTGCAGGTGTTGCCCTTACAACCAATCCTTATGATAAAGAAACAAATAGTAAAAACATTGCTTTTGGTTCAAAATTGATGGCTAATATTGATGTAGGATTGGCTTATAAAAAATATTTTTTTAATCAAAAAATTGCACTTCAGGCGGGATTGTTTTTTTCTCATTATTCAAATGGTCGAACCAAATCGCCAAACAGTGGTATCAATACTATCAATTTAAGCTTGGGTGTTAGTTACCATTTTATGGATGCTACTAAAAGTTATGTAAAAAATCCCGATAAACTTGACCTAAAATATACCGAACCCATTCATTACAATTTTGTTTTTCGTTCAGGATACAATCAAAGTTCGGTTGTTAATAGCGGTCAATATGCTTTTTATCACCTAGGTTTTTTTGCCGACAAACGAATCAATAAAAAAAGTGCTCTTCAATTGGGAACTGAATTGTTTGTTTCTAATTTTTACAAAGAATTTATTCGCTACCAATCGGTTGCTTATCCTGCCAAAAATGTGGATCCCGATACTGATTTTAAACGAGTAGGTTTGTTTGTTGGGCACGAACTCATTTTTAACAAAGTAAGTGTAGAGCTGCAAGTAGGATATTATGTGTACCAACCGTACAAATTTGATATTCCTATTTATGATCGAATTGGAATTAAATATTATGTAAACAAAAAAATTAATACTGGTGTTGGGGTCAAAACGCACGGTTTTTTGGCAGAAGCCCTCGAATTTTCAATTGGATATAGACTTTAAAATCATGAAATTAATAAAAATAATTACGCTTTTATCGCTTGTTAATTTAATAACATCCTGCGAGCCAACGGATTGTATTACATCGTCGGGAGATTTGGTTTCAAAAAATATTTCTGTCTCAACTTTTAAAAAAATAATCGTTTACAAAGGGATTGAATTAATAATAAAACAAGGCGCTGAATATTCTTGCGAAATAAAGACAGGCCAAAATTTACTCAACAATATTGAAGTTGTTCAAGAGGGTGAAACGTTGATTTTGAAGGATAAATCAACCTGTAATTGGGTTAGAGAATATGGACAAACTAAAGTATATATTACGGCTCCAAACCTTGAAGAAATACATTCGTTTACTGAAAAAAATATTCAATCGGATGGTGTTTTAACTTATCCAATGCTACGATTATATAGTTTGGATACTGGTGGCGAAGTTGGTACCAATGATTTTATTTTACAACTAGATAATGATGAATTGCGTATTGAATCAAATATTTTTGTTAGATATTTTATTTCAGGAAAAACAAATAAAGCTTTTCTGAATTTTTATGAAGGAGACGGACGAATTGAAGCACAGAATTTAATTGCCAAAAAAATAGTTGTTTATCATAGAGGATCAAACGATATGATTGTCTATCCTACAGAAAGTATTGAAGGTAAGCTGCTCAATGTGGGCAATTTAATATTGAAAAATACTCCGCCAACAATGACGGTTCAAGCCTTGTTTCAAGGTCAAGTAATTTATAATTAATTTTTCTTTGCAGTTTTTTCTCTAAAAATTTGTTCTAGGTTTTTATTTTTTTGAGCTATTTGCAATGTTTTTAATCCATTTGCTTGCGCAAAATCGAATACTACAACTCGCATATCATCTTTTGATTCAAAAGTTAACTCCCAAACAGTTGGTGATTTTTTCAAATAAGATGTAATATGCATGAGTTTAGAAATGCTTTCTTCATCAATTATTTTATCAAATTCTACCTCAATAATTTGAAGGGTTTCTTCGGTAAGTATTTTATCTAGTTTTTTATCGGTAACAATTTTTCCGTCATTTATAATAATTACTCTGTCGCAAATGGCTTCCACCTCCTGCATAATATGCGTGGAAAGGAAAACGGTTTTATTTTTCCCTATATTTTTAATCAAATCCCGAATTTCTACCAATTGATTTGGATCTAATCCAGTGGTTGGTTCATCCAAAATTAATACTTCAGGGTCGTGTAACAATGCAGCTGCTAGCCCAACACGTTGACGGTAACCTTTGGATAATTGTCCAATTTTTTTGTGTTGTTCGGGAGTTAAACCGGTCATTGCAATAACTTCTTGAATGCGCAATTTTTCTACTTTATATACATCAGCATTAAATTCTAAAAATTCTTTTATATACAAATCCAAATACAACGGATTGTGTTCTGCCAAATATCCTACAGAAAGTTGTACTTCTTTTTGTTGGTTAAGCACATCAAATCCATTAACTACTGCAGTCCCGTTATCTGCTGAAATATAGGTGGTTAAAATTTTCATTAACGTTGATTTTCCGGCACCATTTGGACCTAAAAAACCAACAATTTCCCCTTTTTTTATTGAAAAAGAAATGTTGTCTAGCGCTTTTTGCGTACCGTAACTTTTTGAAATAGCTGAAACTTCTATTGACATAATGAAATATTTGTAGCAAATGTACTAATTATCTAAAGAATTAAATACAAGAACGTATGAAATCAACAAATAGTGTGTTTTTATGTTGTTACGAAAACGTTTTCTTAATTTTATTAAATTATTTTCAATAGTTTCACAATTTTTATTAATTTAGCAAAACATTATTAGAACAATGAACATAATTTTTACATCATATTACAACTTTAGCTTTTATTTCTTTTATCACAAAAGAAACGGGATGGTTATGGTTTAATTTGAAAAAAATATAATAATTACTAAACAATCCCGATGCAAATCGGGATTTTTTTTTGAAAAAAATATGAAAATAAATAATACAAAAATTGCCATTCAAGGAATAAAGGGTTCATTTCATCATCAAGTTGCAACGGAATGTTTTGGAAACGAAAATCATTTTGATGAATGTATGTCGTTTGATGAGTTGGTGCAAAGCTTAACTTCGCAAAAGGCTCAACTTGGTGTAATGGCTTTAGAAAATTCAATTGCAGGTTCAATTATTCCAAATTATGCGCTTATAGACCGCAATGATTTGTATATAATTGGCGAGTATTATTTGGATATTCACATGAATTTGATGGCATTGAAAGGTCAGGAAATTGAAGATATTACCGAAGTACATTCGCACCCAATTGCGCTTTTGCAATGCGCTGTTTTTTTTAGTAAATATCCACATATAAAATTAGTAGAAAGTGGCGATACTGCAGAAACAGCCCGTAGAATACAACAACATCAATTGAAAGGAATTGCGGCTGTAGCAGCACCTATTGCGGCTCAATTATTTGAATTAGAAATAGTAGCTTCTGGTATTCATACCATTCAAAGTAATAAAACACGATTTGTATTATTAAAAACAAAAAACAAAGAAATTCCGAAAGAAGAAATCAATAAAGCATCCATAAAATTTGAATTAGACGATACTCCTGGCAGTTTGGCAACATTGTTAAATGTAATGAACAATACCAAATTAAATTTGACCAAAATTCAATCTATGCCCATTATTGAAAGCCCTTTTCAATATTCATTTTTTGTAGATGTTGCTTTTGAAAAGTACAAACATTTTGAAAAAGCAAAAAAAATAATCGAATTAATGACGACTCATTTCAAAGTATTAGGAGAATATAAAAACGCAAGAAAATGATACAAAAAGCCACCAGATTAAACAGTGTAGAAGAATATTATTTTTCTAAAAAGATGAGTCAAGTAAGACAAATGCTACTCGACGGAAAACCCGTTTTGAATATGGGAATTGGGAGCCCAGATCTTGCTCCACATTCGTCAGTAATTGATGCGTTGACCACTGCAATGTTAGATAATAAAGCACACGAATATCAAAGTTATCAAGGAATTCCAGAATTAAGAGAAGCAATGTCTTGTTTTTATCAAACTCATTTTGGTGTTTTATTGGATCAAAATTCTGAAATTTTGCCTTTGATGGGTTCAAAAGAAGGGATTTTACACATTTCAATGGCTTTTTTAAATCCAGGCGACGAAGTACTTATTCCAAATCCGGGTTATCCAACCTATTCGTCTGTCGCAAAATTGGTTCAGGCAGAAGAAATTTTGTATGATTTAATAGAAGAAAACGATTGGTGCCCCAATTTTGAAAAATTAGAGCAAACAGATTTGTCAAAAGTGAAATTGATGTGGGTGTGCTATCCTCACATGCCGACGGGCGCAAATGGTTCGAAAGAATTATTTCAAAAATTAATTGCATTTGGCAAAAAACATTCAATTCTAATTGTAAACGACAATCCGTATAGTTTTATATTAAATGAAAAACCAATTTCGATTTTACAAGTTGAAGGCGCAAAAGAAATTGCAATAGAGTTAAATTCATTATCAAAAACATTCAATATGGCAGGATGGAGAGTGGGTATGGTATCTGGTAAAGCTAGTTTTTTGGAAGCCATTTTGAAAGTAAAAAGCAATATGGATAGCGGAATGTTTTATGGTATTCAAAAAGGTGCTGTCAAAGCATTACAATTAGATAAAGATTGGTTTTATTTGCAAAATAAAATATATTCAAAAAGGCGCAATCTGATTTTTCAATTAGCTAAAAAAATGGGATGTTTTTTTGATGTAAATAGTGTAGGATTATTTGTATGGGCAAAACTACCTAACAATAAATGTTCATCTGAAGATTTTATTGAAAACATTCTGAAAGAAAAAAATATTTTTATTACTCCGGGTACCATTTTTGGTTCAAATGGGGAAGGTTATATTCGATTTTCACTTTGTATTTCAGAACAAAAAATTCAAGAAGCAATAAATAGATTTTAATAATAAAAAAACATAATAATGGAAAATAAAAAAGAAATGAGAAAATGGTTAGATGATTTTAATTTAATCCATCCATTAGTTATTGCAGGCCCATGCAGTGCAGAAACAGAAGAACAAGTACTGAAAATAGCACACGAATTAAAAAATTCTGATGTATCAATTTTTAGAGCAGGAATTTGGAAACCACGAACCCGTCCAGGAGGTTTTGAAGGTGTGGGCGAAATTGGTTTGAAATGGTTAAAAAAAGCAAAAGCCGAAACGGGTTTACTCATGGCAGTTGAGGTTGCTACAGCTGCTCATTGTAAATTGGCAATTGAAAATGATATTGATGTATTGTGGATTGGTGCCCGCACAACCGCAAACCCATTTGCTGTTCAGGAAATAGCTGATACATTGATAGGAACCGATAAAATAGTTTTAGTAAAAAATCCCGTAAATCCTGACATGGCATTGTGGTTGGGCGGAGTAGAGCGTTTGCATGCTGCTGGAATTGAAAAATTAGGAGTTATTCATAGAGGTTTTTCTACCTACGAAAAAACAAAATATAGAAATATTCCTGAGTGGCAAATACCTATTGAATTACAAAATAAATTCCCAGATTTACCCTTGATAATAGACCCCTCGCACATCACAGGAAATAGAAACATGATACTTGAAGTAACGCAACAAGCACTTGATTTGAATTATGATGGAATGATTATTGAAACGCATATTGATCCTGATAATGCGTGGAGCGATGCCGCACAACAAGTTACGCCAACTGCTTTGAAACAAATTTTTAAAGATTTGAAAATAAGAAACCAACATAGTGATGCCAATGAATATACATCAA
The DNA here is from genome assembly GCA_044373115.1 of Flavobacterium sp. Lineage (GTDB taxonomy): Bacteria > Bacteroidota > Bacteroidia > Flavobacteriales > Flavobacteriaceae > Flavobacterium. The sequence continues at coordinate 22,734 of JBILQQ010000016.1, forward strand.
AAATGACAACATTACGAGCTACTATTGATGTTTTAGACGATAATTTACTTGAACTTTTAGGTAAAAGAATGAAAATTGCAGACCAAATTGGACAAGTGAAAAAGGACGCCAATGTGGCTGTTTTGCAAAGTAATCGGTGGGTTGAAATTCAAGAAAAAATGATTGCTGAGGGCAGTAAAAAAGGCTTGTCTCAAGAATTTATTACCAAACTATTTAAAGAAATTCATCAAGAAAGTATTTGTCATCAAGAAAAAATAATTAATGGTTTGTAAAATATTAAAATAAATTTGTAATATTGTGACGAATTATAAACACAAAAAAAACAAAATGAAAAAAATTATTTTAATTGTTGCTATCCTTTTTGGATTTGGAGTTGCAAATGCTCAAGTTGACGTTATAACAAAACACAGTGGAGAAACTGTAAAAGGTAAAGTTGTAAAGTTAGAAGAGTACACAATTGTATTTAAATATGATGGTGAAGATGCAGAAAACACTGTAAGTAAATATGCAGTTGAAAAAATTGTTTATGGAAAATCAGGTCGTGTTGAAGAAATTACAGAAAAAATTGTTGTTAATGGTGAAGACGACTGGGAAAAAGTAGTTATCTTAGAAGAAAAAGGTTACATCGCTGGTTTGAAAAAAGGTGAAGAAGTAAGAGGTAAAACAGGAATGATTAACTTTCAAACAGGAAACACTGGGGACAAAAAAGCTGAGAAAAAATTAAAAATGGCTGCAGCTGCAATTGGTTGTCCATTTATTTTAATGACAGCTGATAAAACTACAGTTGGAGCAAACTCTAACCAATTAGGTGGTTCACAAGCTATCAAAAAAGGAGTTGGTTACAAATACTAATTCCAATTTAATATATAATTTAAAAACCGTTTAATTTTTTAAACGGTTTTTTTGTTTTATTAGCTAGTGAAAAAAACAGTTTCTCAACTCTTTTTTCTACTTTTGTAAATCACTTATAATTGTAAATCATTTTGACAGGAATAGTATATAAATCTACCGGAAGTTGGTACACTGTAAAATTGGAGCAAGGTGATTTTATTGATTGTCGTATAAAAGGAAAATTTCGAATCAAAGGCATCAAAAGTACCAATCCAATTGCTGTCGGCGATGTTGTTGAGTTTGATATTGACACAAGTTCGGATGCAATTACGGGTACAATTCATACCATTCAAGACAGAAAAAATTATATTGTTAGAAAATCAGTTAATCTATCCCATCAAATGCACATTATTGCATCCAATTTAGATTATGTTTTCTTGCTTATTACAGTAAATAATCCACCAACAACATTTAATTTTATTGATCGATTTTTAGTAACTGCCGAAGCTTACGGCATTGAAACAATTTTAGTCTTTAATAAAATAGATTCATTAAATGAAGTTACACTAGATGAGCAATTGTACATGCAACACGTGTACCAGTCCATTGGTTATACATGTTTGCGCGTTTCATCTACAGAAGGAACAGGCATATCTGCGTTAAAAGAATTAATGATTGGTAAAACTACCATGTTTTCGGGACATTCTGGAGTAGGAAAATCAACTTTGGTAAATGCTTTAGAGCCAAGTTTGCATTTAAAAACCAAAACTATTTCCGAACAAAGTATGCAAGGACAGCACACCACAACCTTTGCAGAAATGTACGATTTAAGTTTTGGAGCAAAAATTATAGATACACCAGGAATTAAAGGATTTGGAATTGTTGACATGGAAAAAGAAGAAATAAGCGGTTATTTTCCTGAGTTTTTTAAACTTAAAGACCAATGTAAATTTAATAATTGTTTGCATAAAGAAGAACCAAAATGCGCTATAAAAGACGCGTTAGAAAAAGACGAAATATCTTGGACACGCTATAATAGTTACCTCAAAATATTGGAAGGAGACGATGAACATTACCGAACCGATATTTATAACGATGACCGAATTGCTAGTGATGAAACAAGGAATAAGTAATTTATATAATTTTATTTTAGACTTTCTAACTTTAGACTTTAAGACCTTCAAACTTTATAAATAAATGAAAACCGTTATCCAAAGAGTTGCATCAGCATCTGTAACAATTGATAATCAAATAGTAGCTCATATAAATCAAGGCTTATTAGTTTTAATTGGCATTGAAGATGCAGATAATCAAGAAGATATAATTTGGTTAACATCTAAAATCGCAAATCTTCGTATTTTTGCTGATGCAAATAATGTGATGAATCTTTCTGTAAAAGATATTGACGGAGAGGTTATTATTGTAAGTCAATTTACACTTCATGCAGCTACCAAAAAAGGCAATCGTCCAAGCTATATCAAAGCATCAAAACCCGAAATTGCCATTCCATTGTATGAAAAATTCATTAGTCAATTTGAAAATGAGATAGGCAAAAAAGTCCAAACAGGCCAATTTGGAGCTGACATGAAAGTGGCACTCGTTAATGATGGACCGGTTACTATTGTTATTGACACAAAAAACAAAGAATAAATTAATTTATTCAAGTATTTTGTTAAATTTGTAAAAAAATATTCTCCATGAAAAACAAGTTAAGTTATGTAATGTTGTTGTTCGTTGCAGTTGCACTACATGCCCAAAAATTGGAATTTTCTTCTTTATTTATTCCCGCCGAATTAAAAGAAAACGCGAACTCTGTAGTTCGATCACAAGAAATTAATGTAACAATTAATTCATCGTCTGTTTATACTATTTCCACTAAAAAGGTAATTACTGTGTTCAACGAAAACGGATTATCTAATATTGATGCGTATGAATATTATGACGTTTCAACAAAAATCCTCGATTTAGAAGTTATCCTATTAAATTCGTACGGAAATGAGATTAAAAAAGTCAAAAAGAAAGATTTTAAAGACCAAAGTGTTGCCGATGGTTTTTCTGTTTTTACTGATAATAGAGTTTTAAGTTTGGATTATACGCCTACTGAATACCCATTTACAATTGTATATACAAGTAAAAAACAGAGCTCAAATACCGCTTTTATTCCAGGTTGGTATCCAATTGATGATTTGTTTGAGGGAGTTGAAAAATCGTCTTATACAATAACTTTTCCATCAAATTTAGGTTTCAAATTCAAAGAATTTAATTTTGAAAACAGAAATATCACTAGGAAAGAATCTCTTAACGAACTAACTTTTATCGCTGAAAAACTACCTGCAGAAAAGTCAGAAGAATATGCCGTAAACTATTTGGCAAGAATGCCCTATGTTATTTTTGGATTAGAAAAATTTTCATTAGAAGGTGTTGAAGGGAATGCCAAATCATGGACTGATTTTGGTACTTGGATGTATGCTAGTTTTTTGTCAAATAATGAACAAATAACACCTGATACTCAAACTAAAATAAAAACACTTGTTGGCGCTGAGACGGATCCTATAAAAAAAGCCAAAATTGTTTACAAATTTATGCAAGATAAAACACGATATGTAAGTATTCAAATGGGAATTGGAGGCTGGAAGCCAATGCTGTCCTCAGATGTAGATCGACTCGGATATGGCGATTGTAAGGCATTGTCAAACTATACCAGAGCACTTTTAAAAACTGTTGGCGTTAACTCTTTCTATACAATAATTTATGGTGGAGAAGATAAGAGGAGTTTGCACCCAGATTTTGTTTCTATGCAAGGCAATCATGCCGTTTTAGCAATACCAAATAATAAAGGATATTATTTTTTAGAATGTACTAGTCAAAAAAAACCTTTTGGTTATGAGGGAGATTTTACCGATGATAGATACGCTTTGATTGTTAAACCCGAAGGAAGTGAGCTTGTAAAAACAAATGAATTTGAAACCTTGAAAAACACACAAATTTCAAATGGAACCTACACTATCGATACTGAAGGTAATCTGTCTGGAAAAATCAAAATAGTTTCCAAAGGAATTCAATACGAAAATGTATATGCACTAACCGACAAATCGAATCAAGAAGTTAACGAATATTACAAATTACATTATAGTTGGTTAAATAATTTAAAACTTGTTAAATATAAATTTGACGACAATAGAGAGGACGTTACTTTCTCCGAAGATCTTGAAGTAAATGTTGTTAATTATTTAAATACTAGTGGCACTACTAAGATGCTTACTTTAAATGCATTCAATCAAAATAATTTGATACCACAACGTTACAGAAACAGAAAAACCAATTTTGAAATTGACAGAGGTTTTGTTGATACTGATGAAATAGAGATAACAATCGCAGATAAATATAGTGTGGAGGCAAAACCTGAAAATGTTACATTGGAAAGTAAGTTTGGTTCTTATACTTTAGAATTGTTTTTTAAACCAAATAATAAAATTTTGTACAAACGAAAGTTACTAATAAAAAACGGTGTTTATGATAAATCAGAATACGAAGAGTATAGAAAATTCAAAGAACAAGTTGTGAAAAATGATAATGCCAAAATTGTATTATCTCAAAAATAGTAACTAATAATAGTGATTAATTAAACCAAAATAAAAATGAAAAAACTTACACTCCTATTTGCTTTTGTAATGATAACGATGAGCGCTTTTTCTCAAACTAATGAATTAGGGAAAGTTACATTAGACGAATTGAAAGAAACGAAACACAAAAAGGATACTTCTGCTGTAGCAAGTATTATTTTTCAAAAGGGCAAATCGTATTTTATTTATAGCATCAATGAAGGTTTTATGACTGTAACCGAAGTTGAAGCAAAAATTAAAATATTTAAAAAAGACGGATATGATTGGGCTAACAAAACAGTTGCTATTTATACACCGGGTCAAGATAATGAGCGAATTGAGTTTTCAAAAGCAATAAGTTACAACCTTGTTGATGGAAAAATTGTAAAAACAAAACTGCAAAAGGAAGGTGAGTTTAAAGAAAAAACAAATAAATTTACTACACTCGCTAAAATAACCATGCCTGCTGTTAAAGAGGGCACAATTATAGAGTATGCTTACAAAATAACTTCACCATACTACAGTTTACCTGAATGGAATTTTCAGTACTCTATCCCAGTTGATTATTCCGAATTTACAACTGGTATCCCGGAATATTATTATTTTAATACTTTTTCCAAAGGATTTTTAAATCCAACACAATTAAAAACTTCAATTACAAGATCCGTTAGTCAATCCTCAACTAGTTTATCTCAAACAAGTAGAGGAGTAGGCTCCCAAAGATCAGATGATTCATTTAATTATATTGAAAATAGCGTTACCTACAAGCTGCAAAATATTCCAGCCATGTTAGACGAAGCTTTTGTAAATAATATTGACAATTACAGATCAAGTATTCAACATGAATTATCAGGAATTCAATACCCTAATTCAATGTATAAAGCTTACTCAAACTCATGGGAAGGTGTTGCCAAAAAAATATACGAATCAGAAGAATTTGGTTCGCAATTAATTAAATCAAATTATTTTGAAAAAGATATTGATGAGGTTTTAAAAGGGACTTCAAATTACGATGAAAAAATTACAGCTATTTTTAATTTTGTTAAAAATAGAATGAATTGGAACGATTATCGTAGTCTATATTGCGAATTAGGAGTAAAAAAGGCATACGAAACCAAAACAGGAAATAGTGCTGATATAAACTTAATGTTAGTTAGTATGTTACAATATGCAGGTTTAGATGCTAATCCAGTTTTGATAAGTACCAGAGACAACGGTATTACATTATTTCCATCTCGAAGTTCATTCAATTACGTTATAGCATCGGTTAACCATAATGGAAAAAATATTTTATTGGATGCAACCAGCAAAAATACTGCAGTAAATGTTGTGCCAATTAGGGTTTTAAATTGGTTTGGACGACTAATTAAAAAAGATGGTAACTCAGAAATGATAGATTTGACTCCAAAAGAGATTTCCAAAGACAATGTTGTTTTAATGGCAAAAATAGAAACAGATGGTAAAATATCTGGTCAAATTAGAGAACAATATTTTGATTATAACGCCTACTTATATCGATCAAATTATAGCGATTTAACAGAAGATGCCTATTTAGAAAAATTAGAAAGTAGATTCAAAGGTCTTGAAGTGTCAGAATATAAAATTGACAACAAAACCGAAAACGGAAAACCAGTTGTTGAAACCTATAAATTTCAGCATTCAGGTGCAGTTGATGTAATTGGAGATAAAATTTATTTTTCACCTTTGTTTTTTATGGCAATGACCGAAAGCCCATTTAAACAAGAAAAAAGAGAATATCCAGTTGATTTTGTTTTTCCTAATCAAGACAAATATTCTGTAACAATTACTATTCCTGATGGATATGCGGTAGAATATTTGCCCGAATCGGTTTCAATTCCATTTGGCGAAAATCAATTAAGTTTTGTTTTACTAACTTCTAAAACTGAAAAACAAATTCAGGTTGCTTTAACTTTGGACTACAATTCATCTTTAGTAAGTCCCGAATTTTATAACGATTTAAAATTATATTTTGCCGAAATTGTAAAACGTGAAACAGAAAAAATAATTTTGAAAAAAATATAAACATGAACCTAAAAAACGCACAACTAGACGTAGATACTTGGATCAAAGAACACGGTGTTCGTTATTTTAACGAGCTTACCAACATGGCACAACTCACGGAAGAAGTAGGAGAGGTGGCCCGAATTATAGCTCGTAGATACGGCGAACAATCTGAAAAAGAATCCGATAAGAACAAAGATTTGGGCGAAGAATTGGCCGATGTGATTTTTGTAGTGCTTTGTTTGGCAAATCAAACAGGTATCGATTTGCAAGCAGCTTTTGATAAAAAAATGGATTTGAAATCAATTCGTGATAAAGACCGACATAAAAACAATGAGAAGCTAGCCCCCCAACCCCCGAAGGGGGAGTAAATAACTCCTAAAAAAATGGAAATAAAAGTTTCAATACCAACAACAACAAATCTTTTGGGAGTTAGAAGGCTTTCAATCACAGGCTCTAAATCCGAGACTAACAGATTATTGTTGTTACAAGCTTTGTATCCTCAAATCAAAATTGAAAATGCTTCCAATTCAGATGATTCCGAAGTACTAATTCAGATTTTACAAAACTTTAAAGAATCATCCAAGGTTCCCCCTTCGGGGGTTAGGGGGCTCAACGTTCACCACGCAGGCACCGCCATGCGATTTCTTACCGCTTATTTTGCCATTCAAGAAGGAAAAGAAGTGGTTTTAACAGGTTCTTCACGCATGGAAGAACGCCCAATAAAAATTTTAGTTGACGCACTTAACCAACTTGGTGCCGAAATTACTTTCGAAAAACAAGAAGGTTTTCCACCCATTAGAATTAAAGGTAAAAAACTAACTAAAAATAAAGTTTCATTACCTGCAACGGTGAGTAGTCAATACATATCTGCACTACTACTAATTGCTCCAAAACTAGAAAATGGATTAGAATTAACTTTAGAAGGCGAAATTACATCCATCCCTTATATCAAAATGACCTTAGCTTTATTGAATGAAATTGGAGTTAAAACTTTTTTTAATGAAAATGTAATTAAGGTAAATCAGCTACAATTCATTTCTCCTTCGGGGGTTAGGGGGCTTGTCGAATCCGATTGGTCATCGGCTTCCTATTGGTATTCTGTAATTGCACTTTCAGAAATTGGGACCCAAATTACACTTTCAAGTTTCAAAAAAGAAAGCCTTCAAGGCGACTCCATTTTAGTTGATATTTACGAAAATTTCGGAGTAACAACCCTTTTTAATAACAATAATTCCATAACCATATCTAAAACCCAAAACCCAAATCAAGACACCATAAACTTACAACTAAACAACGCTCCAGATATTGCTCAAACTATTGCAGTTACTTGCTTTGGTCTTGGTATTGCTTGTGATTTATCAGGATTACATACTCTTAAAATTAAAGAAACTGACCGTTTAGAAGCACTACAAACTGAATTAACAAAACTCGGAGCAACCATTTCTGTAACCAATGATAGTTTACATTTGACAACAAATTCCACCATCAACCCAAATGTAACAATTGCAACCTATCAAGACCATCGCATGGCAATGGCTTTTGCACCATTAGCTCTAAAAGTACCCATTACAATCCAAAATGCTGAGGTTGTTTCTAAATCATACCCCACTTTTTGGAACGATTTAAAAACTATAGGCATGGAAATCAAAGAAATATAAAAAATAGAATAGCCAAGTTACTACGTTTTTAGTCACTTAAATACCCAATACTACAAACTTTCTGAAAATAAACACCAAAACACTTGACAACGCCTATCTCACAATCGTATATTTGCAAACTTGTTTCAGAGTTTACATTCAATAAACGGCTAAAACGTCAACTTTAAATTTTTTTTAAATGAAATTATCACATTTTCAGTTCAATCTTCCAGCAGAATTATTGGCAGAATACCCAGCAGAGAATAGAGACGAATCTCGATTAATGGTAATCGACAGAAAAACAGGAACCATAGAACACAAAATGTTCAAAGACATCATCGACTATTTTGACGATGGCGACGTGATGATTCTTAACAATACCAAAGTTTTCCCAGCCAGAATGTTCGGAAATAAAGAAAAAACAGGCGCTCGCATCGAAGTATTTTTACTTAGAGAACTCAATGCTGAACAACGCCTCTGGGATGTATTAGTAGATCCAGCAAGAAAAATTAGAATAGGAAACAAACTATATTTTGGTGACGACGATTCATTAGTAGCCGAAGTTATTGACAATACAACATCAAGAGGAAGAACCTTACGATTCCTTTACGACGGATCTTACGAAGAATTTAGAAACAAATTAACAGAACTTGGCGAAACACCTATCCCAAAATACATCTCACGTGATGTAACTCCAGAAGATGCCGACCGTTACCAAACCATCTATGCCAAAGAAGAAGGTGCAGTAGCCGCTCCAACAGCGGGTCTTCATTTCTCAAAGCACTTACTTAAAAAACTAGAAATCAAAGGAATAGACTTTGCAGAAGTAACACTACACGTTGGACTAGGAACCTTCAATCCAGTTGAGGTAGAAGATTTATCTAAACATAAAATGGATTCGGAAGAACTAAAAATAACCCAAGAAGCTTGTGATATTGTAAACAATGCCAAATTAAAAAAGAAAAGAATCTGTTGCATCGGAACAACCTCAATGCGTGCCATTGAAAGCGCCGTTTCATCACAAAAAACACTAAATCCTTTCAACGGTTGGACCAACAAATTCATTTTTCCACCACACGATTTCAGCATTGCCGACAGTATGGTAACCAATTTTCATACCCCAAAATCAACCCTACTAATGATGATTTCAGCATTTTGCGGACACGATTTAATGAAAAAAGCCTACGAAGAAGCCATCAAAGAAGGATACAAATTTTACTCTTACGGCGACGCCATGTTAATACTATAAACACTCGCCCCAAAGCATAAAATAATGTACAATACACCAAATCTCGACAGCAATGTCGAGATTTTTTTTTAGAAGCACACCAACCCGTTTTTTCAAGACATCCTGTCCCGCCATCGCCTTTATCTCCTTCGCCCTTCGGGACTTCAGGAGGATACCGGCTCTGTCGGGGCTACAATTGAAAAATAGTTTTTCAGTTGAATTTTCCAAATCACTACTGCCAATTTTTCAAATTAACACAAAAAATGTTTACTTTTACGCCTCAAACAAACAACCAAATGACTTTTCAAAACACACTTCAATTTGCACAAGAGCTTGATCAAAAAGATCAATTAAACGCCTACCGAAACGAATTTATTTTTCCACAACACAACGGTAAAAACGTTATTTACTTTACAGGAAATTCGTTGGGATTACAACCCAAACGAACCAAAAAATATGTGGACGATGTCATGAACGACTGGGCAAACCTAGCCGTTGAAGGACATTTCTATGCCGAAAAACCTTGGTGGGATTACCACGAACGTTTTGCAAATCCGTTGAGTAAAATTGTAGGTGCATTACCGTCTGAAGTAACTGTAATGAACACGCTAACAGTCAATTTGCATTTGCTTATGGTATCGTTTTACCAACCGACTGCCAAGCGATTCAAAATTATTTGCGAAGAAAAAGCATTCCCTTCCGACCAGTATATGTTTCAATCGCAAGTGGCGCATCACGGCTATGACCCTGCTTCTGCTATTGTAGAAATAAAACGCAGAGACGGTGAACACAACATTCGCCTTGATGATATTTTGTCAAAAATCGAAGAAGTGGGCGATGAGCTTGCTTTGGTGCTTTTTGGTGGCGTAAACTACTATACAGGACAAGTTTTTGACATGGAAGCAATTGTAAAAGCAGGTCACAAAGTAGGCGCTTACGTAGGTTTTGACCTTGCCCACGCTGCCGGAAATATCAAACTTGATTTGCACAATTGGAATGCTGATTTTGCTGCTTGGTGCAGTTACAAATACATGAACTCAGGTCCCGGAAATGCTTCGGGATGCTTTGTACACCAAAAACACCACGCAACAAACATGAATCGTTTTGCAGGTTGGTGGGGACACAACAAAGAACGCCGTTTTAAAATGGAACCAACGTTCGACCCGGTGCATGGCGCCGATGGATGGCAGGTGAGTAATTTACCTATTCTTTCGCTTGCGCCTTATTTGGCTTCTGTCGAAATGTTTGACGAAATTGGAATGGATAAATTAATTGAAAAAAGAAATTTAATTACAGCCTATCTCGAATTTATTTTGCACGAAATTGATAAAGAAGTAGATAGCACTTTCGAGATAATCACACCGTCCAACCAAGCCGAACGTGCTTGTCAATTGTCTGTTTTTCTTCATGGTGAAGGCAGAAGTTTATTCGACTATTTAATGAAAAATGGCGTCATTACTGATTGGAGAGAACCCAACGTAATTCGACTTGCGCCTGTACCTTTGTACTCTTCTTTTGAAGATATGTACCATTTCGGACAACTATTAAAAGCAGGAATTTTAGAACACACAAAATAAGAATTTGTAACAATGACCAAAGACCAAATCATTCAAACCTTTGACCCAAGTCAGCCAGGACTTGCCGATGCAACCATTTTTGGCTTGCCTTTCTCGGCTGACCAATCAGAAATTATCATTATTCCTGTACCTTGGGAAGTAACTGTAAGTTATGGAGCTGGTGCTTCAGAAGGACCCAATGCCGTTTTAGACGCCTCGTTTCAAGTCGATTTGCATCATCAAGAGTTTCCCAATTTATGGAAACTTGGCATGTATCTTGCCGAAATTCCCGAAGCTTGGAAAACAAATTCAGACCATTACAAAGCCCTAGCGCAACCCATCATCGAGGCGCTAGAAGAAGGTAAAGATATAGCGCAGTTTCCAGAACTTGTAGAAAGTTTGAATCAAATAAACGCCGCTTGCAGAAACCTCCATACCGAAGTAAAAGACACCGTTCTACATTGGATGAATCAAGGCAAAAAAGTAGTGCTTCTTGGTGGTGATCATTCTACGCCATTGGGCTATTACGAAGCCCTCGCAACGCAACATACCGATTTTGGTTTGCTTCACCTAGACGCTCACATGGATTTACGCATTGCTTATGAAGGCTTTACATATTCTCACGCATCCATCATGTACAACGCCTTGCAAATACCTCAAATTTCCAAAATTGTACAAGTGGGCATCAGGGATTTTTGTGTGCAAGAAGTAGAAGTTGTGCAGCAACAAAACGGACGTGTACTTGTGCACACCGATGCCGATTTAAAACAAGAAACCTTTGAAGGCAAAACATGGCACGACCAGTGCAAAGCCATTATAGATGCACTGCCACAAAAAGTGTGCATCAGCTTTGATATAGACGGCATGTACCCTTGGTATTGCCCCAATACAGGAACGCCAGTACCGGGCGGATTCTCGTTTGAGCAAGCCACTTATTTATTCAATTTATTAGCTCAAAGCGGCAAAGAAATCATTGGTTTTGACCTTGTAGAAGTGGCTCCCGGCGAAAACGACGATTGGGATGGCAACGTGGGTGCCCGAATGTTGTTTCATATGTGTGGCGTTTTGGCAAAAAACAACGGACTCGATACGGGAAACAAAATTATATTTCCTAGAAAATAAATTCCTTTTTTCAGGAGCAATACACTAGGCATTTTCAATGATGGTTCGTTCCCGCCTTTCGTTTCAATCTTTTTGTTTTTTGAAAAAAAAACAAAAAGGATTTCCACTTCAGTCGGGGCTAAAGGATAGAGGTGGGTGATTTTTGGCATTAGGCGATAGACATAAGGCTTTCGACTTTATTTTTGCGATTCTAGAAAATCCCAAAAGTTTGGAAAACACCCAAAAGTGTGGAGTTGTACCCCCGATTGAAGCGAAAATCCTTTTTGTTTACCCTGACAGGGTTCAAAACCCTGTCAGGGTAAACAAAAAGATTGTAGCGAAAAGCGGGTATAGGGCTGGGAAGGTGCGCAAGCGTGTTGGTGCAAATTGAAAAATAATTTGGAAGTACTTATTTAAATAAAAATCAAAAGGTGAGTGTATATGCTCACCTTTTTTTATATTTGATAATAAAAATTTCACGAAAATGAAAAAAATAAAAAAGATTGTAATTATATTCCTTGTTTTAGTGCTGCTATTGGTAGGCTCTATAACGATTTATCTTCAAACAACTAAGCCACAATATGAAGGAGAAGTAGCCATAAACAACATCGGAAAAGAGACAAATGTTTATTTTGATACTTATGGCGTGCCGCATATTTATGCTGAAAATCAAAAGGATGCCATGGTTGTTTTGGGGTATGTGCATGCGCAAGATCGGCTTTGGCAAATGGAATTGATGCGAAGAATAGCTCCTGGACGACTTTCGGAACTTTTTGGGAACAAAGCCCTAAAGAATGATTTGTTTTTTGCAGGAACCGGCATTGATGAAAACTCGGAAAAGACCGTTCTTGAAATGGATAAAAATTCGCAGGAATATATTTTGGCAACAGCCTATTTGGACGGGATTAATCACTATTTGGAAAATGGAAAAACTCCAGTAGAATACCGTTTGGTGGGGGTTACAAAAGAGAAATTTACACTAAAAGATGTATATAATATCTTCGGATTTATGTCGTTCAGTTTTGCAATGGCACAAAAAACAGATCCGTTACTTACCGATATAAAAAATCAATTGGGTGCCGAATATCTTAAAGATTTTGGGCTTGACGGTTCGCTTGGGAAAACGCAACTCAAGAATTACAAAGGCGAAGTGGCTGATTATGCTGAAATTTCTAAATCGCTTACGGCTTTATTAGACAACACTCCAATTCCGCCATTTATAGGTAGCAATAGTTGGGTTATTGGCGCACAAAAGACCAAAAACGGAAAAGTTATTTTGGCAAACGATCCACACATTGGGTTTTCGCAACCTGCCACTTGGTATGAAGCGCATATTGTTACCCCAGATTATGAAATGTATGGGTATTATCTGGCAGGAACACCGTTTCCGTTGCTGGGTCACAATCGTGATTATGCGTATGGATTAACCATGTTTGAAAACGATGATTTAGATTTATTTCAAGAAGAAGTAAACCCAAATAACGGCAATCAATACAAACTTGGTACTAGTTATAAAAATTTCGCATTCAGAAAAAAAACCATAAAAGTAAAAGACAGTGCTTCGGTTGATTTATCTGTGAAAGAAAGTATTCACGGACCCATTATGAATGGCTTGCTGAATAAATTAAAATCCAAAAAACCCATTGCCATGTCTTGGATTTATACCCAAGAAAAAAATCAGATTTTAAAGGCAGTTTATGCGCTTTCACATTCCAAAAACAGGGACACATTTTATCAAAACATAGCATTAATACATGCGCCAGGATTAAACATAATGTATGGCGATGCTCAAAATAATATTGCTTGGATTACATCAGGAAAATTATATAAAATGGACAAATCTGTCAATCCAAATTTTATTTTAAATGGGTCAAACGAACTAGATGATAAAAAAACTTTTTTGGATTTTTCCAAAAATCCATCGGCAATAAACCCGAAATGGGGCTATGTATATTCGGCTAATAATCAGCCCGAAGCGGTAGATGGTTATTTGTACCCAGGTTATTACTTGCCAGAAGATAGAGCCAAACGAATTCAATCGTTATTGGAGCCTAAAAACAATTGGGATGTTTCTGATGTGAAGAATATGATTACCGATAATACTTCGGCTGTAGCGCCAAGTTTGGTCGCCAATTGGTTGCAATTAATCGAAAAATCGACATTAAATCCGAATGAAAAAATAGCAATTGAATCCTTAAAAAACTGGAAAGGATCAAACGAATTAAACGAAATTGCTCCAACCATTTACAACAAGTGGGTATATTGTTATTTAAAAAATACGTTTCAAGACGAGTTGGGGGCAGACAATTTTAATGCGTTTTTGGGAACACATATTATGAAACAAGTAATTGCTAGTCAGAGTCAAAATACAGCTTCGATGTGGTGGGATGATTTGAAAACCAAAAACAAAAAAGAAACCCAAAAAGACATTATGAATCAATCTTTTAAAGATGCGATTCTTTCGTTACAAAAACAATTGGGACAAGAACCATCAAGCTGGACTTGGAACAAAGTGCATACGGTTGAATATCAACATGCCATGGGCAAAGTAAAGGCTTTGAAAGGTTTTTTCAATGTGGGTCCGTTTGCAATAAATGGGTCTAACGAAGTAATCAATAACTTGATGTTTACTTTCAATGATAAAGGAGAATATGAGGTTAAAGCAGGCCCATCAACACGAAGAGTTATTGATTTTTCTGACATAGAAAACAGTTGGAGTATCCTACCGACAGGGCAATCGGGCAACCCAATGAGCTCACATTACAATGACCAAGCAAAGATGTATGCCGAAGGAAAGTTTAGAAAGATGTTATTAAATAAAGCAGAAATTCAAAAAAACAGTACCAAATTGGTTTTTATAAAAAATAAAGAATAGTCTAATGTCGATTAGAATTTTAAATTAAATTTCACACATTATTTTTGCCACTTATTTCACTGATTAAATCCGCAAAATCAGTTAAATAAGTGGCGATTTTTTTGTTTTAATTGCTGCATACAAAAAACAAGGCGAAGTATAATTTTAGAATTTAAACAATTAAAATCAAAGCATTAAAATTATATGATTTTTTTTATGAAATAAGGCTAAAGATTTTTAATTATTAGTAATTTTGTTCAACTTTAAAAAAATCAAATGCAAACGCCACAAAAAATAGCTGTTGTTGGTTCAGGTTTAGTAGGAACATTACTCGCTATTTATCTTAAAAGACAAGGACATATCGTACATGTTTTTGACCGAAGTATAGATATCAGAAAGGTCACCTTTTCAGGCAGATCTATCAATTTAGTGATGTCAAACAGAGGCTGGAAAGCATTGGCTAATTTAGGTTTGGATGACGAAATCAAAAAAATAGGAATCCCAGTTGACAAACGCGCCATTCATATTGAAAAAGACACCATCAATTACCAATATTATGGCAAAGAAGGCGAAACTATTTACTCACTTTCACGCGGAATTTTAAACCGAAAAATGATTGACCTTGCCGAAAAAGAAGGCGTCGAATTCTTTTTTGAACAAAAAATATGGGACGTAACCCTAGCAACAGCAACCCTTCATATTGGCGAAACAGAACATGGAAGTTGGACAGATATAACCTACGATAAAGTATTTGGTGCCGATGGAGCGTTCTCTCGAATTCGACACAAAATGCAACGCCAAAGTATGTTCGATTATTCGCAAGAATTTTTAAAAATTGGTTACAAAGAATTGCACATTCCTGCCAATACTGACGGTTCCCACAAACTAGATAAAAATTCATTGCACATTTGGCCTCGAGGCAATTTCATGCTCATGGCTCTAGCCAACCTCGACGGCTCTTTTACCTGCACACTTTTTATGCCTTTTGAAGGCGAAAGCTCCTTTCAAAATCTGCAAGACGAAGCAAGTTTGATTCATTTTTTTGCCACCCATTTCCCAGATACCAAAGAAGTAATTCCCAATTTGGTTCACGATTTTTTCAAAAACCCAACAAGCTATCTTGCCATCATGAAATGCTATCCGTGGACTTTTGAAGACAAAGTTGCCCTTATTGGTGATGCCTCTCACGCCATCGTTCCTTTTTATGGACACGGTATGAACGCTGGTTTTGAGGACATTACAGTTCTTAACGAGCTTATTTCAAAGTTTGGCGACGATTGGCAAGCTATTTTTCAAGCCTACCAAAAATCCCGAAAACCCAATGCCGATGCCATTTCTGAACTATCCCGAAGAAATTTTGTAGAAATGAGCACCAAAACCGCCGACCCAAAATTTCTGCTACAAAAAAAGATAGAAAAATGGTTTTCAGACAAGCATCCCAATCTGTGGACGCCCCTTTACAGCCGTGTAACCTTTAGCGAACAGCCTTATGCTGAGGCACTTGCTATTGGCGATTTCCAAAATCAAATCATGGAGCAAGTCATGAAAACAGACAATATTGAACAAAATTGGGATGCGCCACAAACCGAAAATTTAATCATTCAGTTGCTACAAAAGCAATAGTTTTATTAGAAGCACGCAATCCTGTTTTATCAAGATATTTTGTCCTGCTCTCGCCTTTATCTTGCTCCGTAAACTACGCAAGGATATCGGCTCCATCAGGGCTAGACTTGACTTTTACTTTTCAAAAGAAAATATGTTGATTTGAATTTGTAGTAATTTGAAAATGTATCAATTTGATAATTTGAAAATGTTACCATTGAAATTACCTTTGAAATTAATTTTGCCATTGCCATTGCGTATTCCCGCGTGAGGGATAGTAGCGGAAAGCCCACAGCAGCCTGTAGCGACAGCGAAAGGATGCGAGGACTTGCAGCGAATAGCCCGACCCCGTTTTATGTAAATTTTCTATTTAATTGATAAACGATGTAAACGGGGGCACGCCCAAAAATAAAGTTAGTCTTCTCTATGTACTTTTGTGAAATCGAAGGCGGGAGTACAAATAGAAATGTATTCGCATGGTTGCTCGAACGGATTGGAGTATTGTACACGGGTGTTTTGCTCTATTTTTATGGATTGTCCTGATTCTAATAGGATGGTTTCGTCGTCAATAATAAACTGTTTTTTGCCCGAAATTATGTAGGTGTACTCGTCAAACTCTGGCGTTTGAAAAGGTTCGCTCCAACCGGGAGGCGCAATCATGTGGGCAATGGAAATGTCCTTGTTTTGTGTGGTGGCGTTTCCGTGATGCTCTTCTATGAGTTTGCCATCGGTTGTTGGCACTACAAAAGGATTGTTTTGGATGAAATATTTTTTCATGGATTTATTTTTTTAATAGTTTCATTAATACACCAAAGGCGCCTCTGATAAAACTGGCTGAAGTGACAACTTTGAGCACCGATTTTCCAACTACTTCGGTGGTACTTGGTTCGTTTGATTTTGGTTCTTCCGTTACCTCTTGCTCTACTTGCGCTTGGTTGGCTTCTTCTATTTTTTTGTTTAAAAGTTCGTAGGCGCTTTCTCTGTCAAGTTCTTCTGCGTATTTTTTAACTAATTTTGAATTGGAATTGATGGTTTCAATTTCGTCATCAGTTAAAATATCCATTCGGCTCATAGGCGCACGTAGCATGGTTGCTGCGAGTGGTGTTGGAATTCCTTTTTCGTTCAAAGCCGTGATGAATGCTTCGCCAATTCCGAGAGATGTAAGCACTTCGTCGGTTTTGTAATAGGTAGAAGTAGGGTAGTTGTCGGCTGTTTGCTTGATGGCTTGTCTATCATCGGCAGTAAAAGCACGCAGTGCATGTTGAATTTTTAGTCCCAATTGCGCTAGTACACCTTTGGGTATATCCATTGGGTTTTGGGTAATAAAGTAAACGCCAATACCTTTGGAACGAATAAGTTTGATGATGGTTTCAATTTGATTGAGTAAGGTTTTGCTGGCTTCATTAAATATTAGGTGGGCTTCGTCAATAAAAAGAACCAATTCGGGTTGGTCGGCATCACCTTTTTCGGGCATTTGTTGGTAAATTTCAGACAGTAAACTCAACATAAAAGTGGAGAATAATTTTGGCTTGTCTTGGATGTCAGTTAGACGTAATATGTTAATGTAGCCTTTTCCGTTTTCGTCGATGCGAAGTAAGTCGTCAATTTCGAATGATTTTTCGCCAAAAAAGATATCGCCTCCTTGCTGTTCGAGTTCGATTATTTTACGTAAAATAGTACCTGTAGTTGCAGTAGAAATTTTGCCATATTCTTCACTAATTTCGTCTTTACCTTCTTCGGTAATATAATTAAGGACTTTTTTGATGTCTTTTAAATCAAGTAATGGTAAGCTTTTATCATCACAATATTTAAAAATCACGGCAACAACACCTGCTTGCGTATCATTTAAATCTAAAATTCGGGAAAATAGCACAGGCCCAAACTCGGTTACAGTTGCGCGTAAACGAACACCGTTTTGGTCGGAAAGAGTTAATAATTCAACAGGAAATGCTTGCGTAATATAAGGAATATTTATTTTTTGATGACGTTCGGTTATGAACTCTTTTTCTTCGCCTTTAGCAGCAATACCCGAAAAGTCACCTTTGATGTCCATCATTAATACGGGTATTCCAAACGAGGATAATTGTTCAGAAAATACCTGAATGGTTTTGGTTTTGCCAGTTCCAGTTGCGCCCGCAATAAGTCCGTGACGATTCAACGTTTTTAATGGGATTTTTACTTGCGCTTCACCAATTACTTCATTTTGAAGCAAAGCGGCTCCCATTACTATACTATCGCCTTTAGAAGTATAGCCCTCTTGAATTTCATTTACAAATGACTCTTTAGTGCTCATAATTTTGATGTATTTTATTTTAACTTAACTGATTGTAGGCGCAAGTTAGCATTTTTTTGAGTTTTAAAAGATGAAACAAGCTCCAAAATGATGCTAATTTATTTAAAAATGAATGATTTTTTAAAAGTAAATACTAAATTAGCAAAATAAAACGTTTTATATATGAATATTAATTTTTTATATATAACCTATTCGTAATCAATTGGTTTAATATAAATTAATTGTAAGCGAAAGCGTTTTTTTTAAGATAAATCATAATTCCGAGTTAAGCTAATGTTATTAAAGTAAAAAAAAATTTTTTTATTTAAAGTAAAAATATAAATTTGCTCCTATTGATGTTTATTTAAAATCAAAAACAATAAATAAATTAAAAAACTATTAAAAACTATTAAAATTTTAAAAAATGGCAAACGTTAAAAAAGAAAAAGGTTCAAATGCTGGTGGAATGGCTACAGGATTAATCATTGCAGCATGTATTTTTGTTGGGGCGTTAATTTGGAAATTCGTAATGGGAAGTTCAACGAACTTTGAAGGAGGAAACTCAGAAACAGGTCACCCATTGAATACTTTAGGAATGGTTTACAAAGGAGGGATAATTGTACCTGTATTATTGGGTATGTTTTTAATGGTTATCGTATTTTCATTTGAAAGATTTTTTGTTATTTCAAAAGCTGCTGGGAAAAACAACTTAAACGCGTTCATGAGCAAAATCCAAGGATCTGTAACTAGCGGAAACATTGACGAAGCTATTGATGCTTGTAACAAACAACAAGGTTCAGTTGCAAATGCAATTAAATCAGCTTTAGTAAAATTCCAAGATGTGAAAAAAGAAGGATTTACAAGCGAAGAAGCTGCTGAAATGATTCACAAAGAAATCGAAGAAGCTACAACTCTTGAAATGCCAATGTTAGAAAAACACATGACTATCCTTTCTACTTTAGTGTCATTAGGTACATTAGGTGGATTATTAGGAACTGTATCTGGTATGATCAAAGCGTTTGGTGCATTAGCATCTGCTGGTACTCCAGACCAAGCTGCACTTGCAACAGGTATCTCTGAGGCACTTATTAATACAGCTACAGGTATTGCAACTTCTGCTTTAGCAATCGTTATGTACAACTTCTTTAACTCTAAAATCGATACGTTAACTTACTCTATTGATGAGGCGGGTACTACAATTGTAAACACGTACAGAAGATTAAGAGGAAGTTTAAAATAATAAGTATAGAATATTTTCTATAACTAAGTAAAAGATAAAATTATGGCTAAAGTAAAAATGTCCAAAAACGCAGCGTCTATTGATATGACGGCGATGTGTGATGTGGCCTTTCTTTTGCTTACTTTCTTTATCCTTACGGCTACTGCTAAAGTGCCAGAACCAATTACCGTTGATACTCCAAGCTCAACCAACAAAACAAAATTACCAACAGATAAATTGGTAATTGTAACAGTTGGTGACGGAAAAGAAAACGTGTTCTTTGATTTAAAAGGAAGAGAAATTCGTAAAAGAACACTCGAATTGATGGGTGATAAATATAAAATGGAATTCACGGAAGAAGAAAAAAATCAATTTGCATTGATGGAAGGCTTTGGTGTGCCAATAGAAGGATTAAGCCAATTATTGAAATTGAGTAGTGCCGATAGAAACAAAGCAGGGACACAAGTGGGTATTCCGTTTGATTCGATCAACAACCAATTGAAAGATTGGATTTATACCGCTCGTCAAGCTAATATTGAATTAAATCCTGATGGTGAAGAATTACAATTTGCTTTAAAAGGTGATGCCAAATTGCAGTACCCAAAAATCAAAAAGATAATGGATATTTACCAAGCACAAGACATCAATACATTTGATTTAGTGACTGGATTAAGAGGTAACGACTACTAATAATTAAAAAAATATAAAATGGCTGAATTAAATACCGGCGACGGTGGTGGTAAAGACGGCGGTAAAGTAAGAAGTAAAAAGCAGAACTCTAAAGTAGATTTGACCGCAATGGTTGACTTGGCGTTCCTTTTGATTACTTTCTTTATGTTGACTACCTCATTGTCTAAGCCTCAAGCTATGAATTTGGGTTTACCTGAAGATGATGTTGATGGACCAAAAATAGATTTACCTGTTGATCAAAGAAGAACAATGACAGTTCTTTTAGGAGAAGGAAATAATATCAAATGGTTCCACGGATTATTGGATGCTCCAGAAGAAGGTGGTGCTCCAAAAGATGCAACTTATGGTAAAAACGGAATAAGAAAAGAAATTCTAAAACGTGTAAAATCTGTACCTGAAGTAGTGGGTGACCCTAAAAAAGGATTAATTGTGATTATTAAACCTACCAAAAAATCTACGTACAGAAACTTAGTAGATATGTTGGATGAGATGGCTATTTCTGGTGTAGAAACATATGCAATTGTAAATGATATTACACCGGAAGAATTAAAATTAGTACAACCCAAACCATAAACACTAGTAGAGATGAAATTAGACCTATTAAATAGACAATGGTTAGAGATTGTTTTTGAAGGAAGAAACAAGAATTATGGCGCGTATATTTTGCGTAAGGAAAATTCTAAAACATTGGTAAGATCTCTTATCATTGGTGCGCTTTTATTTTCTGTAGCCATTGCTGCACCAGTTATTGCTGATATTATCGGTAATAGTAGTGAAGATGATGCTGATTTGAATAAAAAAATTGTAACCATTAAGTTACCTCCTAAACAAGAAAAACCAAAAGAAAACCTTCCACCACCACCGCCTCCTCCTCCAAAAGTAGATCAGGTGAAGTTTGTGAAACCAGTGGTTGCAAAAACGGAAGATGTTACGGAAGACCCTCCAAAAATGAAAGATTTGGAAGATAAAAAAATTGGTGACGAAAACATTAAAGGTGATCCAGATGCTCCTCAATCACTTGGTCCTGTTGGTGATGGACCAAAAGAAGCTGCCGTGACTGAAGACAACAGTGTGTACAACATGGCAGGTATTGAGGTAAAACCTGATTTTCCTGGTGGAATTGAAAAATTCTATAAATTTGTTGGAAATAAATTCCAAGCTCCAGAAGATGAGGAGTTTAAAGGAGGTAGAGTATTCGTTTCTTTCGTAGTAGAAAAAGACGGTTCACTTACTGATATTAAAGTTTTAAGAGATCCAGGTTTTGGTACAGCTAAAGAGGCTATTAGAGTACTTAATGCTAGTCCAAGATGGTCGCCAGGAGAACAAAATGGTAAAAAGGTGAGAGTACAATACTCATTACCAATTAACATTCAAGCTCCATCAGAATAATGTTGCAAAACACATTACATAAATTCAAGAAGAAATCGCTTAAAGAGCGATTTCTTCTATTTATAGGAATTCTGTTTTTTTTGATTTATTTAACACTTGGGTTGATTGTAATCTTTTGGAAAGCATTACCTTTAAAATTAGAAGCTAATTACAGAATTGCATTTGGTGTTTTATTAATTAGCTACGCTGCTATTCGTTTTTTTCGATTTTATAATGATAATAAATAAACTAGATGAAAAAATTTACTGTTGTTCTTTTTGTTAGCTTTTTGATTTCAATTGCGATTTTTGTTTCATGTAATTCATCCAAAAACGAAGAAACTATTTTAAAAGGGAAAGCAACAATTCTTGTTGATGAATCGATTTTTCCAATTGTAGAAGATGCTCAGGCTGTTTTTGAAAGTAGGTATGAAGCTAAGCTTACGTTACTTCCAAAGTCAGAAAATGAAGCAATTTTAGAATTGGCGAATCAAAAAGCAAAGATTATTGTTTTGTCCCGAAAATTAAATAAAGAAGAAAATAAAATTTTTGAACAAAAAAAAATAGTACCAAGGGAAACCCCTTTCGGGTCAGATGCCATCGTTTTTATTAAAAACAAATCGGTACAAGACACGCTAATTGACCTGCAAGATGTTACCGATTTTATGAAGGGCAAAAAAAATAATATTAAAGGTCTTGTCTTTGATAATCCAAATTCAAGTACCGTTAGATACATGAATTCGTTGGCTGGTTTGTCAGAAATTCCAAAATCGGGCGTTTATTCTTTTACAACTAGTGAAGAGGTAATCAACTATGTGCATAGTAATCCTGGTCTTGTTGGTATTGTAGGTTACAATTGGCTTACCCAGCCTTATCCAAACATGCAGAGTAAAGTAAACAATATCAGTATTTTAAGCGTTAAAAACAATAAAGATAATAGTTACTATTATCCTTCACAAGACAACATAGCTACTAAGAAATACCCTTTGGCACGCGATTTGTTTATTATTAATTGTCAAGGTTATGAAGGATTGGGAATGGGTTTTTCATCATTTATATCTGGCGAAATTGGACAGCGAATTATTTTAAAATCGGGTTTGGTTCCATTTAAAATGCCAAGCCGAAAAATTATAACAAGAAAACAAATAGAAAAATAATCAATTAATTACTTTTGCTTTTTTAAAAAAAGGCAATTTTTACAAACTGAAATAGACCATCAACACATAATACAAAAAAAATGAAAACATTTAAAATTTTTAGTCTCTTATTATTGGCGTCAGCGTCAATGAATGCACAAGATTTAGATCAAGCAAACAAAGCAATTGATGCAGAGCAATACGAAAAAGCTAAATCTATTTTAAAAGGAATAATAAATACAGCACCAACCAATGGAAGAGCTTCTTTTTTATTAGGAAATGTTTATTTAAGACAAAGTGTTGAAGATTCTGCTAAATTTTATTTTCAGAAAGGGCTTGCTGCCAAAGATGGCGCAAACCTTAATAATATTGGTATGGGTCAGTTAGATCTTGACAATAATAAAATTACAGAAGCCAAAGCTAATTTTACATTAGCAACAGCATCAATGAAGAAAAAAAGCATTGAAGAATATATATTTATTGCTCGCGCCTACATGAATACCACAACGCCAGACTATAAAGCTGCGATTGAAGTACTTAACAGAGCCAAAGCCATTAATCCAAATGATGCACAATTGCAATTGGCTTTAGGTGATGCTTATTATGGCGACAAAAATCAAAATGATGCCTATGTAGCTTACCGTGCGGCATATACTGCAGATAGCTCATTGATTAGAGCAAAAATGCAATCAGGAGTTTTGTTAAAAGGGGCTCGTGCTTTCAACGAAGCAGGAAAAGCGTATGACGAGGTAATTTCCTTAAATCCAAACTACGGTCCTGTTTATCGTGAACTTGCTGAAACATATTATCTTTGGGCAAATACCGACTCAAAAAAATACACCGAGTACATCCAAAAATCATTAGGATATTACGAAAAATACATGTCGCTAACCGATTATTCATTGTCTTCTCGTATGCGTCATGCCGACTTCCTTATCTTGGCCAAAGACTACAAAGCTCTTGAAGTAGAGGCTAATAAAATGAAAGAATTGGACAAAGTAAATCCAAGAATCCTGCGTTACCTTGGTTATGCTGCCTTTGAAAACGGTAACAATGATGCCGCAATTACTGCATTAACAGATTTTACATCAAAATCAACAAATAAAGTTATTGCTCGTGATTATTTCTATTTAGCACAAGCAAAAACTAAAAAAGCGCAAGACACAGAAGGCACAATAACAGACAAATTAGCTTTTGCTGACGTTATTACTAACTATAAAAAAGCAATCGAATTAGACAACAAAATTGCTAATGATTTAAATGCAATTGGGAAAGCCTTTTTTGCTAAAAAACAATATAAAGAAGCAGCTAGTATTTTTGAACTTGCCATTGCAACACCAAATACCAAAAACTTCTTAGAAGACAATATTTATTACGGTTTATGTGTTTACACAGAAAACAGAAACAAAAAACCAGAAGAATTAGATAAAGATGCTATGTTAAAAGCTGACAAATCTTTGGATACAGTTATTACAGCTTCGCCAACCTATTTGGAGTCGTATTTGTACAAAGCACGAATCAACAACTCACTTGAAAACGATCCTGTGGCACAAGCCTCTTACCAAAAATTCATTGACTTAGTTACCGCAAAATCACCCGAGGAAGTGACCGCTAACAAAGCTAAATTGATTGAATCTTACAACAACATAGCGGCAATACTTGCCAACACAGAAAAAGCCAAAGCTATAGAGTATTTTAACAAAACGCTTGCCCTTGACCCAGCTAACAAATACGCGCTTGACTCAATTAAAGCACTTAAATAAAACACAAAACCCATTTTGAAACCGATAACGAAAGTTGTCGGTTTTTTTTTTTGAAGCACACAATCAATTTTCATAAGACATATTGTCCCGCTTTTCGCTATATCTTTTGTTTTTTTAAAGAAAAAAAACAAAAGGATATCGCTTCAATCGGGGCTATAATAGATAAGTAAGATTTTTATTGAAAATTACCAATAACCAATAACCAATAACCATTAACCATTAACCATTAACCATTAACCATTAACCATTAACCATTAACCATTAACCATTAACCATTAACCAATACCCAATAACCATTATCAATTATAAATTCAATTCCGTATCTTTGCATCTTAGTAAAAAAAGAATGCTTACAAAAGAAACACAAATAGCAGTAGATAAAGGCGAAATGCTTCCGTTAATGGAAGAATTTTACACTATACAAGGCGAAGGATATCATACGGGAACTGCAGCCTATTTCATTCGAATCGGCGGTTGCGACGTAGGTTGCCATTGGTGCGATGTAAAAGAAAGCTGGAATGCCGAGCTACATCCGCCAACTCCAACTGATTTGATCGTTTCTAATGCCAAAAAATACGCCAACACAGTTGTTATTACCGGCGGAGAACCACTTATGTGGGATATGACCCAAATCACGCAAAAATTAAAACAACAGAATCTACAAGTGCATATTGAAACGTCTGGCGCTTATACACTTTCTGGTGAATGGGATTGGATATGCCTATCACCCAAAAAAAATAAACTGCCTACTCAAACAGTTTATGATAACGCCAACGAACTCAAAGTGATCATCCATAACAAGCACGATTTTATTTTTGCCGAAGAGCAAGCTCAATTGGTTAACTCAAACGCCATTTTGTTTTTACAACCCGAATGGAGTAAAAAAGAAGAAATGACACCTCAAATTGTTGATTATGTAATGAATAACCCTAAA
This sequence comes from Flavobacterium sp., assembly GCA_044373115.1. Lineage (GTDB taxonomy): Bacteria > Bacteroidota > Bacteroidia > Flavobacteriales > Flavobacteriaceae > Flavobacterium. The sequence continues at coordinate 48,551 of JBILQQ010000016.1, forward strand.
TGGAGGGTTTCGTTACAAACGCATAAATATTTGAATATTCCATAAAAAAAATCGGAACATTTGTTCCGATTTTTTTATTATTTTTTCTTAGATTTCTTTTTTGATTTTTTGCTTGATGCTTTTTTCTTAGCCTTTTTTTCTTTCAATTTTTTTTGGACTTTTTCTTTTTTAGCTTTTTGTTTTTTCTTCTTTTTAGCTTTTTTTTCCTTTTCTTTTTGTTTGTCCTTTGCTTTTTTTACTTTTAGTTTATCACTCATTTTTTTTAATTTTTTCAGGTTTTGTTTGTCTAATCTTTTTGATGAGTTATCAACTAGTAGCACAACTTCTTCATTGTCTGTTTTTTCAGTTGTTTGGTCCACTTCATTTGTATCAATTTCCGAATGTGTTGGGTTTGTAACTTCGGTTGATGTTTCAGATTGTTCGTTGTGTTGGTTTTCTGATTCCATTTTAAATTGTTATTTTAATATTAATTTAATGTTATGCAAATGTAAACAATTAGTGGCTAAGTCAATGTTAAGTTTTAGTTTTAGATAAAAACTTAACATTGGAATTTATATTAAACAATAATTGAAAATAATTTATAGAAGTTGTTCCACATGATTTTATTGATTTTTAATACATTTTAATTAGTGTGTTATTATTATTAAACAAATTCTAAATTCAATTTTTATTATAAAATACCACAGTCGAAAGTAGTAATTAAACAAGCAATTAATAAAAATTTCACTGATCACTATTGGCTAATCACTACACGCTAGTTTAATAAAATTCATGTAACTTTGCGATTCGAAACTTTATATAATGAATAACAAAATACACTATCAAGATTTAGGCAACAAAGATTACAAAGAAACTTGGGCGTATCAAGAAGAATTGTTTAAGCAAATTGTTGATGTAAAAATTCAGAATAGAAGTCTTGACCTCCCTATTGAAACGCCAAATTATTTTTTGTATGTTTCGCATCCTCATGTTTATACCTTAGGTAAAAGTGGAGATTTAAGTAATTTATTACTTTCCGAAAAGCAATTAGAGTCAAAAGGCGCCACGTTTTACAAAATCAATCGAGGCGGAGATATTACCTATCATGGGCCAGGACAAATAGTGGGTTATCCTATTTTAGATTTAGAAAATTTCTTCACCGATATTCATAAATACCTTCGTTTATTAGAAGAAGCCATCATTTTGACACTAGCAGAATATAATATAATAGGTGCTCGAAGTGAGGGCGAAACAGGAGTTTGGCTTGATGTGGGAACACCCTTTGCGCGTAAAATTTGCGCCATGGGCGTGCGTGCCTCACGCTGGGTAACCATGCACGGATTTGCACTAAACGTAAATGTTGACTTGGGGTATTTTGATAATATTATTCCGTGTGGCATTCGTGGCAAGGCAGTAACCTCTATGAATGTTGAGTTGGGAGTAAATAATGTTTGTGAAGACGAAGTAAAAGATAAAATTTTAAAACATTTTGCGATTTTGTTTGCATCTACATTTGTGTAAACTAGAAACATTTTAATTTAAACAGTACCAACACGCTAGGTTACTTTTTTAACCTTATTTCCGTTTTATACTTCAATTTTTTTGTCAAAAAAAACGATAAGGATTTTCGCTTGTCTAAACTTTGGGACTGGTTTAAGTTGCCATGTTCTGAAAACTTACCAAACTTATGGGGTTTTTAAGTTCAAAGATTTACTTATTTAAAGATTGAAAAATTCACAAATCACAATTCCCTTTTTGAAAACTACTAGTCAAGTCTAGCCCCGATAGAGCCGATATCCTCCTGAAGTCCCGTAGGGCGAGGGAGATAAAGGCGATAGCGGGACAAAATGGCTTTTGATACGGGGTTTTGTGCTACTTAATTGTATTATATTTCTAGCTTCAACTGGCTAGACAATGATTGAATACTAGTTCGATGGTACTTAGTAATTTCATGTTTTTTGATTGCTTCACTTTATACTTTGAAAGTGGTAGTTTTTGTTTTATTATAGATTACACCCCTCTTTTCTATATTGAATTTCGATAATTAAATTTTATTGATTGTAATTTCTTTGGATATTATGTAAGCTAAATGTTAAATTTTTAATTATTTTTATTTTATTATTGATTATTATTTGTTTTATCTTTTTTTTAATAATAATTGGCAAAAAAAACGTTTTTACTGATAATTGTGTAACTTTTTTTGCGATATTTGTAATTCAAATTTTAAATTAACTAATATGAGATCAAAATTCAAATGGATTTATACGCTTTTGTTAGCGTTATTGTTGCAGTTTTCTTTTGCTCAAGAGAAAACAATTTCGGGTGTTGTTTCTGATCAGTCAGGTCCAATTCCTGGAGCAAATGTTGTTATTAAAGGAACAAAAAATGGAGTTCAAACCGATTTTGATGGAAAATTTTCTATCAAAGCAAAAGAGGGTGATGTTTTAGTTGCATCTTTTGTAGGGATGCAAGACGCATCGTCAAAGGTTGGGGCTTCAAATTCAATTAACTTTAAGTTATTGCAAGGCAATACACTAGAAGAGGTTGTAGTAGTAGGTTACGGAACTCAAAAGAAAAGAGAGGTAACAAGTTCTGTTTCTAAAATTAAAGGTGATGACATTAAAGGTTTGGTAACGCCAAGTTTTGAAAGTCAATTGGCTGGTAGAGCTACCGGAGTTCAAGTTACATCTTCAACGGGTATTGTTGGAGCTGCGCCTAAAATCAGAATTAGAGGTACTGCATCTATTTCATCTGGTACTGATCCGTTATATGTAGTTGATGGTATGCCTATTTACTCAGGTGATTTAGGAGGTTATGCAAATGCTAATGGATTAGGAGATATAAATCCAAACGATATTGAATCTTATGAAGTGCTTAAAGATGGTGCTGCAACAGCAATTTACGGTTCGCGTGCTGCTAATGGAGTTGTTTTAATTACTACTAAAAAAGGTAAAAAAGGAACTATGAAGGTTTCTTATAATACTGTTGTTGGATTTGGTTCACCTATCGAAACTTTTGACTTATTAAAAACATCACAATTTTTAGCTATTTCTAATGAAAAAAGAACCAATGCTGGATCAACAGCTTGGGCTGCTGGATCAGAATATGATACAGATTGGCAAAAAGCTGTGCTAAGAGAAAGTGCTTTGCAGGTGGAGCACAATCTTTCATTAAGTGGAGGATCTGACAAAACTAAGTATTTCATGTCAATGGGTTACAACAGTCAAGAAGGTGTTGCAATTTCTAATGAAATGAAACGATATACATTTAGAACAAATATTGAGCACCAACTAAAAGATTGGTTAACAATTGGAGGAAGTCTTGCAGTGACAAGAACTGAATATAGTGGTTTAAATACTGGTAGAGGTTCATTGTCTGGTAATATGTTTAATGCAATTAGACAATTACCTAACACCCCAATATATGATGCAACAAACGCTACGGGTTACAATATTGATTTGTCAAACGGTAGTGTTGGCCAGTGGTCAAATTTACAAGTAGTAGGAGATAATATTTCAAATATTGCTTATGTATTAGATAAAAATAAATTCCAGTCACAAATTAATAGAACAATTGCTAGTGTTTTTGCTTCAGCTGAAATCACAAAAGGATTAAACTACAGATTCCAAGCAAGTGCTGATAATCCTATTACTGGAGGGTTTTTATATTATGACCCAGTGCATGGAGACGGAAGAGGTTCTAATGGACGTTTACAAAATGACAATACAAATTTGATGCGTTGGAATACTCAAAACATATTATCTTACAATAAAACATTCTTAGATGCTCATACTATTTCTGCAACAGGAGTAGTAGAGTATCAAAAAGAAAAAAACCAATACTTTTTTGGAGTTGGAACTAATTTATTAGATCAATTCTATAACCAAAATTTAGTAACTGGAGCTTATGGAACACAAGAAACAGGAGGAAGTATTACTGAAGTAGGTTTAGTTTCTTATATTGGAAGATTGAGTTATAACTACAAACAAAAATATTTTTTACAAGGATCATTCCGTAGAGATGGTACTTCTAAATTAGCTACTGATACAAGATGGGTTAACTTTACAGGATATTCAGCAGGTTGGAATATTGCTAAAGAGAATTTTATGTCAGGTATAAACAAATATGTTTCTGATTTAAAATTAAGAGCTTCTTATTCAGAAGTAGGTAATACTGAATTTGGTTCATACCCATATTTAGGTTTAACTTCTGCATCGCAATACGGTACATTAAATGGTATTGCATTTACTCAATTTGGTAACGACGCATTAACATGGGAAACTAGTAAAAAAACAGATTTTGGACTAGATGTAGCTTTGTTTGATAGCAAACTTAAATTAACTGCGGATTATTTCCGTAACGATATTGATGGTCTTGTTTTGGCAGTACCAACTGCTCCTTCGTTAGGTATTCCAAGTAATAGAATCAATAAAAACATAGGTCAGTTATACAATGAAGGTTTCGAGTTTGGTATCGATTATAACGTTATTAAAAATGATAATTTTCAATGGGATTTGAATGCTAACATTACATTCCAAAAAAATGTGGTTACAAAATTACCAAACAATGGTGCTGATATTTTAGGCGGATCATCTTCTGATATTAATATTAACCCTAATATTATTATAAGAGAGGGAGAATCAGCAAATTCATTATACGGTTTTGAATATTGGGGAGTAAATCCAGCTAATGGTTTTCCTGTATATGTTAAAGCTGACGGTACTTTGGTTCAAGGATTGTTAACTCAACAAGCATATCGCGTGTTCAACCCTGCCAATCCATCAGACGTTTCAACCGTTGCAAGTTTAGGGCAAAGTGATAAAAAGATTCTAGGTAATACTTTGCCAACTTATTTTGGTGGAGTTACATCTAAAATGAATTATAAAAATTTCGATTTAACTTTTCTAGTTCGTTTTAGTGGAGGTAATAAATTATTTAATTCAACTAGAAGAGAATTATTAACACAAAACCTAAACAATAATAGTACTGAGATACTTGGAAGATGGCAAAGTGCCGAAAATCCAGGTGACGGTTGGACACCAAGACTATGGGCTAGTAGTAATATAACTGTAAATAATACAAGTAATGCATCTACTAGATTTGTTGAAAATGGTGATTTTATTAGTTTAGATAACATTACGTTTGGTTACAATTTACCAAAATCGGTATTAGAAAAATTGAAAATTGAATCGGTACGTTTCTTTGTTCAAGCTCAAAACATGTTTATTATCACTGATTACAAAGGTTTAAATCCAGAAATGGAAACGT
>JBILQQ010000045.1:0-13670 GCA_044373115.1 Flavobacterium sp.
TAGTGCACCTTATGTTTGAGTAATTTTAGATAAATTGGGAAATTTGAAAAAATAAAAAACCCTTTAAATGTTGAATTTAAAGGGTTTTAGCTCATTTTGATAAAATACTGGCGGAGAAAGAGGGATTCGAACCCCCGGACCTGTTACAGTCAACAGTTTTCAAGACTGCCGCATTCGACCGCTCTGCCATTTCTCCAATAAGGCGTGCAATAATTTTGTTATTGCGAGTGCAAATATACTAACCTTTTTTTGTTTTCCAAACAGAAATTGAAATAAATAGTAATTATTTTTTTGATTAATTACTAATTCGTTCAGTATCTTTGAATTAACTGTTTCGTTTTTTTAATTAATAATTTACGTACTCGGTTATTTCTAAGCCGTAACCTAGCATTCCTACGCGTTTGGTATGCTGGGTGTTGGTGAGTAATTTTATTTTAGAAATATTAATATCGTGTAAAATTTGTGCACCTATTCCAAAATCTTTACTATCCATTTTTATTTGAGGTGCTTGGGTAATGCCTTTAATTTGAAGATTTTTAAATTCGCTTAGGCGTTCAAGCAACTCTAACGAATGCGATTCTTGGTTAATGAACAAAACAGCTCCTTTTTCTTCGGAATTTATCATTTGAAACATTTTATCCAATTGCTGGTCTGCGTTGTGCGTTAGTGTTCCTAAAATATCGTTGTTAATTTGTGTGGAGTTAATTCGGGTTAAAATTGGATCGCCAAGGTTCCAGCTTCCTTTAGTTAATGCTACGTGTACTTGTTTATTTGTCGTTTGTAGGTAAGCTCGTAATCTAAATTGCCCAAAACGAGTTGAAATTTCAAAGTCTTCTTTTTTTACAATCAAACTATCATGTTTCATTCGGTAAGCAACTAACGCTTCTATTGAAACCAATTTTAAATCAAATTTTTTAGCTACTTCAACCAGTTGAGGTAGTCGGGCCATGCTGCCGTCTTCATTCATAATTTCAACAATAACACCTGCGGGTTTAAATCCTGCAAGCCTTGCAAAGTCAATTGCAGCTTCTGTATGCCCTGTTCTTCGCAAAACTCCACCTTGCTTTGCAATTAGCGGAAAAATGTGTCCAGGACGCGCTAAATCGTGTGGTTTTGTATCTGAATCAACAAAAGACATAATCGTTTTGGCTCTATCAGAGGCAGAGATTCCTGTGGTAACACCATTACCTCTCAGATCAACAGAAACGGTAAATGCGGTTTCCATTGGGTCGGTATTATTGGTAACCATGGCATGAAGCCCAAGTTCTTTACAACGAGATTCGGTCAACGGAGCACAAATAAGTCCTTTTCCGTGTGTTGCCATAAAATTGATCATTTCGGGGGTTACTTTTTCAGCTGCAGCTAAAAAATCGCCCTCATTTTCACGATCTTCGTCATCAACTACAATTATTATTTTGCCTTGACGAATATCTTCTATCGCTTCTTCAATAGAGTTTAATTGTATTTTTGTTGACATTATGCTTTTATTTTTGAACTAAATATTTTTTTAAAAAAGTTTTGAATAGGGGAGGTGATCACATCAAAATTAAACATTCCTCCAATATCATTGATTGCTCTATAGGTTAAAAATACGGCTAATGGTAACAACGCAAGTGTTGACATCCAAGATCCAAGAAAAGGTGAAATACTGTTTTCTTGCGCTAGTTTTTTTCCAAATGTATTGATGAAATGATAAATAATAAATACGGTAACAGCTGAAACTAGTGGCATTCCGAGCCCACCTTTTCTGATAATTGCGCCTAACGGTGCGCCAATAAAAAACATCAGAATACACGAAAACGCAATCACAAATTTTTCATGAAGGGCTATCCAATGGCGGTTGATGTTTTTTTGCTTTTCTCCCATTTCAATAAGTGAACTGTCAATTGAAAATCCTGTATTTTCGACTGTATTGGTAGCAATTTTCACTATTTCACGTTTGCGACTTTCATCTATATTGGCCAATAGGTTTTTGCTATCAGCTTTAGGGGTTGTTACGGTACTTATTTGTCCTGCAGCCACCGCAGCTGATGGTGAATAGCTATAATTACTAATTACCCCTGTGCGTTGGTATATGTTTTCGGTAAATGATTTAATATCTTTTGAATAATTCAAATTTAACGAATCAATGGTGAAATTCAATTCGTTCAAATTAAGCATGTTATTAGTGCTTGTCATTTGACCTTGATCTTCTGAGGTTTTATTTAGTTTTGATAAATCAATCGTAATCACATCTTTTTTGAAAGTTGCTTTTGCAAAAGGAACTCGTTTTTTATCTTCGTAATTTTTCGTAGGAATATCTTCATAATAATAACCATCAAAAAGTTCCATTTTTAATAGGTTAGATGTTTCATCGCTGATTAATTCACCATTTTTTGCTTTAATAACCGTTGTGTTTCCAATGGTAGTTGCGTTTTGTTTGTGAATGGTTATCCCTGTTAAAATATTTTCTTTTTCGCCTGATTTTTTATCTACCTTAATAACATAATTTCCAACTTTACTAAATTGACCCTCAGCAATTGCCAATGTTGGTTTTACCTGAGCAATATTTCGCATAAAATTAATGAATTTATACTCGGCATACGGAATTACATTGTTTGCAAATATAAAGGCTATGGCGCTTAATAGAAGAATAAATAATGATATACTTTTCATTGCTCTTTGCAATGAAATTCCAGCTGATTTCATGGCAGCAAATTCATAATTCTCAGCTAACGAACCAAATGTCATGATGGATGCCAACACTACCGAAAGTGGAAGTACTAACGGGATAATTCGAGGCATTGAAAAAAGCAAAAATTTTATAACTGTCAAAAAATCAAGATCTTTTCCAGCTAATTCGGCAATAAATAGCCAAACTGTTTGTAGAATGAATATAAAAAATAAGATTACAAATACCGTAGCAAATGTAATCATAAAGGTTTTTAATAAGTACTTATCTAAAATTTTCACTGGTTTTAATCTAATTTATTGATGTAGTATTTTGGATATTTAGTGGCTACAAATGTAAATTGATTTTTTGGCAATGCCTGATTGGTTTTGAAAGAATTAACAGTTAATGTTGTTTTGGTTCCGTTTTTACCAATTTCAATTAAGTTGTAAATATGCTTTGTTTGCACATCAATTCCTAGTAAAACCTCTTTGCGTTGGTCTTTCGTATTTGTAGGTGTTAATTTTACATATTGTATTTTTCGTCCTTTTACATCTTGAATAATATCCATTGAATATTTGTAACCCGAGTTGTAAAAAGTAAGCATTTTTGATGGTGTAATGGATTTACTATCCGAATCGTCAGTGCTGGATATAGTAACTTCTTCATCTTCTGGTACAATGGTGTAGGTTTTTTTGCCGTCGTAAATTTTGGTTACCCCCATAAAATTTAAAACATATTTATTTCCTTGTAATGTAACATTTCCTTTACTGTCTTGATTGATGTTTTCCTTAGCATTGGTTAAGGAGTATTTAAAATCAATGACAATGTTGTTGTAGCTTTTTATTTTTGCAGTTACTTCATCAAGTAATGCTTTGGCTTTTTTATCTTGCGAAAAAGATTGAAAACCAAGTAGGGATAGCAATAAAATAGACAGTAGTTTTTTCATTTTAATTATTTTCTTCGTCATTAAAAAAATGTTCTAGGGCAACCAAATCAGATATGGTAACATTTCGAGCTTTACTTCCTTCAAAAGGACCTACAATTCCTGCAGCCTCCAATTGGTCAATTAGCCTGCCTGCTCTGTTGTAACCTAGTTTTAACTTACGTTGCAATAATGATGCCGAACCTTGTTGGGCTGTAACTATTATTTCAGCAGCTTCTCTAAATAGCGCATCTCTTTCTGAAATATCAATGTCTAATTTCATATTTCCGTCTTCACCGATAAATTCAGGGAGTAAATAAGCGGTTGGATAGGCTTTTTGAGCCCCTATAAAATCTACAATTTTTTCAACTTCGGGTGTGTCAACAAAAGCACATTGTACACGAACTAGGTCATTTCCATTAGAAAAAAGTAAATCGCCTCGTCCAATTAATTGATCAGCTCCACCCGTATCTAAAATGGTTCTAGAATCAATTTTTGAGGTAACTCTAAAGGCAATTCTGGCTGGGAAATTGGCTTTTATCATTCCTGTAATTACATTAACAGACGGGCGTTGCGTAGCAATAATTAAATGTATCCCAATAGCTCTAGCCAATTGTGCCAAACGTGCAATTGGGGTTTCAACTTCTTTACCTGCAGTCATTATCAAATCGGCAAACTCGTCAACAACTAAAATAATATAAGGTAAAAAACGGTGCCCATGTTCAGGGTTTAATTTTCGGCTTTTAAATTTGTCATTGTATTCTTTGATATTTCTAACCATTGCATCTTTTAACAACGAGTAGCGGTTATCCATTTCAACACACAACGAATTTAATGTAGTAATTACCTTTGAGGTATCTGTAATTATTGCGTCTTCGGTATCTGGTAATTTTGCTAGGTAATGACGTTCTATTTTGTTAAACAGTGTAAGCTCCACTTTTTTCGGATCAACCAAAACAAATTTTACTTCAGCTGGATGTTTTTTGTATAATAATGATGTTAATACGGCATTTAAACCAACCGATTTACCTTGCCCTGTAGCTCCTGCCATCAATAAGTGCGGCATTTTAGCTAAATCAACAACAAAGGTTTCATTTGAAATGGTTTTTCCTAATGCGATTGGTAGTTCCATTTCTGCCTCTTGAAATTTTGCCGACGAAATTACTGTTTTCATCGGAACCATTGTAGGGTTTTTATTCGGAACTTCAATCCCAATAGTTCCTTTTCCAGGAATGGGAGCAATGATACGAATCCCTAATGCGGCTAGCGATAAGGCTATATCATCCTCTAAACTTTTTATTTTTGAGATTCGAATACCTGCCTCAGGAACAATTTCGTAGAGCGTTACTGAGGGGCCAACTGTAGCTTTGATTTGTGCAATATCAATTTTATAGTTACGTAGGGTTTCAACAATTCGATTTTTGTTTTCTTCTAACTCCGATTGATTGATGGTTATGCCTGATGTGCCATATTCTTTCAATAAATCTATAGTTGGGAATTTAAAATTTGACAATTCTAAAGTTGGGTCAAAAAGCCCAAAATCTTCAACCAAGCGGGCTGCTAAATTTTCCTCAATAACATCTTCTTCTTTAGCCTTTTCAATAACAAAAGACTCCTCGGGCACAATTGTTCGTTCAATTGGTGATTCTGTTGCGGTAAACGGTACTTCGTTTGCCAATGGTATTGTTTTTAAAGTGGGCTCCAATTCAATTTCCGAAAAATTTGAAATAGTTGGTTTTAGTTCTTCTTTATTTATATCAAATTGAGAAGTTGGTTTCCAGCTTTTTTGCGGTTCAACTACTAATTCAGGCGAATCATTTTCATCTTCATCCGATACAAATTCTTCCAAGTTGTAAGCTCCACCTTGCTCTGCAACCGCAATGCTTGTATTGCTTGCAGTAGTTCCCGCTGTTTTGTTTTCAAAAATAGTTTTAAATGTATCCGGTGAGATTTTTATTTTAAATAATAAAAAAATTGCTGCTCCAAAAAGTAATAGTAACAAAGTACCTGTTTTTCCGATGTAGTCCTGAAAAAACATATTCATTTCAAAACCAATAACGCCACCAAGCTCTGGAATTGCGGTGAAAAAGAACCCGAAAACAATTGAAAAAAGACAAATTAAGTACAAATCCCAAAACAAGGATGCTTTTAATTTTTTTACAGAAAGTCCTAAAATTAAATACATTCCAGCTATGAAAAATATTTTTACAAACACAAATGAAGCTACCCCAAACCCTTTGTAAATAAAGAAGTCAGCAATAAATGCACCAAATTTACCTAACCAATTTTGTACAATTTCCGAGCGATCAAGTACATTGTTTAAAGTGCTTTGATCAGTTCTGCCATGTACAAAAAAAGATATAAATGCAACTGCTATTGCAATTGAAAATAATACGAAAAGTAAACCAATTGAAAAGGCTATTTGTCTGCCGTATTTTGATGGCGAACTTTGAGTGCTTTCCGATTTTTTTTGTGGGTCTTTTTTGGTTTGTTTTGCCATTTTAAAATAAAATTATACTAAAATATATGCAACTAAAATTTTGGAATATAAATAATACAACCAACCGCAATAGCTGTCATTGCTGCAAAGAAAACTGCTCCTGCTGCAATATCTTTGATAAAACCTATTCGTTCATGGTAATCGGGATGAATAAAATCTGCAATTTTTTCAGCAGCTGTGTTTAATCCTTCAATTCCCAAAACGAGTCCTATAGCAAGGGTTTGTACCAACCATTCTTCGTGTGATATATCAAAATAAAATCCAGCAACAATCAGTAAAACTGCCAAAAAACTCTGAACCATAATACTGTGTTCAGTTGTGAGTAATTTGAATGCGCCTTTTGCTGCAAATCCCATGCTTTTAAAACGGCCTGTAAAAAAGGTGTTGTCTTTTTGAAATTCCATCGTCTCTGTTTTTTATAATACGGCTAATGCGTTTTCGTAATTTGGTTCGTTAGCAATTTCTGCAACTTGTTCAGTATATACTATTTTTCCTGTTTCGTCTATAACTACAACAGCTCTTGAATGTAATCCTTTCAAAACACTGTCGGTAATTTCCAATCCGTAATTTTTACCAAACAATCCATCGTTAAAATCGGATAAATTTTCAACATGATCTAATCCTTCTGCACCACAAAAACGCTTTTGTGCAAAGGGTAAATCTCTTGAAATACACAATACTTTAGTATTTTCTAATCCACTCGCTTTTGCATTAAATGCTCGTACAGATGCAGCACAAGTGCCTGTGTCAATACTTGGAAAAATATTTAATACTAACCTGCTGCCTTTATAATCGGCTAATTTTACTGTTGATAAATCATTTTTTATCAATTCAAATTCAGGGGCTATTGTCCCTACTTTTGGTAATTCACCGTTTGTTTGTACTGGATTACCTCCTAAAGTTATTGTTGCCATATTAGTTTTTTTTAAGATTTCAAAAGTAAGAAAAATTAATTGATTTTTTGTTTTATTCATTTACCAATTGTTTTTAAAAATAATTTTTAAAATTTAAGATGTATTCTATTTATTTATCGTAATATTGCAATATAACAATAACAAGAACTTATGGGTATTTCAAAAACCGAATCATTTTCAGATTTTCACAATCAAATGGCTGTGTTATTTAAGGCGCTTTCACATCCCGCACGTGTTGCTATTGTTGATTATTTACTGCAAGTTGATAGTTGTATTTGTGGTGATATTGTAAACGAATTGCCTCTTGCACAACCTACCATTTCGCAACATTTAAAAGCGCTTAAAAGTGCAAATATTATTCAGGGAACCATTGAAGGTACTGCAATTTGTTACTGCATCAACCCTGAAACTATTTCGGCAATTGAGCATTATTTTGGTCAAATTTCACAAAAACTGCAAACCAAATGTTGCTAATAGTATAAAATTTCAAACTTAATAGCACCTATTTTTTCTTAAAATTTAAACATCATCATCATGACATTATCTCAATTTAAACAAGCAATCAACTCGGCAAACGATTTACTTATTCAACTTCCAAATGGGACTTTCGTTCCTCCTCATTTTCACATTACCGAAATGGGTTTGATAACCAAAAATTTCATTGATTGCGGAAACACAATTCGTGAAGAGAAATTAATTTCTTTTCAAGTGTGGTTTGCTGGCGATGTTGAGCATCGATTGACGGCTGATAAAGTGCATAAAATTATTAATGCCTCCGAAAAATTATTTCAAAATGCTGATTTAGAGTTGGAAGTGGAATACCAAGACGCACAAACCATCGGTAAATTTGGAATCGATTTTCAAAATGGTTTTTTTCAATTAATCGCTAAACAAACCACTTGCTTAGCTCAAGATCATTGCGGCATCCCTGCAGATAAAATGGAACCTGTAGCAGGAAATTGGAAACCAAAAGAAACATCTTGTTGTACACCAAATTCAGGTTGTTGTTAATTTTTTTAATCTAAGTTTCACTAAGGTTCTCTAAGGTTCTCTAAGTTTTATAAAGAAATTTATAAATTCAAAATATGTTCAAAAATCTATCAAAAACCATTGAAATTGTAAAAGATATTCCAATTTCAAATGAACGACAAGCCGTTTTACAACCTTTAATTGATTACATTCAAAATAAAGTCAATAAGCACCAAGAAGTTCGGCTCAATTTTATCTGTACACACAATTCCCGCCGAAGTCATTTGTCCCAAATTTGGGCGCAAACGATGGCGTTTCATTTTCAAATTCAAACTATTTTTTGCTATTCAGGTGGCACAGAAGCCACAGCCATGTTTCCGAAAGTAGTCGAAACACTAGTCAATCAAGGGTTTCAATCCCGAAACTTCGGGAAAAAAATAAGCCAAGAACAAAATCCAGTTTATGCTTTCAAATTCGCTGACAATCAACATCCAATCCTTTGTTTCTCCAAAACCTATTTCGATGATTTTAACCCCAAAAACAATTTTGGAGCCATCATGACGTGTACCAATGCTGACGAAGGTTGCCCCATGGTTTTTGGTGCCGAAGCTCGATTCCCAATCAAATACGATGACCCAAAAGCCTTTGACGGAACTCCCGAAATGAACCAAAAATACGCCGAGCGAAGCCTTCAAATTGCTTCCGAAATGTATTTCGTTTTTTCTCAAATAAATTATAAATAACATGAAAAAAAGACTAAACTTTTTAGACCGATTTTTAACCTTATGGATATTTTTAGCGATGCTAATTGGCGTATCCATTGGCTATTTTATTCCCAATTCAGCTACTTTTATCAATTCCTTTTCGTCAGGAACCACCAATATCCCGTTAGCAATCGGTTTGATTTTAATGATGTATCCGCCGCTAACCAAAATTGATTTTTCGCAAGTACCCAAAATATTCAACCAACCAAAATTGCTCACCGCTTCCTTTTTTATCACTTGGATTATCGGCCCATTTTTGATGTTTTTACTAGCCACTTTTTTCCTAAAAGACTATCCCGAATACATGACGGGCTTAATAATCATCGGCATTGCGCCTTGCATCGCCATGGTCATTGTTTGGAACGAACTCGCCGAAGGTAACCGCGAACTAACCGCTGGTTTAATCGGAATTAACAGCCTCTTACAAGTGTTTTTCTTCAGTTTGTACGCCTATTTTTACCTCGAAATCATGTTGCCATTATTCGGATTCAAAAGTTTGGAACTCCATATCACCATTGCCGAAATCGCTCAAACAGTAGGCATCTATCTCGGAATCCCATTCGCTCTGGCAATCGCAAGTCGTTACGCCATCAAAAAATACATCGGCGATACATTTTTCAATCAAAAATTCATCCCTTTTGTGTCGCCAATCACCTTAGTCGCCTTGCTGTTTACCATCATCGTTATGTTCAGTCTAAAAGGCGAAATGATAGTCGATTTGCCACTCGATGTACTCAGAATTGCCCTACCATTAGTCATTTTCTTTGCTATAATGTTTTTCCTAATGTTTTTTGTAGCCAAGAAAATCGGAGCCAATTACCGTGATGCCGTGGCACTTTCATTTACTGCCTCAGGCAACAATTTTGAATTAGCCATTGCCGTTTCCATTGGTGTATTTGGCATCAATAGCGGCCAAGCATTTGCCGGAGTCATTGGCCCATTGGTCGAAGTGCCCGCTTTAATTATTTTAGTAAATGTTGCATTTTGGTTGCGAAAAAAATACTTTAAATAACACATTTTTTTTATTTTTTTTCAGAAGCACACAAACCCGTTCCAAAAGCCATTTTGTCCCGCCATCGCCTTTATCTCCCTTGCCCTTCGGTCCCGACGCTTCGGGACGGGAGGATATCGGCTCTGTCGGGGCTAGACTTGACGTTTTGTTTTTCAAAAGACTTTTTGTTGAGATTTAAAAATTTAAAGATTTAAAATTTGTGCCAATTTGTGAAATTTGTGGTTAAACCAATTGATTTTTGAAATTGATATTGATATTGAAATTGCCATTGACAAAGTTTTCATTCCGTAGGAATCGCATAAATAATTTTTAAAAAAGACTACAACAAACTACCAAAATTAAATATTTTTCTTACTTTTGAAAAAATATACAAAAACACTAACATGTTTTGAAGTTAGTTGCCAAATAGAATATGTTAAAAGCGCAAGAACTTTTGTGTATTTACTAGTTATAGGGGTTGCATTGTCTATGCCATAGTTATGCTACACACTTTTAAGAAAGTGGAACAGATTTAATATATATATACAAGAATTTCTAAGTCATAATAGTAGCAAAACAACTGAAATTTATATTCATGTGAGTACTAAAAACATTCAGCAAATTAAAAGTCCTTTTGCTGATTTATAAAAAAATAATACGCAACAATAGTTGAGCAAAGCCATACAAAAATAGATAGATAGGCTCAACTAATAAGCAAAAAACTGAGCATATAAACAAGTTAGCTGCAACCTTAGAAAAAAATAGCAGAATATGAATAAAATAATAGTGCTTACATTTTTTCTAGGTTTAACCATTTCGGCTTTTTCTCAGTCGAATGAGGCAAAATATTTTCATAGAAGCAATGGTAATATTATAGATCCAAATGGTAATCGTTTCATCATTAAAGCTACAAATGTCAGTTGCTGGCTTTACCAAGAGAATTACATTTTTGGGGGTGCACAAAATGTACATAAAATTACAGCGGAAAATTTGAATGAAATTCTCGGTACGAATGCTTACGGCAATTTTTCGAAACAGATGATGGAGCATTTCATAACTGAAGAAGATATTCGTCTAATGAAAAAAATGGGGGTTAATTCTGTAAGAGTGGGTTTTTCTGCGGAGTCATTTGACAACGACTCTATAAAGAATGTGCTATTTTCTACTTTAGATAATCTGTTACCCACTTTTAAAGAAAACAATGTAGCCATTATACTTTCAATGATTCATGCCGCTAAACCTCAAAATACTTTATGGGTTTCAAACTATACGAAAGGAGCAACAGTTTTGTGGGACTCGGAAGAAGCAAAGCTAAAGACAGCCTCTATATGGTCAGAAATAGCTCAACACTACAAAGATGAACAGATTATTTTAGGGTACGATCTAATCAATGAGCCAAACATCACTCGGAAACGAGAAAAGGAATTAATCGATTTATATCAAAAAATAACTACCTCAATAAGGAAATACGACACGAATCATATGATTATTTATGAAGGGAATAGCTATGCGACAAAACTGGATGTTCTATCAAATTATGATAGCCTATTGGATGCTAATGCTTGTTATCAATTTCATTTTTACAGTTGGTTTGGGAATAAAATTGAGAAGCAACTACCAAAACACTTAGGAAGAGCAGAAACAACACAACGTCCAATATTCTGCGGAGAATTTGGAATCAACCGTTTATCGGAAATTAAGCAACAAGTTGATTTAATGAACAACGCAAGAGAAATGGATGGTTGGGCAATGTACACCTGGAAATCTATTGAACTTTCAACTACAAAAGAAGAAAAGAAAAGACCGCCCTACTATGGAAGATGGATTTTTATTCCATTTGAGGATTTACACATGTCGGTTCTACAGTTTCACATGGACAACGAAATGCGGGATGTAATGGACTGGTTAACGAACGTGAAAGGCTCTAAAAAGCCAAGTGCCGAAACGACAGTAAATGTCATAGAGAAAATTCTTAATGCTGTAGAAGTGAAAAATTGTAAAATAGACAAGATACAAATAGAAGCACTCGGACTTAAATTTAATTAAAGACTATGGACGATAGGAAGGCAGCAGCTAACAGCACATTGGCAATAGGCGGGGTTTCGTCTCCGCTTGACAGTTTTGTGGTAGCCGAAAGTTCAGTTCTCCGAACAAACTTTTGTGCTGAAAAGCCCGCCCATCGCCAATCTGCAAAACGTAACCAGCCATTTTAGCGCACCAAAATAATGAAAGAATATTTTATTTTACAATTCAAAATGCTAAACAGGCAATTAACCGAATGGGGAATTGAACCAGTAATTGGATATGTTGTTGGTCTATTTGCATTTATTGGTATTTCGATGAAATTATTTGAAAAAACTCAATTTGCTGAATATATCTATATTGTATTGGCTTTAAGTTTAGTAATAAAATTGAATGAAATAAACAGAAACGATTTTTTGAAGCTATGTTATTCTAAAACGGAGTATATTAAAATAAGAATAGTTGAAAACCTAATTGTTTCAATAGTATTTATAACCTTTTTGTTATTTCAAGAAAAGTATTTGAGTTCGATTTTACTTTTTATTTCGGTTTGTCTTTTTTCGCTAATAGATTTAAAAAGCAAATCAAGTTTTACATTACCAACTCCTTTTTATAAGTATCCGTTTGAGTTTACAGTAGGTTTTAGGTCAAATTATTTCATCTATTTCTTTGCTTATTTTTTGACATTTATGTCGATTAGTGTTGATAATTTTAATTTGGGGATTTTTTCATTAATTCTGACTTTACTTTCTTGTCTTAATTATTATACAAATTCAGAAGATGAATTTTATGTTTGGATATTTTCATTGACTCCAAAAGAATTTATAAGATATAAATTAAAAAACATCATCCAATATTCAACCATTTTATGCTTACCAATAATTATAAGTTTATCTCTATTTTTCTACACAAAAATTGATATAATATTAGGTTTTCAATTTTTAGGATATTTATTTATTTTCACAACTATGTTAGCAAAATATTCAGTATTTCCTGAAAAATTAAATATTAGATTCGGAATTGTATTTGCATTAACATTGTGGCTTCCGCCATTATTATTGCTAATTATTCCTTATTTATACATCCAATCAATGAAAAAAATAAAAGAAATATTACAATGATTAGTATTGAAGACTTGTCAAAATCATACGGTTCTAAAGTAGTTTTGGAAAATATTAACTTAAACTTTGAAAAAGGAAAAGTTTATGGTATTGTTGGCGAAAATGGAGCAGGAAAAACTACATTGTTCAAATGTATTGCTGGATTAGAAAAACATAACGGAGCAATCATTTGTGAATATGGAAAACCTAAAGATTTTCTGGGCTATTTACAAACAGAACCTTACTTTTTTTCAAAAATAACAGGTAATGAGTATATTCAATTATTATGCAATGCTAGAAATGTAACCAATACCGATTTAAAAGAAAAAAATATTTTTGATTTACCATTGAATGAATATGCAGTAAAATACTCAACGGGAATGAGAAAAAAACTCGCATTTACAGCAATATTATTGCAAGAAAATAAATTATTCATTTTAGACGAGCCATTTAATGGTGTTGATATTCACAGTAATATAATAATTACCGAAATAATTCATAAATTGAAAGAAATGGGAAAATCAATTATAATTTCTTCTCACATTTTTTCGACACTAAACGACACTTGCGATGAAATATTTTTATTGAAAAATGGACAAATTATTAAGAGAGTTTTGAAAGAAGAATTTAGCAATTTAGAAAGTGAAATGAAAGCGTTTACAATCGGAAATAAAATAGAAAAATTAAACTTAAAATAAAAAACGGCTGGTAACAGGCGTTTGGCAAGATTTGGGTTTTAGGCTTAATTTAAAGTTGGTTTTGTACTTGGAAAATTCTATTTTTAACCGAAAATTAAGGCTTTCTTAACCCCAAACCTCGCCAAGCGCCGGGACGT
>JBILQQ010000017.1:0-52387 GCA_044373115.1 Flavobacterium sp.
GGAGAAGGAATTTCAAGTCAACAAAAAATAACAATTCAATAATAATATAAGCTATGAGAAAAGTAAGTAAATCAGTAATAATTGTTATTTTAATTATTTGTGTATTTCCATTTCAAAGGATATTTGCTCAGGAAGAATTCGAAGAAAACACCATCGATACCGTACCTGTTTCTGATGCATTACCATTTCTATTGGTAGGCGCAATTGTTTTTGCTTTTGTTTTTTATAGAAAAATGAAAGCTGTAGTAAAATAATAAATAGCAAATTAAATTTTATAAAAAAAAATAAAAAATAGACTTATTATTTCAAAGTCCCGTGGTGTTCCACGGGACTTTTTTTTGAACTAATAACAGGGAAACACATAAATTTCAGGCTTATTTTCTCTGCGTTTCTGCGTCTTTGTTTGATTTTTCAATAAAGAAGCTAAAAATTAAACAACCCAAAAAAATGAATACGTAACAAATATTATTTTGACTTTATCGGACAACAATAATTATACTTCCATTTGGTATTAATTAGCTAATGAAAAAAAATCACTGACTTATCGTGCTTTCCACTAATCGAATAAATTCGGTGCGGTACCCATCAACATCTTTGCTAATGCCTTCGGAGGAAAGTTCAATAACATCCTCTACCGACTTGTTTTTTACCAATTTTGAATCACGCAAAATAAGTCCAAACCAAGCTACAGCGGTAGCAAATTTAAAATCCTCAGTTGCCATAGCCAATCGAGATGAAGTTGTTGGGAGTACCCGAACCAATTCAATACTCGTGTCACCATCTGGTTTTTTGTATCTAAACTTCACTGTTGCCAATTCGTTTGCGTAATTTCCAACTACTGCCGATGTGGTTTTGGTATATTTTAAATCAATTGGATTTGTAAACATTTCTGATTCACTCCCCTCCGGAATAATTTCATACAAGGCAGTAACGGTATGCCCACTACCAATTTCGCCGGCATCAATGGCATCGTTTACAAAATCTTCAGCTGCTAGTTTACGGTTTTCATAACCAATTAAACGGTAGGCTTTTACGTGCAACGGATTAAATTCAATTTGCACTTTTACATCTTTAGCGATAGTGTAAAGGGCTCCTTTATATTCTTTATTCAAAAAACGATTGGCTTCTTGCATGCTGTCGATGTAGGCATAGTTTCCGTTTCCTTTGTCGGCTAATGTTTCCAGTTTGCTGTCTTTGTAATTACCCATTCCGTAGCCTAAACAGGTTAAAAACACACCCGATTTACGTTTGTCTTCAATCAATTGTTCCATGTCCTTATCACTAGAAGCACCCACGTTAAAATCACCATCTGTTGCTAGTACAACTCTATTATTACCTTCTTTAATAAATTGTTCTTGTGCCACCTTGTATGCCAATTCAATTCCGGCTCCTCCTGCGGTACTTCCTCCTGATTGAAGTTCGTCGAGAGCAGCAATGATTTTTCTCTTCTCATCACCCGTTGTAGAAGGCAAAACTAAACCGGCAGCACCAGCATAGACCACAATGGCTATGCGGTCTTGTTTGCGCATTTGAGCAATTAATAATTTTAACGATTCTTTTACCAAAGGCAGTTTGTTATCGTCTGACATGGAACCTGAAACATCAATTAAAAAAACAAGATTTGACGCAGGAAGTTGTTCGGTTGAAAGTTCTTTTCCTTTTAAACCAATTCGAACCAATTTACTGTTGGCATTCCAAGGGCAATCACTGTATTCGGTATGAATAGCAAATGGTTCATTGTTAGTAGGTTGTGCATAGTTGTATTTAAAAAACTGAACCATTTCTTCAATCCGAACGGCATCTTTGGGAACTTTTTGACCGTTGTTGATAAATCGGCGTATGTTGGTATATGAGGCATTGTCCACATCAATTGAAAATGTGGAAAGTGCATTTTTCTTTGGGCTTTCAAATGGATTTTCGATGAAAGTTTCATACGATTCTTCAAGTTGCTCTTGTAGTATCGGTTGTATTATTTTTTCATCATCGGCCTCAAGTGGAGGTATAATAATTGGTTCGGTAATCCCATCTGCATCAGTAGGAATATAGTTTTTGGTAGTTACCACAATTACACCTTTGGCGCCTCTTTCGCCATACAGCGAAGTGCCTTGCGCTCCTTTTATTACATTTAATTTATCGATGGCATCAGGTGGTAGTTGTTGTAAGGTTTCTGAAGAGGCTACTTTGCCATCAATTATAACCAATGCTGCGTTGCCACCCGTTATGGACTGATTGCCACGAAGTACTGCTTTTTGATTGGTAGTACCAGAATTAGAACTTATTTGCAGTCCAGCAACTTTGCCTTGTAATTTTCTTGTTTGTAAACTAGTTGAGTTGACTGAAGTATAACTGGATGTGTAGGCACTTTTTGTTTTTTTGTAGCCTATTGTGCTCACAACCATCACCTCTTGAAGTTGGTTTTGGCTGGGTTGCAATTGAATGTTGAGTACATTTGTTTTGGGAACTTTTACGGTTTGTGTTTGCAAGCCAAGGAAAGAAAAAACAAGGAAATCATTTTTTTTGGCTTGAATGGAATACGCACCATTGAGGTCGGTAGTGGTGCCGCGATTGGAACCTTTAACGATAACATTTACACCCGGAATGGGTCCGATGTTATCGGAAACAATCCCTTTGATGGTGCGGAGTGCAGCTGTGGCAAGACTGTCTTGCGCTTGGGTAGGAGCTAGGTAACAAAAGAACATAGCTAGGGCTAATGAAATGCGGTGAAGTGTTTTCATGAGGATTTGTTTTAAAATTAAAAATGTGTTTTTTAGGTCAAATTGACAACTGAAATACGGAGGCCCCTGGATAGAAGCGGCAGCCCCGAGGGCGGTACGGCTATTTTTTCTTGACTTGCCAAAGCGACGCCAGGAGCTCTTGGCAAGTTAAAGAAAAAAAGCCGTACAACCGAGGGCTACAGCGGATAGCCAGAAATGGGCCCATTAAAAAAAGCGACTTATTTTTTTTGTTTAGTGGGTTTTGGTTTTCCGTTTTTGGTGGTGATAATGACAACCCCATTGGCGCCTTTGTCACCATAAGCAGTGGTGGCTTGGTCGCCTTGTAAGATTTTTGTGTCTGTTATATCTTGCTCGTTTATAGGGTAATAGGGGCTTGTGGGTTGAGGTCCAAAGAGTTCCTTCTCGGTATATTCGACACCGTTAATAATGTACAATGGGTTGGGTAAATAGGTAACAGATTCGATATCATCGGTAGCGTATAATTCAGATTCGGTTGTTGATTTATAGTTTTTGGATGCACCTGTAATGGTCTTGCTATCCAAAATGAACAAAGGAGGCGCTTTTTGCAGGTTTTGTGGTGTAACTTGTTTATCAGAAACGCCATCGGCATCGGTTTCGGTGTAGGCAACCCCTCTTGCGTCAAAAACCCTATTTTTGAAAGGTATTCCTTTTGATTTTTTAATAACTTCCAATGGTAAATCGTGTTGTGCAATAGGTGGTGGAGGTGGTGTTTCGTTTATGACCACTGCACTTGCTTCAATTTGTTTTTTTAGAAGTGCGTTGGCTTCTGGTTTGATAACGGTTGGAGTAATTGTGTCAGATGGTGTTGGTGCTGATGCCACAGAATTTTGAATGGTATCTTGTATGGTTACTGGAGCAGAAATTGTAACTGGAGCAGGACTTTGAAACCATTGAAAAAGAAGCGACCCCACCAATAGGAAACAAGCAGCTAGGGCAATGCGTTTCCAATATGTTTTTTTGGTTGTAAGTGCTTTTTTGTCCAAACGGGATTCAATTTTGTCCCAAATAGCATCGTGTGCGGGTGCTTTTTGAAGGGGTGCATTTTCGGCAGCCTTTTGAAACTGGTTAATGAGTGTATCTTGATTTTTCATGATTATTTTGCTTTTTGAAAATAAAGTTGGTTGACCAATTGTTGTAATTTGGTTTTGGCAACATTTAATTGTGATTTGGAAGTCCCTTCAGAAATATGCAGTTGTTCGGCAATTTCTTTGTGCGCATAGCCTTCAATGGCGTACAAGTTAAAAACCGTTCGACACCCCTCCGGAATATGATCCAGGAGTTTGAGTAAATCTTCGTGTTCCAAGGTATTTTCTGGCAAGGATTCGGGTTGCAATGCAAACGATGTGTCTTCCAGATACAAGTTAAAATTTACATTTCGTTTCAGTTGGAGCAAACAGCCATTAACGGCAATTTTGCGTGCCCAGCCTTCAAATGCTTTGGGCTCTTTGAGTTGCTCTAATTTGGTAAAGATAATAAAGAAAGCATCTGCTAATACTTCTTCAATTTCTTCTTCCTTTTTTAGGTAACGCTTGCAGGTGCGATACAACATGGGCGACAGCAGGTCGTACACCTTGCGCTGGGCTTCACGTTGCATTTTTTTGCAGTCGGTAATTAATTTTTCGTCTATCACAATTAGTTGCTTTCTTATAAAGAGCACGAAAGATACAAAAAGGTTGGGAGAGGAGTGATTTTTTTTTATCCTCCCCCCGTCCCCCTCCAAAGGAGGGGGTGACAATCCCAATCCACCACCCAACTTACAATTTAATTCACAAATCCTACCTACTTGCGTAGTGTCCCCTTGAGGGGACTTCAGGGGTGTCAAGAGTGACAACATCAACATTAAAACCAACATTATCAATACCACCCCAATCTTACCTACTTGCGTAGTGTCCCCTTGAGGGGACTTCAGGGGTGTCAAGAGTAACAAAAACAACATCAAAACCAACATTATCAATACCACTCCAATCCTACTTACTTGCGTAGTGTCCCCTTGAGGTGCCTATAGCTATCGGTATCATGGGTGTAAAACATTACGTAACACCCCTGAGGTCCCCTCAAGGGGACAATACGTTAATAAGAAATATACCCTAAAAATCAGGTGCCATCTTCATTAAAGGTAATTTTTTTTTCACCAAAGAGCGAAGCGAATTTTTTAAATTCCTAAATTCCTTTAATCTGTGGCAAAAAAAACGCCTTACATCACACGAGCGAGGCGACAATTTGTGTAATTTGTGCAATTAGTGTTTAAAAAAAGAGCGCAGCGACAATCTCTAAATACCCCATCTTAGAGAAACTTCGTGCCCACTTAGAGAAACTTCGGGTAATTTTTTTTCATCATATAGAGCGAAGCGAATTTCTTTATAATTCCTAAAATCCTTTAATCTGTGGCAAAACAACTCCTCATCCACGATTAATGATACTAATTTGTGCAATTAGTGTTTAAAAAATGAGCGAAGCGAAGAAAATTAGAGTAATTTGTATTAAAAAAAATGAGCGTAGCGACAATCTCTAAATACCCCATCTTAGAGAAACTTCGTGCCCACTTAGAGATACTTCGAGTAAATTTTTTTCATCATAGAGCGAAGCGAATTTCTTTATAATTCCTAAAATCCTTTAATCTGTGGCAAAAAAAAACGCCTTACATCACACGAGCGAGGCGACAATTTGTGTAATTTGTGCAATTTGTGTAATTAGTGTTTAAAAAAAGAGCGCAGCGACAATCTCTAAATACCCCATCTTAGAGAAACTTCGTGCCCACTTAGAGAAACTTCGGGTAATTTTTTTTCTCCATAGAGCGAAGCGAATTTCTTAATAATTCCTGAAATCCTTTAATCTGTGGCAAAAAAAAACGCCTTTCATCACACGAGCGAGGCGACAATTTGTGTAATTTGTGTTTAAAAAGGAGTGCAGCGACAACTGTTACAATCATTATAATTTGTGTAATCTGTATTTAACAAATGAGCGAAGCGATAATTGGTATAACCAATATAGCTATTATAACCATTTACCATTCATTTTTTTCTAAAAATAGTTGCACATTCAAAAAAAACGAGTACTTTTGTTACTCACTATATATAACAAAAACGTGTTAGAAACATTAATTACATCCAAAACCCGTATCCGATTATTGGTAAAATTCTTTATCAATGCCGCTACCAATGGTCATTTACGTGGATTAGCAGATGAAATGAATGAATCAACCAACGCCATACGCAAGGAGCTCAACAACCTCTCAGAAGCAGGGTACCTCAATAAAGAAACCATCCAAAACAGAGTTAATTACAATGCCAATACCAAGCACCCATTGTTTGTAACCTTACAAAAAATTGTTTTTCAACACATTGGGCTCGATGCCATTGTAAATATGATTTTGGAGCGAATGGGAGCGGTAGAGCAAATTGTAGTAGTAGGCGATTATGCCAACGGAAACGATAGCGGCACCATCGAAGTTATAGTAGTTGGAAACGATTTAAACACCGAATACATCATACAATTGGCACCCAAAATAGAAGAAGTAATACATAGAAAAGTACAGTTTATGTTGTCTTCCAGTTATGAGGGCAACGGATTGCGTATTTATGAAAGCTTAGTTGAATAGCGATATGAAAGGGATGCCAATTTTTATATGTGAGATTAAAAACAACCGAAGCTGATGCCTTGGTTTGCCATATATACCAAACCGCGCACTGAAAAAAAAGTAGTCGAAAGGTTAGAAAAATTGGGCATTGACGTATATTGCCCAATGGTGAAGCAAGTTAAACAATGGTCAGACAGAAAGAAAAAGGTAGAAACGCCATTAATAGCTTCGTATGTATTTGTGAATATAGCAGATGCCAACAGACAAAACGTTTTTCAAGCAGAAGGAGTAGTTAGGTATTTATTTTGGTTAGGAAAACCCGCAGTAGTGGCCGAGCAAGACATTGCACGACTGAAAGACACCTTAAAGGACACGTTTTCCAGTATAGAAGCAACCCATCTCCAGCCGGGAACCAAAATGACCATTCCGGCCGGACCTTTCAAAGGAAAAGAAGGCACTGTAACCAATGTCAACGACAAAAGAGTACAATTGGTTTTAGAAGAATTAGG
This sequence comes from Flavobacterium sp., assembly GCA_044373115.1. Taxonomy (GTDB): domain Bacteria; phylum Bacteroidota; class Bacteroidia; order Flavobacteriales; family Flavobacteriaceae; genus Flavobacterium. Next base: position 6,843 of record JBILQQ010000017.1, read on the forward strand.
CTGCGTGATAACGCTGATCAGATAAAGCAGAACTAGGCTAAACGCCTAAAACATAAATTTCCGTAGTGAGCACAAACTGTGACTCACGCGGCGAAGCCGTGGGAAGAATAGCTATAAGAGCTTTTTGATAAATAGTATAATTTCACATTCCACATAGTTTACTAATTGAATATAAGATTGAAAAAAGAAAATCATCATATAGAATTTAAATCCAGTTTCAACGATGCGGTTATAGAAACCGTTTCGGCTTTTGTAAATACAAAAGGAGGAAAAGTATATATTGGTAGGGATGATTTTGGACAACCAATTCCTAATTTTACAGTAGGAAAAGAAAGTATTCCAAAATGGATTAATGAAATAAAAGTCAAAACACAACCAAGTATTATCGCAGATATAGAGCCTGTTTTAATTGATGGAAAAGAAGTAATTTGTATCAGCGTTAGCGAATTCCCAATAAAACCAGTAGCATTTAAAGGAAGATACTACCAAAGAGTTAACGGAGCCAATCATCAGCTAAGTTCACAAGAAGTAGCTAATTTACATCTAAAAACGTTCAGTAGTAGTTGGGATTATTATCCTTCACCACATTATGATATCGATTCCATTTCTCTAGGTAAAGTAACTCATTTTATCGATTTAGCAAATCAAATTAGAGAAGTTAAAATTCAAGATGATCCGCTTACGGTGCTTCGAAAATTTGAATTAATAAAAAACAACAATCAAATTGCTAATGCTTGTCATTTGTTATTTTCCAAAGATATTGTGTTTGATGCAACCATTTCCATAGGTCGATTTGCTTCAGAAACAAGCATCAAAGATAGTCTAGTATTAAGAGCAGATTTATTTAATGAAGTAGAATTAACTCTAGCTTTTCTCAAAAAGCACATCAATAAAAATTACATCATTACAGGAAATCCGCAGCGTGAAGAGAAATGGGAATACCCACTCGAGGCGTTAAGGGAAATTGTCATCAATATGATTGTACATCGTGATTATCAAAATGCAGGCGATGCAATCATAAAAATATACGACACCAAAATTGAATTCTACAATCCCGGAGCATTAGAAAACGGATTGACAATTGCTGATTTACAAGCGGGTACTTATACTTCGTATGCAAGAAACAGAAAGGTAGCTGATTTGTTCAGAGAAGCGGGGATTATTGAAAAGTATGGTTCTGGAATACAACGAATCACCAATGCTTTTATTAATTACGGATTGCAAAAACCTATTTTTGATGAGTTTCAAAATGGATTTAGAGTTACTGTTTTTAATAAGAGTGATACCAAAAACGTATTTATAAAAAACGACCCTGTAAACGACCCTGTAAACGACCCTGTAAATGACCCTGTAAAAGAACGCTTAAAAAAAATAAAAGCATTTATAAAAGAAAATAAGTACAGTACAAGAGAAGAACTTGCTAATAAATGCGGTGTTAGCATAGAAACAATAAAAAGAGATATTTTAAAGTTGAAAACAAACAACGAGATAAAAAGGTACGGCAGTGATAAATCAGGTTATTGGGAGCTAATATAATTCAATGAATAGAAAATATACCTATTTAAAAATAATAATAAACCTATGTATTCAGAGAAGCGGGGATTATTGAAAAGTATGGTTCTGGAATACAACGAATCACCAATGCTTTTATTAATTACGGATTGCAAAAACCAATTTTTGAAGAGTTTCAAAATGGATTTAGAGTTACTGTTTTTAATGATACTTTACAAAACAGTATTGGTGTCGTAGAAAACGTCGTAGAAAACGTCGTAGAAAAACTTACTGATAATCAAAAGAAAATACTAGAATACATAGAAATCGACCCATATATATCTGCTCAAAAAATGGCGGGTCAAATCGGCTTATCAGCACGCAGAGTTCAAGAAAATTTAAAAAAATTGAAGGAACTAAAATTAATTGTACGTATTGGTCCAGATAAGGGGGGTAGTTGGAAACGAATTATATAAGGGAGTTAAGCATATACAATGACCAAAAAAACGCCTAAAACATAAATTTCCGTAGTGAGCACAAACTGTGACTCACGCGGCGAAGCCGTAAAGAAAAGTGAAGAAAAGTGTAAAATAAATAATTTGTATTAATAATCTGTCATAGTCCAAAAAATTTAAATAAATAGTTTTTCGTATAATTAAATGAAATTTTCTAATACCATAGATATAAAATATTTTCAAAAAATTGAAAATTTAAAAAGTCAATCTTTAAAAGGTGGATTTTGGAGTATAATTACTCAGTTTTTTAATTTTGCATTTAAACTTATATCTTTAGCGGTTTTGTCTAGAATGCTAAACCCTGAAGATTTTGGTTTGATAGCTATGTGTACAACTATTTCTGGTTTTGTAAGTGTGTTTAGTGATGTTGGTTTAACAACTTCAACCATCCAAGCAGACAATCTTGATAACCAAAAGTTTAATAGTATATATATACTTAATTTCGGAATAGGGTTTATTTTGATGTTATTGTTCATTATAATTTCACCTATTATGGTTTGGTTTTTTAATGATCATAAATTATTATGGATAGGTGTTTTTTCTTCATTTAGTTTTTTTTTAAGTGGTATTAGCTCTCAGTTTTTAGCTTTATTAAAGAGAATAATGGATTTTAAAACAGTGGCAATTGCAACTACATTTGCATCTCTCATTGAACTTATAACATGTTTACTACTAGCAAAATTAAGCTATGGATATTGGTCGTTAATCTTTGGATTATTGGCAAACGGTTTGTTTTTATCCATTTTTCTAATTTTTAAATTTAAATGGTATCCATCAAAATTTATATGGACAAATGAAATTAAATCATTCTTGCATTTTGGTAAGTTTATTACCTTTTTTGATATCATAAATTATTTTTCTAGAAGCTTTGACAATATATTAATTGGAAAATTTAAAGGAGCTGTTTTATTGGGATTTTATAGTAGAGCCTACCAAATAATGTCATTACCACTTTCACAAATTAGAATTCCGTTTATGGCAGTGGTTTTACCATCTTTGAGCCAATTAAAAAATGATGAAGAAAAATATAAAGAGTATTTTGCTACTTTTATCTCAATTTTTAAAATTATAATGACATACATAGTTTTATTAATTTGGGTAAATTCGGAGTCTATTGTTTCAATAATGTTAGGCGAAAAATGGGGCATAACAGCTCAAATTTTTTCTATATTAGCTATCGCATCTTTCTTTCAGCCTATTTATGGAACCTTTGGTACAATATTAATTTCTTTAGGTAAGTCAAAAAAATATTTTTATTGGGGCATTTACAATACGATTATTGTAATCATATCATTTATTATAGGTATAAATTATTCAATTACGGTATTTTCTTGGTTTTATGTAATTGCCAATGTATTTACTTATTTTTTTTCTTCCTATTACACACTTAAAAATACTCCAATAAACGTAATAGAGTTTCATCAAAAAAATACTCTTTTTATATTCTTTTTTGTGATATTTGGTTATATTTTTAGAAAATATACTTATGATTTTTCAGATATATTTTTCAATCTTTTTTATAGAACTACAATGATTACATTGATTTTTATAATTTATTTATTGTTTTTTAAAAAAGATAGAATTTTAATTCAAAAGTCATTTACCTTATTAAGAAAAAAAAATAATTAAGATAAAATAAAATGAAAATATCAGGTGTAGTAAAAATTGTATTTGGAACTATGATAGCAAAGATATATATATCAATAATAAAGCCATCAATTGATAATTATATTACCAAATCACAAATAGTAGATGCACAAATTGGATCTAATACAAAAATATATGGTAAAGGCACAATATTTAATTCAAAAAATTTAAAAATTGGTTCTAATAGCAGAATAGGTGATAATTATTTTTTTCATTCATTAGGTGGTATTACAATAGGTAATAATACAATATTATCTAGAAATGTGACAATTTATTCAGCTAATCATAATTATTTATCTACAGAGTTAATACCTTATGATGACACTTACATTGAAAAAAAGGTTACTATAGGAAATTCAGTTTGGATTGGGATGAATGTTTGTATTTTACCAGGTGTTACAATTGAAGATGGAGCCATTATAGGCATGGGTACAATTGTAACTAAAAATATCAAAAAAGGAGAGATTGTTGTTGGAATGGGACAAAGAGTTGCAACAAATAGAGATTTAGAAATTTTTGAAGCCTTAACCAAAAGTGAAAAATTATATGGGAAGTATGGAATACACTAGCGATATATCTTTAAGTATTATTATCCCAGTTTTTAACTGTGAGCCTTATTTATTAATCGGTTTCGAAAAGCTAAAGCCAATTTATTTGTCAGATATAAATTTTGAAATCATTTATGTAAACGATGGCTCAACAGATAATAGTTTAAAGGTTTTAAGAGAGATTGAAGGAGATAATAGTTTTGTCACTGTAATTGATCAAGAAAACCAAGGGTCTTCAGGAGCACGAAATACGGCAATTGAATTAGCGAAGGGACAATACATACAGTTTTTGGATGCTGATGATTTTATTGAAATAGTTAAGTTTCTTGCAATTTTGAAGAATGCAATAAATAACAATATAGATGCTATTTCATATCGACTAAGATATGTCAACGAACACTATACAGAATTAGGAATTATGAATGCAAATAGGGTACCCTACAACAAAATAATTTCTGGAAAAGAAGCTTTAATTGCAGGGTACTATCCTTCTTCAATTTGTGTATTTTTGTTTAAAACAGCTTTTTTACACCAACACAAATTGCGTATTACACCCAAAATAACCCACATGGATGTAGAGTTTACCTCGAGAATGATGTTAGTAGCAGATAAAGTAATGTTCGTAGAGGATGTGGTTTATAATTACCTTCAAAGAGAAGGGTCAATTACAAAACCAAAATCAAAAGAAAAACTGCAACAATTTTTATATGATGAGGTTATTATTTCTAATACTATCAGAAATACAATTGAATCAAGTTTTAAACAAGAATTAACAAAAGCAATACAGAAAAATTATAATTCCGTAATTTGGAACCTACTTTGGCGTTTATCTACAAAGACTAATGAAGTTGATTTTGATTTTAAACTTAAATGCATTGCAGATTTAAAAGCATTAGGTCTTTATCCGATAAAAGGGGCTTTGAAATCTAATTTTCAAAGATTTATTTGTTTATTTTTTAATCAAGAATGGTTGTTGAAGTTTTTTTTTAAAATTGAGAGATTGATAGAAAAAAAAGTACCTACAAACCATATATTAAATCTAACGTCTGAAAAAGAACATAAAAAGAGTTTCAATTTATCAATAATAATTCCCGTTTATAATAGTGAGGAATTCCTGCAAAGATGTTTTGAATCAGTTTGTAATTTATCAAATTTACTTCCTCTTGAAGTAATTTTTGTAAACGACGGTTCAACCGACAATTCTCTATCATTATTGAATAGTATGGAACAAAATCATAACTTTGTTAAAGTTATATCTCAAAGTAACCAAGGTCTTTCTGCAGCTCGTAATACGGGTATTAATCATGCTACGGGTGATTGTTTTTTACTTTTAGATTCTGATGATTGGCTAAACGAGGATGAGTTTAGTAACATTATTGATGTTTATAGTAAAAATAATTTAGACTTTATTTCATACGGTTTATCAAATTATGATGGAAATAACAATTTCACTGCAAACGGTTATGATCAACTTGTAGAGTACAATCAAATTTTTAAAGGAATTGAATTTTTACATCAAGGATATCAACCTTCTTCAGCATGTTTGTTTATTTTTAATACAAATTTTATAAAAAACAACAACTTATTTTTTATAGAGGGTATTATGCAAGAGGATGTTGAATTTACTTTTAGAATGATGCTAAAAGCAGAAAAAGGAATTTTCACAAATTTTTATTTTTATAATTATTTTAGACATCAAAATTCAATGACTTTGACTAAAGATGAAGATAGATTAAAAATGTATTTAAATGATTCAATCAAAGTTGCAAATTTTATTAAAAAAAATAAAAATGATATTTTGAACTTAGATTATTTCAAAATAATTGAAAAAAACTATAATTCTGTAGTATGGAACCTATTTTGGCGTTTCTTCTCTAAACCCAAAGAAGTTGATTTTGAATTTAAAGTAAAATGTCTTGCAGATTTAAAAGAATTAGAGCTTTATCCAATAAAAGGAGCTTTAAAATCAAATTTTCAAAGGGTTAGTAGTTTGTTTTTTAACCAAGAGTGGTTGTTAAAATTAGTATTTAAAATAAGGGCTTAATGCAAATAAATAAAAATTCAATCCATTACATTGACCAAACCTCTGAAAAAGGGCATCACATGGTTTTTAATTCATCCATGATACAGGTGCTGCAACATTGTTTTGCTAACGAAACAATTGTTTATTGGGGCATACCATCCAACCAAGCCGCAACACTGGAGCTTTTAACAACTGAAGAAAAACAAAAGTGCAATATTCAACCCATAAATTATACCAACACAAAAAGCAGTTCTTTTTTTGTAAAAGGACTTTTTTTTGTAAATAAAGAAATCAACCGAGCCAAACATTTTTATAAAGTTTTAAAACAAACCACACCCAATGACGTTGTGGTTTTATCCATAACTACGTTTACCTCATTTTTAGTTTTTAAAATTCTTCATAATTTTATAAAAAGACCAAAAACGTTGGCTGTATTGCATGGGGATATCGATTTTTTGTACCATGCCAATTCAAAAATCGAAAAAGTAAACGCTTGGTTTCATAAAAGAATTTTTAAAATTAAATCTAAGGATTTCAACTATATTGTTTTAAATAAAATTTCTAAAGAAAAGTTGTGTGAAGATGGTTTTTTAAATCCTGATGAAGTAATAGAAATAAACCATCCCTATGCCAATTTAAACAATAATAATCCCATAAATACCCTTGCAAGTCCTATCCAGTTAGGGCATATTGGGAGCATGGAAGTAGAACGAAAAAATTCACATTTTCTGTACCAAATTGCACATCAGTTTCAAAAACAAATTGAAAACCATACCCTTCAATTTGAAACCATAGGGTTAATTACACCCACTATTATTCCTTTCAAAAACAATTGGGTCATTGAGCGTGTAGGTAATTCCAAACCTGAAAAACCCGACTATTTAACCCGAGAAGAGTATGAAAAGTATGTGAATCAACTTCATTTCACAATTTTTTTTATAGACGCACACCAATATATTTTCAGAACCAGTGGAGCCATTATTGATACCATTGCGTTTCAAAAACCCATTATTGCTTTCAAGCATCCTTATTTTGATTATTTAATAAGTCAAGTAGGTCCTATTGGCTATTTTGTCAATACAATGGATGAGATGCGTCAAAAAATAGCAACAATTGACACAGAAAGCGATACTTTTCAGAAAGAGTTTGCTCTTTTTGTTTCAAATCTTGAAAAATTAAAAAAAATATTTTCTGTTGCAACAGTTGCATCAGACTTTCAACAACAATTAAAAACCAAGTAGTGTTTCCCTATCTCTTTTTATTTGCTTTTGCAGCCTATCTTTATATAAATAAAAACACCTCCAAACTAGCCATTGGGGTTTTCAGCTTTTTCATGATACTTATTTGTGGGTTTCGCGACATGATTGGGGGCTTTGATGTGTACATCTATGCCGAAATTTTTGAAAACATCAATAGGGATTATTTGAACGAGTATTTTGAGTTGGGTTTTGTACTCTATTTTAAAATAATTTATTTTTTAGGCAGTTCCCGTGAGTTAATGTTTTTTAGTACCGCACTACTAATGATTGGACTGCATACCTTTACTATTAGCAAAGTGAACACAAGTAAAGGGGTGGCAGTATTCATCTATTTTTGTAAATTTTTCTTGTTCACGTTTGTCTATCTTCGTCAAGGGTTGGCTATGGGTATTTTATGGTTAGCCATTCCTTATGTATTCAACAAAAAACGTTTTATAGCGTTTGCATTGGTGGGACTCGCCTTTTTTTTCCACAAAACCGCTTTAGTTTTTGCCTTATTAGTCCTAGTCCCTCAATTTCAATTTAAAAAATTCCAATTTTTCATCATTATGTCGGTAGCGGCTGCCGTGGCACTTTCACCTTTAGGAGAATTAGCGGCAAGTTTTTTTTCGGAGAATATCGACAAAAAATACGAAGGCTACGCGGATCAGTTTAATGAAGTGAATTTTTTGTATTTGATTGAAGCAGGTTTGCTTATTTTTTTATTACTCAAATACCGGTTGTCCTTTTACCAAACTCCAAAAGGAACGTTGGTATTTAATGGCGTAGTGTTATATACTTTTTTTATCGTATTGAGCTTAACCAATGCAACCTTTGTGCGTTTATCATGGTATTTTCTTATTTTTTACTGCAATGGTTTGGCATATATTTATTCGTTTATTACACAACCCAAATGGCGGTTTACCTACAGACTGGTCGTGTTTATGTATTTTAGCTTGGTATTTTTTCGCTTGCTAATTTATTACGACGGGGGCGATTTTTTACCTTTTAAATCAATTTTTGAAGATTTTGATAGGGGAGGAATGTGGGAGCATTTAGAATATAAATAAAAATGAAAGTAACAGTTTTTACACCTACTTACAACAGAGCGCATTTACTTGGAAGAGTATATACTAGTTTGTGTCATCAAACATTTACTGATTTTGAGTGGATACTAGTCAATGACGGTAGTACAGACAACACCAAAGAAGTAATTCAATCATTTATTGATGAAAAAAAAATACATATTAGGTATTTTTATCAGCAAAATGCAGGAAAACATTTTGCCATAAACAAAGCAGCTACTGTTGCAAAAGGCGACTATTTTTTAATCTTAGATAGTGATGATTTTTTGCCCAATGATAGTTTATTTTTATTAAATAAATTAATGCCCGAGTGCGACTTAGATATTGAATTGGCTGGTATTGTAGGAAGAAAACATTATGAAGATGGTACGTTAATAGGGTCAAAAATAGGTGCTAATTTTAAAGGCACTACTTTTGATATTCGTTTCAAAAGAAAAATTAAAGGGGACTTGGGCGAAATATTTAAAACAGAAGTATTTAAAAAATTTCCATTTCCTGAAATTGAAAACGAAAAATTTTGTCCAGAAGCCTTAGTTTGGAACAGAATTTCAAGAGATTTTAAGTTTATATTTTCAGATATAAATATTTATACAGTTGAATACCAGCCTGATGGATTAACGTCTAATATCGTTAAAATACGAATGAATGCGCCAGTAGCAACAATGACTTATTATAGTGAATTGAATCAGGATAGTATTCCAATTATCCAAAAAATAAGAGCAACCATAAATTTTTGGAGGTTTTCGTTTAATTCAAACCTTAATTTTATCAAGAAAATCAAAATGAGTAGTTTAGGTTATTCAATAGTAGGGTTTCCTTTGGGACTTATTTTATTTATAAAAGATAAATTTCAGCACCAATGAAAATAGCGCATCTTATCAATAGTTTGGCAACAGGCGGTGCAGAAAAACTAGTGGCAGAAACCGTTCCGTTGTACCAACAAGCAGGCATCATAACTGATGTTATTGTTACCAATGGTACCAGTCATCCTTTTACAGAGCAACTGCAAGCCTCAAGTAAGACAACAATCATAGCACTTGGTTGGGGTTCGGTATATAATCCGTTGCTTATTTTTAAATTGATTCCTTACCTACAAAAATATGATATTATTCACGTACATTTATTTCCCGTACAATATTTTGCAGTTGTTGCCAAATGGTTGAGCAGATCAAAGGTAAAATTGGTTTTTACAGAGCACAATACCACAAATAGGAGAATAAGTAAATGGTATTTTAAGTTTATAGAAAGACAAATTTATACTTCATATTCAAAAGTGATTTGTATTTCAAACGAAATCAAAAATATTTACGAACATTATTTACCCAACTTTAAAGATAAATGGCTTCTTATTCAAAATGGAGCAAATACTACTTTAATTCAAGATGCAATTGCTTTAGATAAAAATGAGATAGTTAGTGATTTGTATAGTAATGACATTATTGTGATTCAAGTAGCGGCTTTTAGAGAACAAAAAGACCAAGCAACCCTAATAAAAGCAATGACTTTATTGCCTAAAGAAATTAAATTAATTTTGGTAGGCGAAGGAGTAGAAAAAGAAAAATGCCAACAATTGGTACAACAACTAAAACTGTCAGAAAGGGTCATTTTTTTAGGTGTTAGAATGGATGTGCCACAATTATTAAAAACCGCCGATATTGTAGTATTATCTTCCAAATATGAAGGATTGTCCTTGTCGAGTATTGAAGGAATGGCGTCAGGAAAACCCTTTATTGCGTCAGATGTACCTGGTTTATCAGAAGTGGTTTCAGGAGCAGGATTACTGTTTGAGTGTGGCAATGAAAAACAACTTGCACAGCACATTCAAGAGCTGCTAAACGACCCTATCTTGTATCAAAAAACAGCAGCTTCTTGTCAAGCAAGAGCACAAGAATTTACTATTGAAAAAATGGTAACAGCTCATATTGAAATGTATCAAAATCTAATATAAAAATGAAAATACCCATTATTTATCCTGGTTTTAAGGGGAAATTAATAATAGAAAAAAGTTATTATTATAATGTTAATTTAATTTCACTTGGATGTGATTGTCATCCAGCATATCTTCTGCAAAAACTGCATTTAAGAAAATCAAGTTTACCTTTTGATTGGTTAAATACTAATCCTTTAATGGGGATAGAATTTGTTAACAGTAATATTTTATCAGATTTTCAATTCTTTTTAGAGGATTTAAAAATTAATGAAAGAGGATATATTGTTTCTGAAAAGTTTGATTATTCTGAGTTTATGCATGAAAAAAATCTTATATCAAATTTAGATTCAAAGGCGAAGTTTAACAGACGAATTAACAGGTTTACTGATACAATAAAAAATGAATCTGTTTTTTATTTATACAATATTACTAGTGTTTCAATTAATTCCAAAATATGCGTCGATAAATTTTTTGAAGATGTAATTTATTTTATGTCATTAATTAAAGAAACTGATAAGTTGCATATTTATATAAGGTTTGATGAAAGTTATGAAGAAAATCATATTTATTGTAGTTTATTGCTTGATAAATTAAATCAATTAAAAAATGTAAAATCAATTTATTATTTAAGGGAGACATCAAAATATGGAACTTGGGGAAATGAAAGTCAGTATAAAAAAATATTAAATTTATTTGATATTAAAATAAAATCAAGATTTTTTCCTAAATTTTATTTAAAAAAAAGTAATTAAGTTTTTTTAAATGAAAACTAAACCCAAACTCCTCCGCACCGCAACCGTTGCCACTTCGTTAGACATTTTACTAAAAGGTCAGTTGCGTTTTTTGAATAATTATTTTGAAGTAATAGCCGTATCGGGTAATTGATACATAATAAATTAGATGAAGTGCAAGTAATTTTATATTTTTGTTTAAAATTAATCAATAAACTAAACTATGAGTTTAGAAAATAATTATAAAATAAAGTTTCTTGTAAATAAATGGCCAAAAGAAACCGTTTGTTTAACATCATGGCTTACCGCCAACGGTTACTCTAGTCAATTGCTAAATCGATATAAAAAAAGTAATTGGATTGAAAGTGTAGGAACAGGTGCAATAAAGCAAACAGGAGATACAATTTCTGTTGAAGGCGCTGTGTATGCATTGCAAAATCAAGCTAAAAGTAGTATACATCTTGGAGGAAAAACAGCATTGGCTATGTTGGGTAAATCACATTATTTGGAATTTGCAACCAAAAAAAAGATTCTTTTTGGAGGGGCAGATGAAAAATTACCTTTATGGATGGTTGATTATCATTGGGGACTATCAATCGACTTTATCGCTTCTGCCTTTTTGCCTCACACAATTGGTCTTGTTTCAAAAGAAATAAAGAGCTTTACCATTAACATCTCTGGAGCCCCTCGTGCCTTGATGGAATGTTTATACCTTGCTCCCAAAAAACAGGATCTTGTGGAATGCTATGAATTAATGGAAGGGTTATCAAATTTACGCCCTTCATCTGTTCAGTCTTTACTAGAAGCTTGTTCGTCGGTGAAAGTGAAACGTTTGTTTTTGTATATGGCTGAAAAAGCACAACACCCATGGTTGCAGCACATCGATGTAGAGCGAATAGATTTAGGAACAGGAAATAGAAGTATAGTTAAGAATGGGGTGTATATAGCCAGCTATCAAATAACGGTGCCAAAAGAATTAGCATCTTATGGAACAATATAAAAAGCAAGTAGCCTTATTATTAAACGTGATCCCCGAAGTAGCAAAGGAATCCTGTTTTGCATTGCACGGAGGAACCGCAATAAATCTTTTTTTGCGCAATATGCCACGTTTGTCGGTAGATATCGATTTAACTTATATTCCTGTTGAAGATAGAGCCGCTAGTTTTGAAGCGATCAACTTATCTTTAGAAAAAATTAAAAACACTATAGAAGCGTATATTCCTTTTTCAAAAGTAATCCATCAGAAAGAACTTTTGAAGTTGCATATTTCCAATGATGAAGCCCAAATAAAATTAGAGGTTAACCAAGGGATGCGTGGCCTCATTTATCCAATAGAAAAAAGGGTTTTATGTGAAGCTGCACAAGAACAGTTTGATATTTTTTGTGCTATTGATGTGGTGGCTATTGGGCAGCTATATGGAGGGAAATTGGTTGCAGCGTTAGACAGACAACATCCAAGAGATTTGTTTGATGTAAACCTTCTACTTGCAAAAGAAGGGTTTACAGATGAGGTTAAGATTGGATTTTTATATGCTCTTTTGAGTAGTAAAAGGCCTATAGCTGAAATTCTATTTCCCAATTTTATTGACCAAAGTCAAACCTTTATCACGCAATTTGAAGGAATGACCAAAGCACCTTTTAATTATGAGGATTTTGAAGCGGTTCGATCTGCTATTTTACCTATTATTTATAAAAGTCTCGATGAAAGCGATAAAGCTTTTATTATACAATTTGAAAATGTAACTCCCGATTGGAACTATTATAATTTTCAAAGCTATCCTGCAGTGCAATGGAAATTAAAAAATTTAGCAAAATTAAAACAAGATAATCCTATAAAGCATAAATTGGGGGTAACACTTTTACAAGATAAATTATCGCAATTGGATTAATTTTTTATGAAGTTTACAAAACTCCTCCGCACCGCAACCGTTGCCACCTCCTTAGATATTTTGCTAAAGGAAAGCAATTTTTTTATGTTTAAATTCATTATTGTCCGATAAAAATTAAATGAAATTTTAAGCCTATTTTTTTGCCACAGATTTCACAGATTTCACAGATTTCACAGATTTCACAGATTTTATCCGTGATAATCCGCTAAATCCGTGACATCCGTGGCTAAATTTTTCATTTGATTGCACCATGTTAAAAAATAAGGCGAAATACAATTTAATTAGTTACATAGTTCATAATCATAGATTTAATATTTTATTAAAATTTTTAATCGGACAACAATGGTTTAAATTAATTTTTTTGTACGGATACCTAGTGTGTTTTTTTGATTTTGAACTCTTATAGTGCAAAATAATATAAAAAACGCACTAACGCAGTGCATTTTTTGTATTTTTGTATAAAATTAAATTGAAATGGAATCATTATTTGCATATTCAAACCGATTGGTAAGCGAAACAAAAACCGATTTTATACGGTATATGTTTTATCGGATCAACTGGAAAAATCGGCTGGTGGGATTAACAGGGCCTCGTGGTGTTGGTAAAACCACTATGATTCTACAGTATATAAAAGAAAATCTTCCAGTACATCAGACTTTGTATGTAACGGCTGAGGATTTTTATTTTGCCAAAAACCGTTTATTGGATTTGGCTGATTCTTTTGTTAAGTCAGGTGGAACGTATTTGTTTATCGACGAAATTCACAAATATCCCGATTGGTCAAAAGAGTTGAAACTGATGTACGATTATCATCCCAAATTACACATAGTTTTTACCGGTTCTTCCATTTTGGATATCAAAAAAGGTAGTTCTGATTTGAGCCGCAGGGCAGTAGTTTATGTAATGCAAGGCTTGTCTTTTCGAGAATATTTGGGATTGTTTCATAAGATGGAAATTCCGAAATTTACTTTAGAACAAATTTTGAGCCATCAGGTACGTTTGCCTCAAAAAGTACAATTTTTAGCCTTGTTTGCTGCTTATCTGAAAAATGGTTATTATCCTTTTGCTATGGAAGATGATTTTAATTTGAGAATACAGCAAGTAATCAACCAAACATTGGAAATCGATGTTCCCGTTTATGGAGGAATGCATGTAACCACAGGTAGAAAACTCAAGCAACTGTTGGCGATAGTAGCAGTAAGTGTCCCTTTTAAGCCAAATATGAGTAAGATTGCAGAAATGTTAAATGTAAGTCGCAATAATGTTGCTGATTACTTGCTCTATATTGAAGAAGCTGGAATGATAAGCCAATTGAGAGAGGAGACCGGAGGAATTCGGGGTCTTGGGAAAGTGAATAAAGTATATCTAGACAATACGAATTTGATTTATAATCTAGCAAATGAAAATCAGAACATAGGAAATGTGAGAGAAACTTTTTTTCTTAATCAGTTAAGGGTAAATCACGAAGTGGTTTCGTCATCATTGGCAGATTTTAAAATTGACTTCTATGATTTTGAAATTGGAGGTAAAAGCAAAGGTTCAAAACAAATTCTACATGCCCAAAAAGGATTTATTGTTAAAGACGATATAGAAATGGGCTTTTTGAACACTATGCCGCTTTGGCATTTTGGATTAATGTATTAAATGTTTGTTTTTTTATTTGGCAGATAAAGCATAGCATATTTGGCTTCAATAACTCGATATTCAGAAAATAAATTTTGGAGCAGGAAATCGGAGTTTAATAAAGAACGGGATATTTATTTCAAAAATATAAAATAAAGGTATCCAAAGAATTAGCATTTTTTGGAACAGTATAAAAGATAATATAGTTTATATGCAAACCAAGCCTAAACTCCTCCGCACGGCAACTGTTGCCACCTCCTTAGATATTTTGCTAAAAGGGCAATTGCGTTTTTTGCAAAACCATTTTGAGGTAGTAGCCGTATCGGGCAACGACACCCATTTACAAACCGTAAAAGAAAGAGAAGGGGTTACCGTTATTGATGTACCGATGGCAAGGAAAATAAATGTTTTATTTGACCTTATTTCATTATTCCGTTTGTACCGCACCCTCAAAAAAGAAAAACCAACCCTTGTACATTCTATAACCCCAAAGGCGGGTTTACTTACCATGACAGCTGCCAAGTTAGCAGGAGTACCCATCAGGATGCACACCTTTACGGGCTTAGTTTTTCCTACTCAACAAGGCATAATGAAAAAAATACTTATTGCTACAGATAAAATAGTATGCAAAATGGCAACCCAAATTTATCCCGAAGGGCAAGGCGTAAAAAACGATTTGTTAAACCATTCAATAACCTCCAAACCTTTAAAAGTACTAGCCAACGGAAACATAAATGGCATTGATACAAATCATTTTACAGCAGCCCATTTCAATGATTTTGACAAACAAACCTTAACGAAAAAGTGGAACATTCACCCCGATGATTTCATTTTTGTATTTGTCGGAAGATTAGTTGGCGACAAAGGCATCAACGAATTGATTCAAGCATTTACAGAAATATACACCCACAACAAAACGACTAAATTACTTTTAGTGGGGCCTTATGAGCACGAATTAGATCCATTAACCGAAACAACTTTAGATGCCATTTATGAAAACACCAACATCATTACAACTGGTTTTCAAGACGACATTCGTCCCTTTTTGGCAATAAGTGATGTATTTGTTTTTCCCAGTTACCGAGAAGGATTTCCCAATGTGGTCATGCAAGCAGGAGCTATGGGATTACCCTCAATTGTAACTGATATTAATGGTAGCAACGAAATCATACAACACAACCACAACGGTAGTATAATCCCTCCCAAAGACACAACAGCACTAACCCACGCCATGCAACAGTTAATTGACAATCCAACTTTACGTCAATCACTAGCGCAAAACGCCCGACCAAGTATTACTTCACGATACGAACAACAAGTAGTTTGGGACGCTCTTTTAGCAGAATACCAAATGTTAATTGACAAATGATAATTGATAATTGACAATTAATTGATAACCCCCGAACGAAAAAAAACAACTAAAAAAACACCCCTATGGTCCCCTCAAGGGGACAATCCTTCCGACAGACAATTAAAATAAAAATAGAAAAGTTATATTTCCGAAGTAAAAAAACAACTTCAAAAAACAAATCACCAACCCCACCCAAAAACAACTTATTTACGTATTGTCCCCTTGAGGGGACTACAGGGGTGTCACGCACTACAAAAAACACGGCTCAAAAATTTGTGAAAATTTTTGAAATTTGTGTTTAAAAAAAAGAGCGAAGCGACCCTTAATAAACCTTCGTGTCAAACTTTGTGCAACTTCGTGAAATTTGTGTTTAAGAAAGAGCGCAGCGACCCATAAAATTTTCGTGTCTAACTTTGTGCAACTTCGTGAAATATACATTCGAATTTAAAAATTTGTGAAAATTTGTGAAATTTGTGTTTAAGAAAGAGCGCAGCGACCCATAAAATCTTCGTGTCAAACTTTGTGCAACTTCGTGAAATTTGTGTTTAAAAAAAAGAGCGAAGCGACGTTTGTGAAATTTTTGTAACCATCATAAAATACTAATGCAATTCAAAAATTTGTGCAACTTCGTGAAATTTGTGTTTAAGAAAGAGCGCAGCGACCCATAAAATCTTCGTGTCAAACTTTGTGCAACTTCGTGAAATATACATTCGAATTTAAAAATTTGTGGAAATTTGTGAAATTTGTGTATAAGAAAGAGCGCAGCGACCCATAAAATCTTCGTGTCAAACTTTGTGCAACTTCGTGAAATTTGTGTTTACAAAAAAGAGCGAAGCGACCTTTATGAAATTTTTGTAACCATCATAAAATACTAATGCAATTCAAAAATTTGTGCAACTTCGTGGAATTTGTGTTTAAGAAAGAGCGCAGCGACCCATAATCGACCTATAGAGATGTAAAAAAATAAACAGCAAATAAACACAACATTCAGTAATAATAGCTATTTTCGCCAAATAAATATTTTTGAAAATTTGATGTACAAAAACCTATTCAAACCCTTACTTGACATCATCAGTGCCGCTCTAGGATTAATCCTATTGAGTCCGCTATTTATTGTAGCAACCATAGCTTTGATCATTGCCAACCAAGGCAACCCCTTTTTTTTACAAAAACGACCAGGCAAAAACGGTAAAATATTTACCATCATCAAGTTCAAAACCATGAACGATAAAAAAGATGCGCAAGGCAAATTGCTTTCCGACGAAATACGGTTAACAAAAATAGGGAAGTTTGTAAGAAAAACATCTTTGGACGAAATACCACAATTAATCAATGTAGTGAAAGGCGACATGAGCATCATAGGACCTCGACCACTATTACCCGATTATTTACAATTGTACTCACCCTTTCAAAACCGCCGCCACGAAGTAAAGCCCGGAATTACAGGTTGGGCACAAGTAAACGGACGAAATGCCATCAGTTGGGATCAAAAATTTGAGTTGGATGTGTGGTATGTTGAAAATATTTCATTTGTTTTAGATTTTAAAATTGTATATTTGACAATTCTAAAGGTTTTTAGAGCAGAGGGAATTTCATCAGAAAATTCCGTTACTATGGATGCATTTAAAGGGAATTAATATGGGGTCAAGAATTGTAGGAATAGAGTATGTTTATCCTGAAAACAAAATAAGTAATGATGATTTGTCATTGCAATTCCCAGATTATGATTTTTCAAAATTTGAGGACAAAGTTGGAGTCAAAAATCGTTATTGGGTAAAAGATAATGAAACGGCACTTGATTTAGCAAAGCAAGCATGTGATAAATTACTAACTAGATTTGATAAAAATACAATAGATTATATTTTATATTGTACCCAGAGTCCTGAATATTTTTTACCAACCACCGCATGTATTTTGCAAGATTATTTAGGCATACATAAAAGCATTGGAGCATTAGATTTTAATTTAGGATGCTCTGGTTTTGTATACGGTCTTAGTTTGGCAAAAGCGTTAATCAATTCTGGACAAGCCAAAAATGTATTATTGGTTACGGCAGAAACATATTCAAAATACTTGCACCCAAAAGATAGATCAAACAGAGCAATTTTTGGAGATGCAGCAGCAGCAACATTAATTTCAACCTCTGATATAGATCAATTAGGTGAGTTTTTATTCGGTACTGATGGTTCAGGAAATGATAAATTAATTGTCAAAAATGGATGTAGCAAATTTCCATATGATAATAATGCACCAGAAATAGTTTATGGGACAAATAATGTTTATACAGACAATCATCTTTATATGAATGGACCTGAAATATTTAATTTTACAAGTGAAGTTATTCCATCATTTACAAAAGAAGTAGTAGAAAAAAACAACCTACTGATTGAACAAGTAGATCAATATGTTTTTCATCAAGCAAATGCTTTCATGTTAAACTTTATGCGTAAAAGATTAAAAATTCCAACGGAGAATTATTTCATAGATTTGGAAGATGGTGGAAACACCGTTTCATCTACAATTCCAATTGCATTAAAAAAATATTCTTTATTAAATAATGAAAAAAAAATGCAAACAATTGCAATTGTAGGATTTGGCGTTGGCTTATCATGGGCTGGAGGAATAATAAAAATAGAAGATAAATTATAATAAAAATAAAAATGGAAAAATCAGAATTTATTTCAAAATTGCAAGAAGAATTAGAATTTGACGAAACGTTAACATTAGATACAAATCTAAAAGAATTAGAAGAATGGGATTCTATGGGAGCTATGGTTTTGATAGGTTTTGTTTCTGATGAATTCGGAATTACACTAAATGCAGAAGACATTAAAGCAAT
The DNA here is from genome assembly GCA_044373115.1 of Flavobacterium sp. Lineage (GTDB taxonomy): Bacteria > Bacteroidota > Bacteroidia > Flavobacteriales > Flavobacteriaceae > Flavobacterium. Next base: position 25,753 of record JBILQQ010000017.1, read on the forward strand.
CACAGATATTAATTCATTGATTGAAAGAATTGGGGTAGAAAAATTTAATTAATTCCTACTATGTTTCAAAAGTTCAATGGTATTACAATAGATCACATATCTTCATGTGTTCCAAACAAAGAAATTGATAATTCATATTTTCAATCATTATTGAATGAAAAAGAGTTAAAAATGTTTGAAAAAACGGTTGGAATTTTAAATAGAAGATGGGCTGACGAACAAGTCACTGCTTCTGATTTGGGATACCAAGCAGCATTAGAACTTTTAAATCAAAAAGGCTTGAAAAAAGAGTCAATAAAAAGTTTACTGTTTCTTTCTCAAACATCAGATTATAAAATACCTTTTACTTCAAATATTTTACAATCAAAATTAGGTTTGGCAAAAGAAACGTTTTGTTTAGATATCAATGCAGGTTGTGCGGGCTTTATACAAGGTTTGAGTATGGCATATGCTATTGCAAATACGTTACAAAAAAATGAAAAAGTGCTTTTAATTATAGGTGAAACACTTTCAAAAATTCTATCAAAATCAGACCGAAGTACTTCAATGCTTTTTGGAGATGGAGCTTCAGCTATTTTAATTTCTAAAACAGAAAATATCAACGATACCGCTTATTTTAATTTTTATTCAGACGGTTCAAAATCAGAAGCAATCATGATTCCTGATGGTGGTTATAGAAATAAGGTAAATGAAGAGAGTTTCATTGAATATACAGACGAAAAAAGCAATACAAAAAACAAAGTGCAATTATCTATGGATGGACCCAGTGTATTCGATTTTACACTTAGAGAGATTTATCCAAGTATAATTGAATTAGTAAACCATTTTAATATTGAATTAAATTCAATAGATAAGTTTTTGTTTCATCAATCAAACAAATTTATTATCAAACAAATTGCCGCTAAACTAGAGGTTAATGATGCTAAAGTTCCAATTAATATTCAAAGTTTTGGAAATACAAGCGGTGTTTCAATTCCATTATTAATTTCTTCATTTAATACTGATTTTGAAAGTACAAATAAAGTAATTTGTAGTGGATATGGCTCAGGATTAACATGGGGAAATTGTATCTTAGATATATCTAAAACAAAAATTGACCCAATAAAAAATTATAATTAGTACCAAATGAAAGCACTTATTTCTCCAAAAGAGTATTTTGATAAAGATGTTTTTAATACTGAAAACATACAATTATTTCAAAAAACTTGGAATTTTGTCGGGTTTAAAAATGATTTCAAAGAAGTAAATGATTTTAAAACACAAGATATTGGAGGAGTACCAATTGTTGTACAAAATTGTAAAGGTCAAATAAAGTGTTTTAAAAATATTTGTTCACATAGACATTCAATTATACAAACGGAACCTTCAGGTAATAGAAACTTAATGTGTCCTTACCATGGTTGGGCATATAATGAAAAAGGGTTGCCATTTGGGATTCCCCAAAAACCATTGTTCAATTTCACAAAAGATGAAATACAATGTCTTAAACTGCAAGAATATGCGGTCGAATTTTGTGGAGAATTGGTTTTTATAAACATGGATGCAAATTCCAAAGAATCATTGCAAGAATATCTCGGTACTTTTTTTGAAGAAATTGAAAAAATGAGTTTATGTTTTGGAGATCTTATTGATGTAAATGAAATGATAATTGATGCAAATTGGAAAATTTTAGTTGAAAACACATTAGAAAGTTATCATGTTAATTTGATTCACGAAGAAACATTTAAACGTTTAGGTGCTGGCGGTTTAGACTTTGAATTTAATAAATATCATTCTGCTTGGAATGCAACATTATTGTTAAACGAAAACGAGGGCAAACAAAAACGTGTGCATCAACCCTACCAAAATAGAGATTATAAAATAGACGGTTATAAACATTTAGTTGTTTTTCCAAATATATTGATATCAACAACCTACGGTATCTCATTCAATGTGTCACAAATACTTCCAATTGATGAAAATAAATCGTTATTCAGAAGCTTTGTTTTTATTACAAAAAAAGAGGAAATGGATAAAAATGAGGCGATTGAAATGATGTATAAAAATTCATTAATTCAATTTAATAGAAAAGTATTTGATGAAGATAAAGTAATATGCGAAAAAGTTCAATTAGGGGTAAAAAACTCTCATTATCAAGGTGAATTAAGCGATGAAGAGGGTAGGGTGTGTGAATTTCAAAAAAGCTATAAAAAATATTTAACAAAATAAGTCATGAATGTATTATTAACAGGTGCTACTTCAGGAATAGGTTTAGAAACACTAAAATCATTAGTGAATAATGGTCATAAAGTACATGCTGTAGGTAGGGATTTCACTAAGTTGGCAGATTTTTTACAAGTAAATGAAAACCAAGTAATACCAACTAAATTTGATTTAAAAAACACCGATGAAATAGAATCTTTATTTTCTAAATTTGATTTAAAAGACACTAAATTCGATGCATTCATTCATTGCGCAGGAGTAGAAGAGACGATTCCACTAACGTTATACACTCCTCCAAAAATGAAAGAACTTTATGACATTAATGTGTTTGCAGGTGTTGAAATGTTGAGACATTTTGTAAAGAAAAAATATTGTAATGATGGTTCAAGTGTTGTTTTTTTATCTTCTGTTATGGGAGCATTAGGTCAACCTGGAAAGATAGGTTACTGTTCATCAAAATCAGCGGTGCTGGGTGTAGTAAAGTCGGCTGCTTTAGAGTTTTCTAAAAGAAAAATTAGAGTGAATGCAGTATTACCAGGTGTAGTAAATACTCCAATGACACAAAATTTGTTTGACCAAATTAGTTCTGAAAAGATAGAAGAAATAAAGGCAATGCATCCACTTGGAATAGGGGAAGTTGATGATATTGTACCCGTAATATCTTTTTTGATTTCAAATGATTCAAAATGGATAACAGGGCAAAGTATAGTAGTTGATGGTGGATATTCAATTCAGTAATATGAAAGTAATAATAATAGGCGCAAGCGGTTTAGGAAGAGAGGTTCTAAGTTGGAATTCAATTTCTAAAGATGATAAAAATAAATTAAAGATAGTAGGTTTTTTAGATGATAACCTACATGTATTAGAAAAGTATAATATTGATATTCCAATAGTTGGACCTATAGATTTTAATTCATTTGACAAAACAATTAGTATAGTAATTGCCATTTCAGATTGTTTTATTAAAGAGTCAATCTACAAAAATGCTGAAGATAAAGATTTAGATATTTTAACTTTTATTGGTACAGGTGTACTTATTGGCGAAAGAACAATTATTGGCAAGGGATCTTTATTGCTTCCTGCTGCATTAGTTTCGTGCGACACCACAATTGGTAGAGCTGTTTTTATTAATAGTGGTTCACAAATTGGTCATGATGTTGTTATTGGTGATTTTACAAGTATTATGGCTAATGTAGATATAGGTGGTGGTGCAATTATTGGAAAAAATGTTTTTATTGGTACAGGAGCTGTAATTTTACCAGGAGTTAAAATACCAGATAATACAAGAATTGGAGCAGGTTCTGTTGTAATTAAATCAATCAAAAACTCGGGGTCTTATTTCGGTAATCCAGCAAAAAGAATTGAGTTTTAACAAAAAAAATGAAAATGCTTTTCAAACAAATTCGAATTGGCAAAAATGGAATTCCTTTTGTTTTGTATAAAATCAGAAGCATTAACAAAAACAGTTCAACACCCAATGCATGGGGAAGGTTGTTGCGCAAGTCAAAAATAGATGAGTTACCTCAATTATATAATATCATAAAAGGAGATATGGCATTTGTGGGTCCAAGACCAGATATTCCAGGTTATGCTGATCAATTAACAGGTGAAGACCGCATGATTTTAACTATAAAACCCGGTATCACGGGTTTAGCATCATTAAAATACAGAAATGAAGAAAAAGAATTATCCCTACAACAAAATCCAAAACTATACAACGACCAAATAATTTGGCCTGATAAAGTGAGAATAAATAAATGGTACGTGCTCAACAAAAATTGGAAAATGGACATGAAAATTATCTTCCATACCATCATTCCAATGGCATTTGATGTTGATGAATACATAAAAAGAAAAAGTAACGATTAATTTATATCTCTACTATCAAAACTAAAAAAATCCGCACCTTTCGATGCGGATATTCACAGCATAGCAAAAAAAAACTAAACCACATCCATCACATACAATACATTGTGCGAATTGTTTTTTAACGGGTACTGCACTCCATTTAACTCCTGAAAAAACTCAATCAGAAAATAGTAAAATCGCATTCCTGCCAAAGATGGCAAATTTGGTACATTAACTGTTACATCCATCAAACCATCCGTTAACGGAAAATTTGATTTTGGGCTGTAAGTAGTTTCAAATGCGTCGGTTTCAAAATCTACAGACGAAACCGCCATACTAAATGACGCATGTGTAGCCCCTTGTGGGAGCAATAAATGGGTAGCGGGATTAAATCCTGGGATACTAACCACACCTGTTACAACATCCAATGAATACTGACTTCTAAATACTGAATGAAACGGCGAATTATCATTAAAGTTGAATCCTTTAATAGCCTGCTTTCCTTCCGTACTTTCGAGACCAATCCAAACCTTTCGATCGCCTCTTGCCGAATCAAAATCCAAATTTTTAGCAGTACTCATTAATTTCACTACACGGCTACTTACCCTGTTGTCCTTAGCAAGTGACATCATGCCCGCTACTGATTTCCGCAACAGTTGCCCCATTTTGGCATTGTGACCAAACTCTGAACTGTTTTCCCGCGTACGCTGAAATGCAGGGTCGGTACTCATTCTTTTTTTAGAGACTCCTCCTTTTGAACGTACTAACAAACCGTCTTTCGATTTGTAAAATGTCATACCTTTCACGGTACCTTGGATCTCGAAGATCCCTTCAAATTTTGCCATTTGCTAAAATTTTAAGTTGATAATAAATTTCTGTCAGAGCCAAATCAGCTGCGTCCTTTCAGAAACATAAACCGGTGTAGTTTCTTAAACTGTTCGTTGCTAACATGCTTGTGACGTTATTGGGAACAAAGGTACTAGCGTAAAAAAACACCAATGATAAAAGTGACAAAACCAAATAAAAAAAGAGCAAAAAAGAACAATAAAAATAAAAAGTAGCAAAAAAACACATCAACTATTTGAAAATAAATCCCCAAAATCCAAGAGTATAAAAACAGCTTAGTTATATTCTGTATAATCATTACAAACCGAAGTGAAAACAATAAAACCAATTAATTTTTTTTAAACTTTTAAAAAAATAAAATAAAAAAAAGTAACTTAGCATTTCCAACGCCAAAAAAAAGTAAAAACATGAACCAATACCTATATCCTGATTCATTCAACGCTTCTTCGAGATTTAACATTGAAACTAAACTAAGTATTTTACAACAATGGGGTGACAATTTCAAAGAAGTAGTTGTAGCCTATTACATCAACTATTTGCTCTACAACGGATTTATTATAGAGAAAAAGGAACAACCAACATTCGCTAACAGGACTCTTGCTGCGTTCGATTTATGGAAGAAGGGAATACTTAAAGCTCAAAATGTACTAAAATCTGAATCACATTTTCAATCTCAATTAATGAAATTTTATTTAGATGAAAAAACATATTTCAAAAAAAATAAAGTAAAAAAGCACGAGTTGTATCTTGAATTATTAAACCAACATACAACCGTTTTTCAGCAAATAGATGCGTGGATTAATAATAAACATACCCGAGCACGAAAGTTATGGAGCGAATCGGTAAACAATAAACAATTACTTAAAGAAATAGAGGTTGAACAAACCGACAACTATTTGTTGAATTTTTTGGACAAGGTGTACCTACAATGCGGGCTTGACCTAATTAAAAACTTGGAATGGCCAACACAAAATGCGCTGATTTTTGATGCATTTCAAGAGTATATAATCGAAACCAGCGTTTTAAATCCTGAAATTTCGGATAAAAAACTTTTAAATAAAGTTCAAGCCAGCCTACTGAGGTACATAAAAAAAGAGTTGATTTACATCCAAAATAGTTGCTTACTTTCCAATTCAGTAGTGATTTTTTCAGAAATAAATAGTTGGTGTGCCGATGAAATTACATCAAATAAAATCGAAATACAATCCAATTTTAAATTGGAACTTCCAAAAGACAATAAATATCCCAATCGCATTTTTAGTGATGAAAAAGCATTTTATCTATTTAATTTTTTTGCTGAAAAATTTAATTCGCATGTTGCCTTAAGTTTTTTTTACAGAAAAATGGCAGAACAAGAAAAACCAACACTTATTTCGGTGAAAGACACTCCCTTTAGAGAATGGTTTAACGATCAAAAATATGATTTCAAACTTGATAGAGCAACCAATACCTTCATTAAATCAAAAAATGAAGAAAGAGAATTGTTATATTGGCTGGTTAAATCATTGATTTACAGTAACTAGTAAATTTCCAAGTAAACTCTGAATAATTCCAAGTAAACTCCGTGAATTTCCTTGCAGCTTGTAAACAGACACTAGTAATTTTGAAAAATAATTTTAAAATATTATGTTATGATAACAACTAAATCAAGAATTGTAAGAGTTCAACACATAATGAGGTATATGGATTGCCAACAAAGTTCAGCGTACAGGTTAATGAATAATATTAGAATGGATAAAAATTTAAGAAAAAGATGTCCAATTTCAGTATCTCATTTTTGCGAATATATGGGTATTGATGAAGAAGAATACTTTAAAGGAATATAAAATGGACACCAAATTTTGTTATATAAACTTACTAAAAGTTGCGGTTAATATAAAGAGGGGATAAAGAGGGGATAGTGAGGGGATAGTGTGGGTGTAATGAACAATTCAAAAAAATAAATTACTCCTATCACAAAAATCGGAAAATAAAAAAATAATATACTATATTTACTTCCAATTAAACCCCACAATTAATCACTTATGAAATACATTACTTTATGGACTTGTATTTTAATGCAATTTTGTGTCTTTGGACAACAAAAAGACAAACCATTTAGATACAATCAAGCCAAAGCTAAGTTCAATGAGCTACAATTTTCAAACCCTGACAGCTCCAAGATTTATTTGGATCAAATACTAGCTAACAAAACAAAATTACACGATACATTAATTGGACAAGCCTACAATGATTACGGGGTGTATTATGCCATAACCAGAAGAGATTCACTTGCACTTGTTTTATTCAATACAAGTATTGAACAGTACAAAAAATACCCTAAAGATGTGGCGGGAGTACTAATTAATTGTGCTAATGTATATAAAAACGCTGGAAAATACGACAAAGCTATTGTGAACTTAAACAAAGCGTTAGCTATTTTTAAAGCTGAGAAATACCCACGTGGAATAGCAATTGTTTATGGCGATTTAAGTGCTAACTATTACTACCAACTCAAAAATGCGCAAGCGGTAAATTATGCCATCAAATCCATTGCCTATTTTGAAAAAATTAATGATTCCAAGTTTTTAGCTATTCAAAGATTTCGTTTAGCAAATATGTATAGTAAGTTAAAAAACTTACAATTTGCACTTAAATTGTACCAAGAATGCCTGCCCGAATTTGCAAAAGACAAAATAAATAGCCCAAATTATTATTTAGCTTTGTTAAATATTGGCGATTGTTATTTTGAATTAAAACAACATGATAAAGCAGCTGTCTATTACCAAGATGCAGCCACAGGACTAAAGGCAATCAACAATACCGAGTTTTATATTTTAGCTTCAGGACGTTTAGGTAAAATTTATTCCGAAAAGAAAAAGTACACCCTTGCTAAAGAGCTACTGCAAGTATCTTTTAACGATGCGTATAATTTAAAATCAACTCGTTTGATGGAAATTAGCACCGATTTGATGTTTGTGCTTAGGCAAATGGGAGAGTTAACTGCAATGCAACAGGTAATTCAGAAAATGGATGTTTTTCCTGATCAATCCATTTTTAATTTGGAAGATAAATTATATTTTCAAAAGGAAAAAGCATTGTATTATAAAAGCCAAAATAATTTCCAAATGGCCAATAGGTCTATGGAAAGTATAATCCAACTGCAAGATTCAATTTACCAGTTAAATGCATTACAACAAGCTGATGAAATACAAGCAAAATACCAAACAAAAATTCAGAAACAAGAAAATACTTTACTTGAAAACCAAGTAAAAAACAACAGAATATTTAGTGTGTTGTTCAGTTTGTTAGTTGTAATTATTGCCTTAGGAGTATATTATTTTTACAAAATTAAGTTTTATAAGTTAAATTTAAAAGCTAAACGAGCTGAGGTTTTGGAGCGCGAACAGGCACTTTTAGTTGCGCAATCAAAATTTGATAAACAAAACATTAAAAACTTAGACGAAATTGCCGAGCTAAAACAACGCGAATTAACTGCTTTAACAATGCAATATGCTAGCTTACAAGAAACATTGACATCAATAATTAAAGAATCGCCAAAAGCGGAAGCCAATTCAAAGCTAATTAAAAACATCAAAACTGCCATTTCACAAACGGATTATTGGTCGGAGTTTATATTAAAATTTTCACAAGTACATCCAAATTTTCACCAAAACCTAAAAGCAAAATACCCTACTTTAACTCAAAAAGACAGCAGTTTTTGTACATTAATTAAGCTAAATTTAAGCAACAAAGAAATTGCAAACATGATGCAGGTGTCACATTCCAGTATTATCAGTAAAAAATATTTATTAAAACGCAAACTAGGTCTTAAAGAAGATGAAGATTTAGCAACTGTAATTAGTACAATTGAATAGTTTTTTAAAAAAAAAGCAACTGATAATATGTTAGTTCAGTAATTCAGAATTACCATTTTTTACAAAATAAAATATTAATATTAAATTAATTGCTATACATTTGCCTATACGCATGACAATAAAACAAATATGATTCGATTTTTTCAAAATTATATCGATTTTAATAACTTAAAATTTTTACCTAGGTGGTTTGTACTTTTAATTGACTTAATAATAGTACAAGCCGTACTAGTTATTAGTTACTATTTTTATACCCTATTAAATGTTCATTTTTATCCAACCCTAAGTCTGTGGGTACGAATGAGTATATTATTCCTTGTTTTTAGTTTTTATTTCCTTCTGTTCAGAACCTACTCCGGAATTATTAGGTATTCCTCTTTAAAAGATGCAGTTCGTATATTCGCAGCTATTTTTTGTTCCTATATTACTGTAATGGTGATCAATTACACCCATTATTTTTTATACGGAACCTTAATTTTTGTTTCAGTAACTATATTTATCACCTCCATTTTTTCTTTTTTTGGATTACTTATTTTTCGAGTTTTTGTTAAAGTTTCATTTGAAATACTTAACAAAAACCAAGAAATAACCTCCCACAATACCGTCGTGATTGGAGTGACTAGTTCAACAATTGCCTTGGCAGAATCATTTATTCAAGACCCAAACAGTATATATAAACTACTCTTTTTTGTTGACAAAAATAAATTGCTTCATGGTAAAAAAATATTAGGTATTCCAATCATTTCAAAGTACAGTTCCATTGGAATTGTTTTACGCTTCCATAAAGTTAAAAATATAATTTTACTTAAAAATTTCCTTGATGAAGAAGAAGAAGCTGATTTAATTGAAAGCTGTCTAAAAAATAAGATACAAGTATTTTATCCTCGACTTGAAAGCGGCTTAAAACCAACTAGCGCACCACTAAAAAAATACAACTTAAACGATTTGTTATTCCGAAACCTAATCGAAATTAACAATCCTAAAGTTAGAAATGAATTCGAAAACAAGGTATTACTTGTTACAGGTGGTGCTGGTTCAATTGGAAGCGAAATTGTAAACCAATTGATGGTATTTCAACCCCAAAAAGTAGTCATTATTGACCAAGCCGAATCGCCATTACACGAATTGGAATTACAAATAAAGGCCAATTTTCCACAAATTAATTGCGTGTATGAATTACTGGATGTAAGAAATGCTGAGGATATTCAAATAGTTTTTGAAACACACAAACCACATATTGTTTTCCATGCAGCAGCCTACAAACATGTACCTATGCTGGAACGTAATTTTTATCAAGCCATCAAAATTAATGTGTTTGGTACAAAAAACATACTCGATATTGCGATACAACATAATGTGGAACGTTTCGTTTTTGTATCAACTGATAAAGCTGTTAACCCTACAAATATTATGGGCGCGTCCAAAAGGATTGCCGAAATAATGGCACAAGCAACCTATTTACATAAAAAAGAAATTGACACAAATTTTAACACTGAAATTATCGTAACCAGGTTCGGAAATGTTTTAGGTTCAAACGGATCGGTTGTTAATTTATTTGAAAAACAAATCAAAGAAGGAGGACCAATTACGGTAACTCATCCTGATATCAATCGTTTTTTTATGACAATTCCCGAAGCTTGTAAATTGGTTTTGGAAGCAGCTACAATGGGACGAGGAGGAGAAATTTATATATTTGATATGGGTAAACCTATCAAAATTGTGGACCTCGCTGAAAAAATGATTCGACTTAATGGTAAAGAACCTTACAAAGATATAGACATTGTTTTTACGGGACTTCGTGAAGGCGAAAAGTTGTATGAAGAATTATTAGCAGATAAGACAAAAACACTCCCAACGTACAATCCAAAGATCATGATTGCAACAGATGTTACTTATCCGTATTCAGCAGTTGAAAAATTCCTAGAAGAAATGTATCTTTGTCAAAATATTAAAAACAAACATGAATTCATTACTATTCTGAAAAAAATGGTGCCTGAATTTATTGTTGAAAACCAAGAGTACTAACTCGTTTAGAAAATCGGTTTATTTAAAATAACAAATAAATGAAAAAAATATATAATTTTAGTTCGATAATTATAGCAGTGTTGATGCTAACAGCCTGCGCATCTAAAAAAGAAATAGTTTACTTTAACGATATTAAAATAAACGAAAAAGACTCCGTAAAGTTAACTCCAACTAAGCTGCAAATAAATGATATAGTTAGTGTACAAATATCCTCTGACAACCCAGAAGCATCTTCGCATTATAACCTCCAACAAACATCATCAAATACAAATACTTTAGGTGTTACAATGCAAGGGTATTTAGTAGCAATGGACGGAACAATAACTATTCCAACCCTAGGTAAAGTTACTGCTGATCAATTAACATTGATGGAATTGGAAACCAAAGTGATTGAAAAACTTAAAAACGAAAACCACCTTACTAAACCAACAGTCAGTGCTCGTTTGTTAAACGGTAAATTCACCATTCTAGGTGAAGTTTCAAGTCCTGGAACCTATACTTTTACCGAACAAAACATTTCCCTACTGCAAGCATTAGGATACGCAGGTGATTTAACAATTAACGGTAAACGTGAAAACATCCTTTTGATAAGAGAAGAAAACCATCAAAAAACATACATAAATATTGACTTGACCTCCAAAAAATGGTTCGACTCACCTTATTATTATGTAAAACCTAATGATGTAATTTATGTAACCCCCAACGGACCAAAAGTCAAATCAGCTGGATATGTAGGTAATTTAGGAACATTTGTTTCACTTGTTTCGTTCACTCTTTCAACCTTTTTGACAATTTTAGTTTTATCAAAATAATTCATGGAACAGACAGAAAATCAGGCTAAAGAAATAAATATTAAAGACGAGATATTAAAATACTTGCCGTTTTGGTATTGGATTTTATTATCGGTAATTATATCAATTATAGTTGCCTATTTTTACTTGAGGTATCAAAACAATGTATATCAAACTCAAGCCAAAATTAAAATATTAGACAACTCTAATTCAGCTTTTAAATTGCCTACCGATGCCGTTTCTATTTTTGGTCGGGGTAAAGTAAACCTTGAAAATGAAATAGAAGTAATGAAATCTACCCGAATCATATCTCAAGTGGTGGATAAATTAAATTTGAATACAACCATTTACAGTCTTGGAAAATTAAAATCAATAGAAGTTTGGGATGAAAGACCTTTTGATGTGGTGTGGGCAGAAGATTTAAATACAATTAGCGAAAAATCATTTTCATTTAAAATAGAAATTACCGAAAACGGATATAGAATTAATGAAGAAGATACAGAAATAAAATTTGGTCAAACCAATTTTAATGCAGCAGTTCCCTTTAAAATTATTCTAAAACCAAATCAAAAAATAAGCAATTTAAAAGGAAATGATTTTCAAGTTAAATTGTCTAAAAAAGATGATGTAATTAATAACCTTGCATCAAGTATTGCGATTGACTATGTGGGCAAACAAAGTGAAATACTAAGTGTAGCATTAAATGGAGAAAATAAACTCAAAATTAAAGCAACAGTAAATACATTGTTAGATGTTTTTGATATAGATGGAATTAAAGACCGCCAAATAGTATCTCAAAAAACCATTGATTTTGTTAATGATCGTTTTGAATATTTATTCAACGAATTGGATTCTATTGAAGGTAAAAAAGCAAATTTTAAAATTCAAAATGAAATTAGTTTTTTGGAAGGTGATGCAGGTGCCTTACTCCAAAAAAAATACGAATCACAATCTGAATTAGTTAAAGCTAACACACAAATCGCTTTGTCGGGTTTAATGACTGCTGCCATCAATAAATCAAAAAATCTTGAAATTCTTCCTGCAAATATTGGTATTGATAATGGCGAAGTAAATCAATTAGTTGGTAATTACAACGAACTAATTTTGAAACGTGACAAATTACTTGCAAATGCGGGTGAATCTAACCCAGTTGTACAAGAATTATCCCGTGCAGCGCAACAGGTTAAGGACAACATCAAATCATCTATAAAAGGATATCAAAATGTTCTCGAACTAAACCGAAGTCAATTAAGTCAAATTACTGCGCAAGAAAGTGCCAAATACAGCACCGTCCCTGGGCAAGAAAAATCAATTCGATCCATTGAAAGACAACAAACAATAAAGGAAACACTTTACGTTTTGTTATTGCAAAAAAGAGAAGAAGCGGCTATTAACCTCGCTATTACAAGCCCTTCTATCAAAGTAATTGATTTTGCTATTGTTAAAAGCGCACCCATTAGCCCAAAACGCCAAATGATTTATCTTGTTGCGTTTATGCTTGGTTTGTTAGTGCCAATTGGAATTATTTTTATATATTACTTATTTGATACTAAAGTACATACAAAAGCTGACGTAGTAGCATTAGTGCCAACTATTCCAGTAATTGCTGAAATACCTTATATTGCCTCTGAAAATAAAATGGTCCGTTACTTGGATCGGTCAGTATTGTCTGAAGCCTTCAGGATATTAAGAACTAATATAAATTTTATATTACCAATTAACGAAACAAAAAATGGCTCGGTGTTATTTGTTACTTCAACCATTAAAGGGGAAGGAAAAACATTTGTCTCATTAAATACCGCAATTACGTTATCAACGTTAAGCAAAAAAGTAGTATTAGTCGGTGCCGATTTAAGAAATCCCCAATTGCACAAACAATTGAATTTAACTAGAGCAAATTACAAAGGGGTTGCCAATTATCTGCACGATACAGTCCTAAATATTGATGATATTAAAGTAAGTGATGTTACCAATAACTTAAAATTCGATATAATTTTCTCAGGTACAATTCCACCTAATCCATCAGAATTACTATCAAATGGTAGGTTTGAATTACTACTAAATGAACTTAAAAAAGAGTACGATTATATAATTGTCGATACAGCTCCAACATTACTTGTAACAGATACAACTTTAATTACACATCTCGCAGATGCAATTTTATATGTTTCGCGTGCTAATTTTACGGATCGTAAACTATTTGGATATATAAGTGAATTGAAGAAACTCAACAACATAAAAAATATAGGTATAATTCTTAATAATGTTGGAGATAATAAAGGTTACGGCTATGGCTATTCGTACCGCTATTCGTATAATTATGGATACGGTTACGGTTATTCAAGTGATGAAAACAAACGGGATTTAACTTTTTTCCAAAAGATTAAAAAGTATTATAAAAAACTGAAAAGATAAATTTTTATAATCAAAAAAATCAATTGTTTTTAGAATAAAAGGAATCTAAATTTTTGAACTATTTACTAAACAGATTGTTTTGACCGAGTAAGTCTGTTAAAAGAGTTTCATTTTTGTACATTATATTTTGGGTTTGCAGCGCTTTAATATGTCTTGAATGATGAATATCTGTTCCTGTAAAAGAATACATTCCAGCATCCATTAGTTTTAAACTCATTTTCAATACATCGGGACCGTAATAACCTGTTAATGACAATAAATTAAGCTGAAAATCTATATCAAAATCTTTTAATTTTTCAAAATTTCTAAAATCAGCGAAAAAATATTTGTAACGTTCCGGATGCGCCAAAATAATTTGATACCCTTTTAATTTCAATTCAAATAATAGTTCGTACAACTCGTACGGAGCATTCAAATAAGATAATTCAACTAATAAGTTTGAATCTGACAAACATAGTAAAGATTGGTTTGAGGCACTTTCAACAAGCGAGTTATCAAGCATGTATTCGCTTGCAAATCCTTTAATAAAACTTGAGTTTTCGTTTGTACTTTGCGCAATTGTAAATGCGTTTTTGATACTTTCGGGTGTGTTGTCCCAACAACCACTAAAAGTATGCGGAGTTGATATGCAATTGCTAATGCCCAATGATTTCATTGAATTTACTAATGCTGATGTTTGTTCTACAGTTTCGGAACCGTCATCAATTCCGGGCAATAAATGGTTGTGGATATCAGTGTATCCGTTGGGTATAACATCAGTTAATGTGTATTTTTTCTTTAAAAATGAAAACATAAGTACGGCTTATTTACAACTAATTTCAAAGATATAAAAAAAATGATACATGACTTTACTTTTTTATTTTTGAAAGCATATAAAATAATTATATTTGTAAAAAATCTTTAAAGATGGACAAAATTTGGCTTTCCTCACCACACATGGGTGGTACTGAACAGAAATATATTCAAGAAGCGTTTGATCAAAATTGGATTGCTCCTTTAGGTCCAAATGTTACCAATTTTGAAATCGATTTAGAAAACTACCAACAGCAAGGCGTATCAGTTGCAGCATTGAGTTCGGGAACTGCAGCTCTGCATTTAAGCTTAATTTTGTGTGGAGTGCAAGCGGGTGATGAAGTTATTTGTCAATCCATGACTTTTTCCGCCTCAGCTAATCCTATTGTGTATTTAGGCGCCACGCCAATTTTTATTGATAGTGAAACTACCACTTGGAATTTTTGCCCAATTGCACTTGAAAATGCTATTATTGATCGAATAAATAACGGTAAAACACCAAAAGCAATTATTGGAGTTCATTTGTACGGAATGCCTTTTCAAGTGGATAAAATTGTTGCCATTGCTAATAAATATAACATTCCATTAATTGAAGACAGTGCAGAATCGTTAGGAAGTACCTACAAAGGTCAAAAGTGCGGTACTTTTGGAAGATTTGGCATTTTGTCATTTAATGGTAACAAAATCATCACAACATCGGGTGGGGGAGCCTTAGTTACTTCTGATTTAACCCAAAAAAACAAAGCCATTTTTTTAGCGACTCAAGCGCGTGATAATGCACCTCATTACCAACACAGTGAAATAGGTTACAATTACAGAATGAGTAATATTTGCGCCGGAATTGGTCGTGGTCAAATGGAGGTACTTGATCAGCGTGTTGCACAACGCAGAGCAATGCATCAATTTTATGTTGATTTGTTTAAAAATAGTTCCGAAATAAGTGTACTATCTGAACCCACAACAGATTATTTTTCAAATTTCTGGTTATCCACAATTTTAACTTCATCTTTTGAAAAAAGAGAAGCCATTCGTTTAGCACTTGAAGCTCAAAATATTGAAGCAAGACCTTTATGGAAACCGATGCACCTTCAGCCTGTTTTTGAATCAGCACCTTATTACGGTGCTGCCGTTGCAGAAGATTTGTTTGACAAAGGACTGTGTTTGCCAAGTGGCTCTAATCTTACTAATGAAGAAAGAGAGCGTATCAAAGAAGTTTTACTTCAATTTGTTTAGTTTTTTATAAAAAAACCAAAGCATCCAAATGTTAAGTAAAATAATTGGACTAATTAACACCAATTGGGGTAGTGTAAGTACGTAGAGTATAAATAAACCTAAGCACAGCCCGCACACAAGTAGAAGTTTTTTAAAATACCTTGTTTTATAAATAAAAGGAAACAGCACAAAAAGTGGGTTGAACAGTAAAATGTGGTAGTTCCAAGTGATCTCTTTGTGATACGAATACAGTCCAGCAAAACTGAAAAACAACCCAATAGCACCCAGTAAAAACAAATAAATATAATAAATTTTAGAC
Source organism: Flavobacterium sp. (assembly GCA_044373115.1). Lineage (GTDB taxonomy): Bacteria > Bacteroidota > Bacteroidia > Flavobacteriales > Flavobacteriaceae > Flavobacterium. The sequence goes on from JBILQQ010000017.1 coordinate 42,060, forward strand.
GACCGAGATAAACCAATTAAAAGCAATAATAATCCAAAAAAGTAACCACAATTCCAAAAGGAAAAAGGACTATTTTGTAATTGACCTTGCACTAAAACTTGTGTTTTTTCAACAAAAGGTTCATTGTGTATAACCAGTTTTTCAACACTGTTTTGAAGTTCAATAGGTAAGAAAAGTTGCGTAGCAGCCGCATCTGTAGGAGCCCCAAATATGATATTTATTCCAAGTTTAAACCAATAATGGTCTTCAAAATAAGGATACAAAACCTTACGATAACTTAAATCAGTAGCATCTGTTTTTACAATTGATTTGCTTGTAAGGGTTTGATTTAATTTGTCTGTAACCATAGTGGTACAGTTTCTGTCAATGAATTTATAGGTATAAAACCTCTCCTCTGAATATAAAGAGGTGTTTAGCTTGTCAAACAAATCCTGTTTTTGAGTTAATGATAATCTTAAAATTTGCTCAATAACACTTCTTTGGTCATATTGGTACTCAGTAATGAAATCGGTAAATGTTGATATGGAAACAAAATAATTCAAATCACCTTTTATGAATTTTAAATAAAAATGTTCGGTTCTGAAATCGAAAGTACCATAATTATAAACTACATCAAGGCCTAAAGATGTATCTTGAATTCGGAGGGCGGTATGTCCAAATGCCGAATACAATTGACTGCCACTACCGCAAGTTAATAAGCTAATTTTGGAGTTGTCTGAAAGTACTGAATTTTGTGTAAAACCAAATGAAAAGCTAACCAATAAAAATAATAAATGAATTTTTTTTATCATAACTAATTTCTAAATATAGATAAATCAATTGTAACCGAAAAAATATTAGAATACAATGCGGCACTTTGATCACCAAGATCGGTTAAGGCATAGTCAATTTGTATTCCTTTGTATTTGAATCCAAGTCCTATGTTTGGCTGAAAACCAACTTTGGTTGAGCCGTCAAGTTGCGTTACATTTTGGAAGTTGCCAACACCAGCACGCAAAAATACTACATCAATGTAGCTGTATTCCATGCCTAATGCGGGATCAATACTTAATCCTTTAGTAGAAAATAAATCGTTGGTTTGAGCGAAACGCATGTTCAAATTGGCGGCCGCTACTAAACTTGTTTCGTTATGAAATTCAAACTTTTTTGAAAGTCCAACTTGTGCTTTCGGTGCAGTTATTTCAGTACTTTCAGGTAGTTCTTGATTTTGATTGGCTACCGCATCTTTAATTGAATTATATGCCTCCTCATTGATACTCCAAATAGTGTAAGTTGTGGTAATATCTCGAAGTAATAAACCAAATTTCCAGTCATTTCTTTCAAATTGTAACCCAAAATCAACGCCAAATCCCCAGGCTTTTGCAAAATCCCCAATAACACGTCGGATCACTTTCGCATTTATACCGTATTGAAATCCAGGTACTTGAAGTTTTCTGGCATATGAAAATGTAAACCCATAATCAGCAGTTGAAAATTTACTTACTCTATCGTAATTAATATTTCCTTGACTATCAATAAGTTGTGTGGTATTAAGGATATCATCAACCCCAAAACGAATCATTGACATACCCCAAGCACTTCTATCGTCAATAGGTTTTGCATAGGCTGCGTAATCATATTGAGCAATATTTGCAAAATAACTAGCATGCATTAGAGCTCCTTGATGGTCTTCTAAATGTACCAAACCCGCTGGATTCCAGTAGCCTGAATTTACATTGTTTGTGTGGGCTACCATAGTATTTGACATACCTAATGCTGCCGCATCAACACCAATATTCATAAATTCATTTGAATATTTTCTTACGGCTTGACTTAAGCTCAAAAAAGGAAGTAACAAAGCGAGTACTAGTGTGCTGGTTTTCAAGTTAAATATTTTTACAAAATTAGTTTTTTTTATGTAAGAAATGAAGAAGACTTTCAAAAAAAATTGCTTGGTTATTTAGTCAAATTTTATTTTTTTGTTTTGAAAATAAATCTCTTGCTAAAAAACGCATTTCAATCCAACTTATTGTTTAAATTTGTTTTGAATTTAATGCAATCAATTTTTATGACGGTTAAAAAACATATTCCGAATTTTATTACTCTTTTAAATCTTTTAAGTGGCTGCATCGCTTTGATTTTTGCTTTTCAAGAACAATTTGAAATGGCGTTTTATTTTGTTTGCTTAGGTATTTTTCTAGACTTTTTTGATGGTTTTTTTGCCCGATTGTTCCATGTTTCAAGTCCATTAGGATTACAACTGGACTCCCTTGCCGACATGGTTACTAGCGGAGTTGTACCAGGAACAGTGATGTATTTTATGCTCACAAATGCCTTAAATTCGCCAAAAGTTGATGTTTATAACCCTGCTTTTTGGTTGGCTTGTACCGGTTTTATTATCACTTTGGGTTCGTGTTATCGATTAGCAAATTTTAATATTGATACTCGTCAATCCGACTCATTTATAGGGCTTCCAACACCTGCTAATGCCTTGTTTATTTTAAGTTTGCCTTTGGTACTTCAATTTTCAGAGTCATTAGTAGTTCTAGAATTACTTACTAATGTGTGGGTTTTAATCATCATTTCACTACTAAGTGTATATTTATTAAATGCTGAAATCCCCTTATTTTCATTGAAAATCAAAAATTTTAGCTTCCAAAAGTACGCGTTACAAATAGGTTTTGTATTATTTTCAATACTATTGCTTATTTTTCTGCGTTTTTCTGCTGTTCCACTACTAATTCTGAGTTACGTTTTACTATCTATTATTGTAACAAAATTTTCAAAATCAAATAAATAGTTTAAATGCTTTACCTTTATGGCAAAAGTTTCTGTTCAGAAAAAAACTAGATCGCAAAAATCCAAACAAAAAAAGTCATCTTCTACTTTGGGTTGGCTTATTTTTGCTTTTGGATGTGTGCTAGTGGTAGCTTTTTATCAGTTTCGTGGTCAAATTAACTATTATTTAAAACCAACTTCTGTTTCAAATTACCGACTTGATAAAAAAGCTAAAGAGCGCATCACCAAGGTATTAAATGCGCACAAGGACAGAGCAATTGGTATTGATGTTTCGCAGTTCCAAGGATCTATTGATTGGGAACAAGCTAAAGAAATTGATAACGGATTACCATTAACTTTTGTATTTGTTAGAGCTACGGCTGGCAATGATAAAAAAGACCATCAATTTGATACAAATTGGCAAAAAGCTAAAGAAAACAACTTAATTCGCGGGGCCTATCATTACTATCGCCCAAATGAAAACTCCATTGAACAAGCTACAAATTTTATAAAAACAGTAGCCCTTAACAAAGGTGACTTGCCTCCCGTTTTGGATATTGAACAATTGCCCAAAGACCAATCTATGGACAGTCTAAAAAAAGGGTTGAAGCGTTGGCTGGATAGAGTAGAGACGCATTATGGAATACGACCTATTATTTATTCGGGTGAAAAATATTATACTGATTTTTTAAAAAAAGAATTTTCTGATTATACTTTTTGGGTTGCCAATTACAATGATTGGGTGGGTACAATTAAAGAAGATTGGGCTTTTTGGCAGTTTACTGAAAAGGCTGCAATTCCAGGTATTTCAGAACGAGTTGATTTGAATATTTACAACGGAACACCAAAAATGTTGCGATACATGACCATCAATAACTAATTGTGTTAGCCTTTTTATTTTGTAAAATAAATCAAACTAAGTACAATTATAAGAATAAAAATAAATAAAAGGATAGATTTTGGATTTGCAAAATTTACTGTCCATCCCATCCAAGCTATTCTTTTTGGAGGAAGCAGTCTTTCGTCATCTTTATTGAAATAGAAACCGCCATACTTCCAATTTTTTGGGTCTTTGTGCCAAATTTCAAGTTGTTCTTTAGTAGGGTTTTTCATTTCTAATCCAAATAATTTGGTACTATTTATCTAATTCTATTTCCTTCGGTGAATTAAAATCAATTTTAGTTTTGCGTAATTCAAAATTTTGACCCAAATAAACGCGTCGAACCATTTCGTCCTCAACCAATTCTTCTGGTTTACCAGCTTTTAAAATACCTCCTTCAAACATTAAATATGTTTTGTCTGTAATAGCTAAGGTTTCTTGCACGTTATGATCGGTAATCAAAATACCAATATTTTTGTTTTTTAATTGTGCTACTATACGTTGAATATCTTCAACAGCAACGGGGTCAACTCCAGCAAAAGGTTCGTCAAGCAAAATAAATTTAGGATCGGTTGCTAAACATCGAGCTATTTCTGTACGACGTCGTTCGCCACCGGATAATAAATCGCCTCGGTTGGTTCGAATGTGTTGCAAGCTAAATTCGTCAATCAAACTTTCCATCTTAGCCTCTTGTTCAGCTTTAGTAAGATTTGTTAATTGTAAAACACTTAAAATATTGTCTTCTATACTTAGTTTTCTGAAAACAGAGGCTTCTTGCGCCAAATAGCCTATTCCGTTTTGGGCACGTTTGTACATTGGATAATCGGTAATATTCATATCATCTAAGTAGATGTTACCCGCATTTGGTTTTACCAACCCAACAATCATATAAAAGGAAGTCGTTTTTCCGGCACCGTTTGGACCCAAAAGTCCAACAATTTCTCCTTGATTTACCTCTACCGATATACCTTTTACAACACTTCTGCCTTTATAGGTTTTAACTAAATTTTCTGCTCTTAATTTCATGTTTATTAATTTGTCAATTAGACAATTTGGCAATGTACCAATGTTTCATTATTTTGTAAAAATATTAAATTTAATTACAGTTGAAACTTTATTATTATTTGTTTAACTTTTTATAAAATGACTTATCATTTAGTTACTCATTTTCCAATGCTTCCCAAAATTCGTAAGCCCTTCTTAAATGAGGTATAACTATTGTACCTCCAACCAATGTTGCAATCCCCATGGCTTCCATCATTTCTTCTTTAGTAACTCCTTCTTTATAAGATGTTTCCAAATGATATTTTACGCAGTCATCACATCGCAAAACTGTAGAAGCTACAAGTCCCAAAAGCTCTTTTGTCTTTACATCCAAAGCACCTTCTGCATAAGCATTGGTGTCAAGATTAAAAATTCGCTTTACAATTTTATTATTGTCTGCCAATAATTTTTCGTTCATTTTAGAACGATAATCATTAAATTCGTTTATTAAATCACTCATTTTTTAATTGTTTTTTGGTTACAAACACAGAAATAAATATGCTTAATTCATAAATAATCATCATTGGAATAGCAACTATAATTTGGCTAATAACATCTGGAGGTGTAACAATTGCTGCTACAATTAATATAATTACAATACTGTATTTTCTGGAATTTCTTAAAAATTCAGGCGATACCAAACCAATTTTTGATAAAAAATAAATGATGATTGGTAATTCAAAAAACAAGCCGCAAGCAATTACAGATGTTTTAACCATACTAATATATGAATCAACCGAAAATTGATTTTTTACAATGGCGCTCACTTGAAATGTAGCAAAAAAGTTAATTGACATGGGTACTATGATAAAATAACCAAAAGCCACTCCTAAAAAGAAAAGCACTGATGAAATTAAAATAAATTTAATTGCATTTTTTTTCTCTTTTTCGTACAATGCTGGACTTATAAAACCCCAAAGCAGGTACAAAATAAATGGAAAAGCAATGATGAAACCTGCCGTAATACATGCCCAAATTAAAATACTAATTTGCCCTTCCATGTTTGTATTTTGAATAATAAAGGGGAAAGTTGTGTTGCAAATACTGTTTTCGTAACCAAAATAATGGGAAATATCACACATCAATTGGTATGAAAAAAACTTTGGGTCAATAGGACCAAAAATTATTTTATCAAAAACAAAATCACTAAAAAAGAATACTACTGTTGCCGAAATTAGTACCGCAGCCGCGCTTCTAACGAGCATCCATCGCAATTCCTCGAGGTGCCCCATAAACGACATGTTTGCTTTTGCTTCTTTATTTGCCATTATATCACTCCTTCTTTTAAAATATCATGTAAATGAATAATTCCTTTATACTCTCCATTATCAATAACTGCAAGTTGCGTTATGGCAAAGTTCTCTAAAACATCAAGTGCTTCGCTTACCAAATCAGTTGATTTTATTGATTTTGCATTTACGGTCATTATATCTTTAGCTGTAATTCCAGTTATAGTTTCAGTTTTATTCAACATACGTCTAATGTCACCATCGGTAATAATTCCAATAATATGGTGGTCTGCTACAACGGCAGTAACACCTAGACGCTTTTCTGAAATTTCCATAATCACATCCTTGATACTTGAGTCAGGGCCAACTACTGGTTTATGACTTTCGTCTAATAAATCCCCAACACGGAGCAACAATTTTTTTCCTAAGGCTCCTCCTGGGTGGTATTTTGCAAAATCTTCACTTTTAAAATCACGCATTTTCATTAAACAAACCGCCAAAGCATCACCCATTACTAGTTGTGCAGTTGTACTATTTGTAGGAGCTAAATTGTTTGGACAGGCTTCGTTTTCAACAAAAGTGTTCAGCGGAAAATCAGACTCTTTTCCTAAAAAAGAATTCAAATTGCCTGTTATACCTATTAATGGATTTCCAAAGCGTTTTAATAACGGGACTAAAACTTTGATTTCAGGGCTGTTACCACTTTTTGAAATACATATTACTGGATCGCCTGGTTGAACCATACCTAAATCGCCATGAATTGCCTCTGCGGCATGAAGAAACAAAGAGGGTGTTCCTGTTGAATTTAAAGTGGCAACTATTTTTTGCGCAATAATGGCACTTTTACCTATTCCGGTAACAATTAATCGGCCTTTCGAGTTGTAAATTAATTCTACTGCGTTCACAAAATGATCGTCGATAAAATCAATTAGTTTTGCAACTGATTGACTTTCAGACAGTATCGTTTTTTTAGCTTCGTTTTTTATCGTTTCTTTCGTAATCAAAATAGTTAGATTAAAAATTTGTTTTAATTGAAAATAATGTTATATCTTTATGCTGGTGCAAATTTATGTAAAAAATACCTTTATTTAAGAATGAATTCAAACGAAATTGACATACACAAAGAATTAAAAAAATATTTTGGTTTTAACCAATTTAAAGGATTGCAAGAGCAAGTTATAAAAAGTATTTTAGCTAAGCAAAATACCTTTGTAATTATGCCTACTGGTGGCGGAAAATCACTCTGCTATCAATTACCTGCATTGATTCAAGATGGAACTGCAATTGTGGTTTCACCTTTAATAGCATTAATGAAAAATCAAGTGGACGCCATCAGAAGCTTGTCCTCTGAAAATGGAATAGCCCACGTACTTAATTCTTCATTAACCAAAACTGAAATAGCACAAGTTAAAAAAGACATTGTTGCAGGAATTACAAAACTACTTTATGTAGCCCCAGAATCATTAACCAAAGAAGAATACGTTGATTTTCTGAAAACAGTTCCAATTTCATTTGTAGCAATTGACGAAGCACATTGTATCTCTGAATGGGGACACGATTTTCGTCCAGAATACCGCAATTTAAAGTCAATTATAAAATTAATTGACGATGTGCCTGTTATTGGTTTAACCGCAACTGCTACACCTAAGGTGCAAGAAGATATCCTAAAAAACCTTGACATGTCTGATGCACAAACATTTAAGGCTTCTTTTAACAGACCTAATTTGTATTATGAAGTACGCACAAAAACTAAAAATATTGAATCGGATATAATTCGATTTATAAAACAACATAAAGGAAAATCAGGAATTATTTATTGCTTAAGCCGCAAAAAAGTGGAAGCAATTGCTGAAGTTTTACAAGTTAACGGAATTAGCGCCGTTCCTTATCATGCCGGTTTAGATGCCAAAACACGTGCTAAACACCAAGACATGTTTTTGATGGAAGACGTGGAAGTTGTGGTAGCTACCATAGCATTTGGAATGGGAATTGACAAACCAGATGTTCGTTTTGTGATTCACCATGACATTCCAAAATCATTAGAAAGCTATTACCAAGAAACTGGTAGAGCAGGACGAGATGGAGGCGAAGGACATTGCCTAGCTTATTATTCGTACAAAGATGTTGAAAAACTTGAAAAATTCATGACAGGTAAACCAGTCGCTGAACAAGAAATTGGTTTTGCATTACTACAAGAAGTAGTCGCTTACGCCGAAACATCAATGTCACGACGAAAGTTTTTACTACATTATTTTGGTGAAGAATTTGATGGCGAAAATGGCGATGGAGCCGAAATGGATGACAATGTTAGAAATCCAAAGGTAAAAGTGGAAGCCCAAACTCAGGTAAAATTGCTGCTTGAAGTAGTCAGAGATACCAAACATTTATACAAATCAAAAGAAATAGTCTTTACTTTAATTGGTAGAATAAACGCCATTATCAAAGCCCATCGAACCGATACTCAGGAATTTTTTGCTGCAGGTGCAGCTTTTGAAGAGCGCTACTGGATGGCATTAATTAGACAGGTTTTAGTAGCTGGTTATTTATCTAAAGAAATAGAAACGTATGGTATTTTAAAAATATCTCAAAAAGGACTGGATTACATTAAATCACCAGTTTCTTTCATGATGTCCGAAGACCATGAATACAACGAAACTGAAGACGAAGCTATTGTTACTGCAGCAAAATCAACAGGTACTGCTGACGAAGCCTTAATGGTAATGCTACGTGATTTACGAAAAAAAGAAGCCAAAAAACAAGGCGTTCCCCCGTTTGTTGTTTTTCAAGACCCTTCTCTTGAAGACATGGCTTTAAAATATCCTATTACACTCGATGAATTATCAAATGTACACGGAGTAGGTGAAGGTAAAGCCAAAAAATACGGAAAACCATTTATAGAATTAATTAACCGATATGTGGAGGACAATGATATCACCCGACCTGATGATTTAGTTGTTAAATCCACCGGAGCCAATTCTACAAACAAATTATATATCATTCAAAATATTGACCGAAAATTATCGCTTGATGATATTGCTTCAGGAAAAGGGATGGACATGGACGGGCTTATCAAAGAAATGGAGCAAATAGTCTATTCAGGTACCAAATTAAATATTAAATATTGGATTGATGAATTGCTTGACGATGAGCAACAAGAAGAAATTTTCGACTATTTTATGGAATCAGAATCGGATGATATTGAAACCGCTCTTAAAGAATTTGACGGCGATTATGACCTTGACGAATTACGATTTATGCGCATAAAATTCATTAGCGAAGTAGCAAATTAAGTACTGTCAAAATAAAAATTTAAAAATAAAACAAATAATTTGTGCGTTACCCACAAGGGGTCGGGCTATCCGTTACAATCTTTTTTTCAATTGGGTTAAAAAAAATAACCCAATTGCAAAAAAGGATTTCCACTTCTATCCCTAACGCAACCCCACTAATAAACAGAAAAATAACTTTAAAATCAAAATAGTATTACTTATCTGCACTATAAACAACACCCCGATGTGGTTTTAAAACATCTCTAAACCTAATCATATCCACCTCTTCAACCACCAAAAAAGCAGTAGCATACATAACATCAATTACTTCAAAACCAGTAATTTTGATAGAATAGTTTTCTTTTTCTAAAAATTCCTTCAAATGAATTTCATGATGCTCCGCAGTCTTTTCAGCAGCCTGCCCTCGAAAATCCCAAATTAATTTTATTTTTCTTGACATATTTTTTGATTTACTTAAACCACAAAATTACAATAACAAACAACAAATCACTATTTTTGTCAAAAATCTTACTATGCCCAGAGAAATTCAAACCCAGGTAACCCCAGAAGTCGCAGCAAATGAAACGTTACTTAACCATCATTTTGCTAAGCTACTTTCTATTGCTGTATCCGAAATTCAACAGGCATTTGTACTCAAAAAATCAATTGATGCCCGACAAAAAGCCATCAAAATCAACATCAAAGCCATAATTTATTTTATTGATGAACCAATTATTTCTGATAATTTTGAACTTCCAAATTACCCAAACGTTTCCAATAAACAAGAGGTAATCGTTGTTGGCGCAGGTCCCGCAGGTTTGTTTGCCGCATTACAGCTCATTGAACTTGGATTAAAACCAATAGTTTTGGAACGAGGCAAAGAGGTGCGTGGACGACGTCGAGATTTAAAAGCCATCAACGTGGACGGAATTGTAAACGAAGATTCTAATTATTGCTTTGGCGAGGGCGGTGCTGGAACCTATTCTGACGGAAAATTATATACGCGCTCCAAAAAACGAGGCGATATTGATAGAATTTTGAAACTTTTAGTCGGTTTTGGAGCCACGCCAGATATTTTGGTCGAAGCCCATCCGCACATTGGAACCAACAAATTACCCCAAATTATTCAAGACATCAGAGAAAAAATAA
>JBILQQ010000001.1:0-290997 GCA_044373115.1 Flavobacterium sp.
CTAACCAACCCACAACTGCAAAGCTAACAAAATACAAACCTTCTGAATTATGAAATTTATAATTTCTGCTCATTTATACTTTTGCTTAAAGTTTACTCAAATATATAAAAAATATCTTTTTATACAGCTACCACGCGAAAGGATTCGCGCGGTAGCGGGGGGCTATACTTGACAAATAGTTTTTTAGTTGACTTTTTGTTGCTTGTTTCTGATAAAAAAACCCTGTTAAAGTTTGAACTCTAACAGGGTTTGAAAATTACATTATTTTCATAAAAATTACGAAAACATTAACATTTTAAATTTTCTAAAACCATAGTTATCTGGAGTAAGCTAATTACCTAACTAATATCCCTCATTTAAAACTTCACCCTTGATATTAAATTTAACCCTATACGGATGTTCATCTAAAATACGAATTTTATTGAGAGTGTAACTTCCATCTGGTGAAATACTATCATTAAACTCTTTAGCGGTCATTTGAACTGAAAAAACTTGGTCAGATTCAAATATTAAAGGGTAGAACCTACCGTTTAAGTATACAAACCTATTCGTATTTTTAATCCATTTGATTGCTGAAACAGGCCCCTTATATTCTCTGAGACTAATTTCATAATTGTTAGAATCTAATTTATCTAATAAGAAATAAGCAGAATCTTTTACTTTACTTATTTTTTCAACGAGTAATTTTTGAATATTCGCATTAAGAATATAAGGAATGCCTTTATCATAATTATTCTTATAAACTATTGTTCGCTGATTACTACAACTTAGTAATACAAATGTTATTAAAATTAATATTTTTTTCATAAATTAGGGATTAACTCGGTTTTTTAATGCATCACTTCCAATATTATTAATTGTTAATGTAGTTCCAAAATTATTTGTTACTGTTCCATTTGGAACTACTCTATGAATAGCATTTCCTAAAGAACTATTTCCAGTATAAGAATCTACAGGATAGATGGATATATTAAAACTATGTGACGTATTCTTGTCATCTAAAGAAGGTCGAGGCTCATTAACTATTGACGGGTCTCGAGATAAGTTATGTGTATGTGATTGTGCTATAGGTATTAAATCTGTCCCTCTAAATTTGCTTGAGATGACATTTCCTTGTTTATCATTTTTTTCATCTATACTAACTTTAGTCTGTCCATCTGTTCCTGTTGGACCAATTGCAGAAGTAAGTTCGGCAGTTGGCACATCTCCACTTCTATCTACTTTTAATCCAATGTAAACTTGATTCTCTTTTGTTTGGTCAGCAATTGTAGCATTGTTTGCAGTATTAATATCAGAACTGATTTTTGATTCGTTTATTGAAATTACGGAACTAACTTGTTGTAATTGTGATGTTGACTCAGTTGATGTAGTATTACCACAATCTTGAACAATATCATTCCAATCACTCTTATTAATAACTCTATAGTTATTTGTAGTTGCACCATCTATTCCTAAAACAGCTCCAGTTTTTGAGTCTAGATACCAATCCGGAGGTGTTGCTAACATTCCATCTGGGTCTATAAAAAAAACTGGATTATCAAGAGCATAAGTATATGGACTAAATCTTCTTGATTTCTCCGCCAACGGGTCAATGTTTACCCATCTAGCAATCGCCGCATCATAATTCCTCGCCCCATAATCATACATATTCAACCCCAACTCATCTTGGTACTCCTTTCCGTTGTACTTATAATCATAGTTCAAACTAGCATTAAAATTAGCAGGGTTATAAGGTATAAACTCTATTTCTGAATAATCATAATACCCACTACCTGGTCTTCCTGGTCTTGGCGCAATATAATATTTATCCGAATTATACCCCGTATGCTTTAACCCAAACGGATAATAATGGTTTTCTTCAATAACTTTAAGAGCGTTTGTGGCTGGATCTTTACTATAACTCAAACGTATATTTCCCAAATGGTCGGTGTAGTTATACACATAATCATAACTAGTACCGGTAACTTTTACATATCCTTCCGCATGTGGAAAAAACTGCATTACATCATTCACATACTGAAAGCCACTCAAATAGTCGGTAGTTGTAATAATGGTTTGTGTACCTATTTTTTCTGTCACCACTTTATTAACTTTTTGTCCTGTTGCGTTGTAAAGATACGTAATGTTGTTTGGATTTGCAAACGTAATTTTTGTCGGCAAATTCAAGTGGTTGTAAGTAATTGTCTTAATCCCTTTGTTGTCATCTCTAATCATATTACCGTTTGCATCATACCCATAATCAGGGGCTTGCGCTTTTTCTGTAATCAAGCTTGTACCGTTGGGGTCGTCTTTAAAACCTTGCGGGTTGGCGGTTGCGTCAAACACTCGTAGCAACTGGTTTTTGTTATCCGCATCATACAAATACGTCAAATTATCAATTGGGTTGGCAAATTGAAAACCATCAGTATCCATGCCACCATTGCGCAGTAAGTTTTTTATATTACCGTTTTTGTCATACCACAAATGCTCCAAATAACTATTAAACGCAGTGTTGCCTTGCTTGCTATAATCGGCTTGCAACAATCGGTTTAGGTCATCATATTTGTAATCGTACTTGCGTTTTTTATTGTCGGTGCTGGTTTTCCAATACGTTTCAGAGATGTTTCCGTTGAACAAATCTGTTGCGGTATCAGCATCATTGTAATTTATTTTAAACGCAAATAAATCATCTTGCAGGTTATCAACTTTGTTTATTTCTTTCAACCATCCTCTAATGTTATACGTATAATCCACTTTTTGCAATCCTGCTGCTCCTGTAGCATCTGTACCTCCCACGTTTTTAGAGGTCAACTGCCCCAATTCGTCGTAGGTATTGCTGCTTATCAGTTGCTCTGGCAAAGCGTTAATTTTTTGCTTATGTACCAACAATTTGTCTTGCGGGCTGTACGTAAACATATCTTTTACCAGCAACTCTGTAGCGGTATTGGTGCGTTTGTGTTTGGTAATGGTATAAATGGTCCTGCCTGCCCAATCCATGTTGGTATCCACTTGGGTATAACCTCCCAAATGGTTTTTGGTGTAGCTGCGCACCGGTCGGTACTTGTTGTCATACAACGTATATGTAATCTCGGCAGTGGTGCTGCTTGCATTGTCTAAAACTTTTACCCAAGTACCTGTTTGCAAACCTTTTACGTTAGGCGTAACCCCAAATTGGCTGTCGGGCAAATAAGGCAATGGTGAGGGCGCACCTGCAAAACTATAATTGTCGTAGTAGTTTTTGGTGAGTACTTCGAGTGCCGAAAGTGTAAATGGGTTGGTGCCACTAGTAATATTTGCTTGGTAATTTTTGCGGGTCGTAGTGGTTACTGCAAGGTTTTTCCAACCTGTTTGGGTAACTCTACCAAAAACATCATATTGGGTAATCATCCAACCTTGCACCCCTGTGCTGTATGGCGAAAAAGCGGGTCCTGTTGCCACAGGTCTATCGAGTTTGTCATACACAATAAACTCCCATTGCTTGCCCGGTAGTTTCTTTGCCACCAACCTGTTGCGGTAATCATATTGGTATTGGTAACCCAAATTGTTTAACACCGTTTGCGTAGCCACGCCCTCAGCAAGCGGAGGCAACACATAAGACAAATTGCCATATTGGTCATAAATATAATACGTGTCGTGAGGGTCACTTCCGTTGTACGTGCGCTTCAAAACTACTTTACCTTCTTTGTCCTTAAACTCCTCAGTGCCTTTGCCTGTTACTGGCGTGTTTTCGTCAAACGTAACGGTTTTGTAGAGTTCGTTGGCGGCATAGTTAGTGGTTTGTGTAACCGTTGTTGTATAAAGTTGAAACGTGGCATCCCAATTGGCAGTTGCTTTAAAAAGTTTTACTTCGGTAGCATGGTTGGTTTGGTAGTCAAACTTGATTTCTTTGCCTGATCCCATAAACCAAGCGTTACCAGGAGCGGCTTGTTTCATTACTCTGTTTAAAGGAGAGTTTTCCAGTTCTTTATAGCTATACGGGTATTGGTCACCATACCAGGTTTGGTATTGCGATACTATACTTGCACTAGCTGTAGCTCCATCAATATAAGCTAAATTGGACTGACTAGATGCCAAAGGCAAAAACTCTTTGGTTTGTCTGCCAAAAGCATCGTATTCAATGTGGGTAATAATGTCTTTGCCTGTATTGGATTGCTTACCCGCAATTTGCTGTATAGGTCGTCCAAGACCATCTAAGTAGCTTACTTGCACATTGGCTTGCTGAATGGTTGGGTTAGCAATTGCCGCATTTGTTTCCACTTTGTACGTGGTGCTTTTCACCCAGTTTTGATCGTTGCTTTGTCCTAAAACAAGAATTGGGGCTAGTAGTAAAAGGTATAGTAGTTTTTTCATCTTGCTTTAGTTTTTGTAGTGGTACTGATTTTCACTTAAAATTTTATCATTTTTATCTTTCACAAACTGCAAACGATTAAAATTGTCATAATAATAACTTTGCTTATCGCCTTTTGGGTCGGTTACAGTGCTTACCCCAACAAGCGGTCTGTGGGTTAAAGTAGTAACCATCGCATTTGGCAAACTAGTACGTAAGTTGTTTAGAGCTGAAATTAAATTAGCTTCTGTACCCGTATTGGATAGGTTTTGCAAATTAGTGATGGTACTTGTAGGAATGCTAGCATACGTTGCATTCTCAATTTTGGCAATAGGTAAGGTTTTGTTATAACCCCAGATGTAACAAATTTTAATATTATCCACTTGTTGTAGTTCAAGCGGGTTGCCATTGGTGTGATCCACTAAATTATATTTTATTTTATCCTCCATGGTCTGACTTCCTTTGGCTGCTTTTACTATTTCGGGAGCTAGTAAAATGTTGCCCCAGTTTTTATAGGTAGTTTCTTGTGTAGAAAGCTTTATCCCATTTTTAAACGTTTCTGTTTTAAGCGGAATACCTTTCATGTTTTTATCATTGAGGGCAGTATTGTTTAAATCTGGAGCATACGAATATTTTGTTTCAACTAAGTCACCATTAGAATTAGTAGTTTTAGTTTTAGCTACATTATAATGTTTAGCATAATCATATTCGTAATTAGTTGTAGTTACAATTGAACTGCTATTGAAATAATCCGTAACTGTTGTAGCTTTTAAATCTAAAGTACCTCCAATAAAAAATGAGGTTCTGTAACCATAATTCGAGGTGGAATTAAATACATAATGGTTTAAATTAAAACCCATTGAACTTGGGTAACAAAATTGAGTTTTGTTTTTTAAATAAGGAAATGGTATATTGTTAGAATATGCTGTCGTAATTTCATAATTATACGGCATTAATTGAGGCAAAAAGAAATTTGAATTTGATGTTATTTGAATTTGATTATATACTAAATAGTCGTTTTTAATTTCTTGACATTTAATAAATGTTCCATTTTCTTTTTTATACACTTCTTTTGATAACTCAAGACCTCTTAACCAATCATTATCACTCACAGGATGAAATGGGAATTTATAGTATGTACCAAAATCATACAACATACTGTATTTGTACTGTATTTTATCTTTGATTGTATTATTTTTATCTAAAAAATACTCACTTACATTGTAATACCCTAAATTATCTTTTGAGAAAGACCCAAAAGTTCCATTTATAGTAAACATTTCGTTTTCATAAATTGGCATCTGACCAATTCTATATCGTACAATACTATAATTTGCAGTGGTGAGCAGTGCTCCATTAGGCAAATTAGTAGTTTCGTCATTGTAAGCATACAATTTTGAGAACTCAACATTGGAATCGGCTGTATAATTGGTGATTTTTTTTATTCTATTTCCAGGCCCATAAACAATTTGTTTGTTATCAAACTCTAATTCATTCCAACTCAAATGAACATTAAAGAAATTATTCATTGTGTTATCTAAATTACCTGTTGAATAGGGATTCCAATTTCGGACATCAGGTTTAAAAATCAAGGTATAAGTACCTGGAAGTACGGTTAAGTTGTTTATTCCTGTAGGAAGAACAAATCTATTAGAAGGGTTATTGTTGTTTATCAATTCACAACGATATCTTAAATTCGCATTGACATTTAAATTAATTTTTAATTTACCTCTTATATGTTGAGAAATCGTAATAGACTTTTCATATCTTAATGTAGTGTCATTATATAATTCAGGATTGATAAATGACAATGTTTCATTTCTATCATAAACAGGATTGGTGTTTGCAATTTGATACTCAAGCGGTCTAGAAATTGATGCGTCTTCAATTATTGCACTATTTAAAGGTAGCTTATTCAACACTATATTTGGTTCGTACTCAAAACTAGAAGAGCCTCCGGTAGGATATGTTATTTTTTTTAACAAGCCCGCTTGTACTTTGGTAGGATCTACTACCGCATCACCCAATTGTGTACTTTGTGAATTGATGAAATTACCTCTGTTTTTACCATTATAATAGCCCCAAAAATCAATTTCATTTGAATGACGGCTTGGTAGTATTTGCTCATCATATTCAAAACTGTGTTTTCGTTCTGTATTTAAACCTAAACTATCTTTATGTTTTATGGATTTCAAAAACAATCTTTTTTTAGCGAACTCATCGTTTAATAATCCAAAATTATTATTGATATTGTTCGTATTTAAAGCTGTTGTGTACTCATATTCCAGATGGATCTGTTTAATAATTTTATTTTTTTTATCGTACTGCACAATTTTTTCTAAAGTATGACCTCCATTAACATCCAATCGTGTTTGTTGAGAATTAACAAATTTAATTTTACCTTCATTAAATATAATTTCAGACAAAACTTTTTGATAAGATTCTACCTG
The DNA here is from genome assembly GCA_044373115.1 of Flavobacterium sp. Taxonomy (GTDB): domain Bacteria; phylum Bacteroidota; class Bacteroidia; order Flavobacteriales; family Flavobacteriaceae; genus Flavobacterium. The sequence continues at coordinate 6,757 of JBILQQ010000001.1, forward strand.
TGAAAAATTGCAACTTACAGGCACAACAATTGATTCGCTTGTGTTAGAGCTTTGGCTGTATTGATTTGTGTCTGAATTTCTTCTGTAAAACGTAGTCATTTCATTTTCGTAAATAAAGTCAATTTCTTGATTTGTACTAGTAATAATTTTTGTTAAAAACCAAGAGCTGTAGGGTGATTCACTATCATTTGTTCCATTTACACTAGTTAAGTTACTACCTGTTGAAGTAAAATTAGATACAGTTCGTTCCATTTCACTAGCTTCCCCAGCATAATTAAGTCCCCCAAAATAATAGACATTCCCCAGGTTATCTATTACTTTAAACCCAACTATCTTATTATCCCGAATGGGAGTAATTTTAATGTCGCTAAATTTTTGGGTAATAATTTCACCACTGTTTTTATCAAAGTAAAATTCGCCACTAAAAAAATTTGTATTTATCATGAATTTATCTGGATAAGCATCAAAGAATCCATTATTTTGAGCATTTGTTTCGATAATTTCTGATCTACCTGCAATAGAATTATAAAAATCAGGTGTTGAGTTTTTGTTTCCCCAATATGCAGCATTACCTTCATCTGCCTTACCTCTAATTTGTCTTGAAATCATTCCGCCATAATTTAGAGCCCAACCGCTTCCTACCCTAGAAGAAATTTCATTTACAATCACTCCTCTTGAATGATAGCCTAAATGAATGGGCAGATTTACCCCTCCTGAACTAACTTCAAGTAATGGAATAGAAACGTTGTGTAGTCCACTGGATAAGGAAACAGGGATTTCATTAAATTTGAACAATGAGGCTGCTTCTGGAGAAGGCGGAATAATTTTCGGCATTTCTTGACAAAACAAAAATTGATGCAAATAGAGTAAAGCAATGGTTAAAATTTTTCTCATCTCTTTATTTTTTTATAATTTTTACTGATTGTTTATCTATATTGGTGTGTATCTCTACAATGTAAATACCCGACGGATAAGTTGTAAGTTCAACAGGTACTGTTCTACTTCCGTCTAGCTTGATTTGCTGTAATATTCTACCGTTTATATCCACTAATGTCGCTGTTCCGTTTTCAAATTCATACCCTACAATTACATTTGTAAATGTAGTTGCAGGATTAGGGATGGCTTCAACAAGTGTGGCTGTTTTGGTTTTCTTATCTTTGTCTTTTAGTTTTACTACCCAAAAATCGCTACCACCATTGTCTGTTTTTTTGTCGGCAGAGGCTTTTCCTTGAGAGGTTCCTGCAAAAATATAGCCACCGTCACGGGTTTCAAACAATTTTCTGAGTACTTCATCACCTTTACTGCCCACAGTTTGTGTCCAAACCTCGTCGCCGTTGGCTTTTATTTTTAGGGCTATGTAATCGTTGATGCCTTCTTCGTCTTTTTGTAGTAGTTTAAGATTGTTTTTTTGTTCAGATTGGGCATAACCTCCAATTAAAAAAGTACCGTCTTCACTTTCAATGATAGAAGTGAGCACATCTTTACTACCATAATTGTAGGCTTTTTGCCAAGAACTAGTTCCGTATTGGTCTAGTTTGATTACCCAATAATCGGTGCCGTTTTGTTTGGAAACGCTTTTACTATTAGCTGCTTCTGAGTTGGAATTTCCACCTAAAATATAACCGCCATCCTTGGTTGGAGTTAAGGCAAAAAGCAAATCGTCATCAGGACCGCCAAAGGTTTGTTGCCATTGTTGATTTCCTTTTTCGTCGAGCTTTATTACCCAATAATCGTTTAATCCAAAACATTCTTGGGTTTTATCCCCTGAAATAGGCGAATTGGAGTAGCCTCCTAGAATAAATCCTTTGTCGGCAGTTTGATGGATGCTTTTGAGTTCGTCCACATACTTACCACCAAAGGTTTTTTGCCATTTAATTTCACCTTTTGAGTCTAATTTTACAATCCAATAATCCAAACTACCTCTGCTATCTTCTGTTTTTCCATAAGCATCGGGTAAACCGTCTTTATTAAGTTCAGACTTGCTGGAACTGGAGGTGCCACCAAGTATGTAGCCGCCGTCTTTGGTTTGTGCAATACTCAATAGTTTTTCTTGACCTGTGCCGCCTATGGTTTTTTGCCAAAGTTGATTGCCTTTTGCATCTAATTTTAGAATCCAAAAATCTTCTTGTCCTTTGCAATCGTGTTTTTTATCGCCACTGCGGTTGGAGCTAGAAGTTCCCGCAAGTATAAATCCGCCATCGGTTGTGTTTTGAACACTTTGAAGTAAGTCCACACCGTTGCCACCGAAACTTTTTTGCCATTCGGCAACCCCTTTTTCATCCATTTTCCACACCCAATAATCTAAGTCGCCTTTGTTATGTTCTTGTTTGTTGCCGTTTTTGTCAGAAATGGAACTCCCGGCAAGGATAAAACCATAATCGGCTGTTGGAATGGCGTCATACAAAAACTCGGCATGTTGACCACCATAGGATTTTTCCCAAAGAATGTCTTGGGAGAAGGCTGGAGAAGCTAGTAAAGCGCATAAAAAAGCCCCCACTATTTTTTTTCTTAATTTCATACTTATTCAGTATTGGTTAAACATTAAAAAAATCGTGGGGGAATTTTATTTTGCAAATTTACAATAAAAATGCATTTTTATTAAGAAAAATCACAATTTTATATATTAATATTGTGTTAAGCTCATCTAAAAAGCTAAAAATGTGACGATTAGGTTTTGTGAAGTAAAGTAAATTTCAAATTTGGGTCAATTTTAAAATTGATTTGGGGTTATATTATGAAAAGTGATCGTGTTGTAGCCCAGATAGAAACGAAAAGCCCGGAGCAAAAAAAGGGTGTTTTTGTAGCCATAAAAGAGCGACCTTGGGAGCTCCTTTTAGGGCTTACAAAAACCCCTTTTTTTTGTGAGGACTTGTAGTGTATAGCTGGAAATAGCTTCTGAAAAGAAAACTAGTTTACGGTTTTTGCTGGATTTTTTTTCTTGTAAAACATGCTGTAAACGATGTAGGCTACTACTCCAACTAGTAAATAGGGCACAATCATTAAATATACTATTCCGTCGTTTAATGCTGCTGCTTTGGTTGTGTTTCCTTCACTTTCTAGCGATGCTCTGCACATGGCGCACTGGGCTGATGTAATGCAGGGTATGGCTAGAGCGAGTAGTGTGAGTAGGCTTTTTTGTTTGTTATTTAGCATAATAGGGCGAAATCATTAAATAGACAATTACTCCGGTAATGGCAACGTAGAGCCAGATTGGGTAGGTGATTTTGGCTAGATTTTTGTGTTTGTCAAATTGTTGTGATAGGGCTCGTACATAGGTGAATAATACGAGTGGGATGATGATGATTGACAGGGCAATGTGTGATAATAAAATGAGTAAATATACTGCTTTTATCCAGCCGGTTCCGCCAAAGGGTGTTGGGTCGGAGGTTAAATGATAGGCTACGTACATTACTAAAAATAGTAGTGAGCAGGCTATGGCTGATTTCATGAGTAGCTCATGACGTTTTTTGTTGCCGTTTTTAATGGCTATAACAGCGGTTACTAGTAAAACGGCCGTGATTGCATTGATGGCTGCGTAAATGGGCGGTAAAAACGATAGGGGCTCTACATTGATGCCAAAGTCTTTGAGTTTGATTGAAAATAGTATGGCTACTACTACTGGAATTAGAATAGATACTATAATAATTGGTAGGTTGAATTTTTTTTCGATGTTTGATTGTTCCATGATTATTCTTCTAAAAGTTTTTTAATATCTTGTTTAATTGCTTCAATTCCGTCGGGTTGTAAAGCGTCATAATAAAGAATGGGGTTATTAAATTTGTCTTTTCTGCAACGTATTTTTCCGTTTTTGTCAATCAAAGCAAATAGACCTGAGTGTTCAAAACCACCGTTTACCTGTGGGTTTTCGCTAGCAAAAATGTTAAATCCTGTGTTGGATAGGTTGTAAATGTATTTTTTGTTTCCTGTTAAAAAGTGCCAATTTGGATTGGTTATCTTTAAATCAGCCGCATGTTTTTTTAAAACTGCAGGGGTGTCATTTTCGGGGTTTATGGTGATTGAAGCAATTGCAAAGTCATTGTATTTTCCGTAAATGGAGTCCAACTGTTTCATGTTTTTGTTCATTATTGGACAAATCGATGGACAGGTGGAAAAGAAAAACTCAAGGACATACACTTTGTTTTGGTAGTCTTTATCGGTAATGGTTTTGTTGTTTTGGTCTTTGAGTTCAAAAGCTGGAGCGTTTGCCATTGCAACTAATGATGTGTCGGCGACTTTGTTGTTTAAAGTGCTCATTCTGTCGTTTTGAGTTACAGTGCCTGATTTGATTCGGTTAATTATTTTTGGTATAAAAATGATTCCGAATATAAGTATGATAAACGAGATTCCGATGTATGATTTATTTTTCACGGTATTCTAATTTTTTGGATGCGTTATGATTAATTTTAAGAGCCAAACGATATTCTGCCAAAATTACTTTTACGTCGTCTGTCATTTCGTTGTGTAATTCAGAAACTAATGAAGTGTTGTAACCTTCTTTATATTCTTCCTCGCCTTTTACTGATTTTCCTTTTCGACCGCGGAGGTTTCTTTTTTTATCAATAATATAAACCATTTGCGATCCAAGGTCTTGATCTAATTTGGTTTGTAATTTCATTTGGTTATAAAATTGATTTATTTGAATGTTGGTTGCAAATACGAATTTCCAACCTACTATTGAGCCTAATTTTTTCAAATCAATTTTAAGAGAATCAATTTTTTTTTCGGTTCCTACCGGAGCAATAAAAACTACTTGAAAGTCTTTAAATTGTTCGTCTTTTTTATATATTTTTTCGTAAAGATTAAAAAAATTACCTCTTCTTTTTTTTAAATCAGTACCTGTAAAACCAAGAATAGTAATTTTATTTTGAAGTTGAATTGGCGTTTTGCTATCCGATTTCCAGCTTGTGATTTCAGGTAATGATTTGGTTAATATAGGTAGTTTAGCAAAACTGTTTACCCCTGAAGCAAAAAAAAGATAAGCTGCTAAAGGCAGAACAAACAGAACGAAAAGTACAAATTTCTTTTTCATGATTTATTTGGGGTTATGTAAATAACTAGTGTTTATTTTTTGTTAATCAATACTTAGTAAAATATTTTACAAAAATAAAAAAAAGGTACGCAATGCGTACCTTAAATTTGAATTAATATTGAATTAAAAATTCCATTTGATTGTTGAATTTTTAAAAACCTCAAATACATAATTTCCTTCTGTTAGTAGGATGAATGTAAGGTAAATAATAAGAAAAACTGCGGTTCCTACTACCATCCAACGCAAAGCTTTTACTTCGCCTTCAATGTGCATGAATGCCCAAACGATATAATATGCTTTGTATATCGTTAAAAGTATGAATATCCAGTTAAGTAAATTCATACCTAAAAAATTGGTCATGTGTAAAGACTCAGGTTTAAAAATACCTAATGTAACTTCAACAATTGTTACTACTGAAAGTAATCCGAAAACAAACCAAATTCTTTTTAAATTAGAAACATGTTCGTGTGACATAATATATATTTTCTATTGATTAAACTAAGTAAAAGAATGTAAATACAAATACCCAAACTAAATCGACAAAGTGCCAGTAAAGTCCAACTTTTTCAACCATTTCATAAGTCCCTCTTCTTTGGTAGGTACCTAAAAGAACATTTATAAAAATGATAATATTGATCATTACACCTGAAAAAACGTGGAATCCGTGAAATCCTGTGATAAAGAAAAAGAAGTCAGCAAATAACTTGCTTCCGTATTCATTTCTTTGAAGATTTGCACCTTCAACTACTAATACACCTTGTGCTAAACGTTTTTCAGATTCTTTTCTTGAAAGAATGAATTTGTGTTTTTCAGAATTTAAAGCCTTGTTTTCATTTAATCCTACAGCCGTTTTGATAGTCTGTGGTGTATAAATTTCTTCAGTTCGAATTAAAACATTTTTCTTTTGAGCAAATCCAGCTTGTACTTCTGCCAAAGAGAAAGAAGTTAAATCAGCTTCAGATTCAAACCAAATACCATTGCTTGCTTTATGTTGTTCTCTTTCTTCAGTTAAAGGAATAGCTACTTCTGAAAGTTTCAATCTTTTACCGGTTTCGTCCACAAATTGAAGAATACTTCCTCCTTTTGTTTCTACAGCTCCAAATTCGCCAGTAATGAAGTTTTTCCATTCCCACGCTTGAGAACCTACGAAAATTAAACCTCCAATGATTGTTAAAAACATGTAGAAAGCTACTCTTTTTTGTTTCATTTGATGTCCTGCATCAACGGCAAGTACCATTGTAACAGAAGAGAAAATCAAAATAAACGTCATTAAAGCAACGTAATACATTGGCGCAGGCACGCCGTGCATAAACGGAAAGTGAGTAAACACTTCGTCGGCCAATGGCCACGTTTCTATAAATTTAAATCTTGAAAAACCATAAGCGGCTAAAAAACCTGAAAAAGTTAATGCATCAGAAACGATGAAAAACCACATCATTAATTTTCCATAACTGGCCTTTAATGGCTCATTGCCACCACCCCAAGTTTTTCCTACAGTTTGTGCAGATGTATCTGTCGATCCCATAAAAAGTTATTGTTAAAAAGTTCCCAAATTTACGTTTTTTTCTTATTTAATGAAATATATAAACAAAAATAAATATATCCAAAGCAAATCTAAAAAGTGCCAATACATCGCACCAAGCTCAATTCCAAGAAATTGAGTGGCATTGTACTTTTGTTTAAAATGATTATAAATTATAATTAACAGTGAAATTACCCCACCGGCAAGGTGTAAAAGGTGCGCAAAAACGACCACATACAAGAAAGAAATGGTAATTGCACCCGATCCTCCAACAGGCACTAAGCCTTTTGCATATAATTGATTGAACCCTTCAAATTGTAAAAAAACAAATAATGACCCAAAAACCAAAGTGAGCAATAAATACAAAGTTGTGGTTTGGTGTTTGTCTTTTTGTATGGCTTTTTTAGCCAAATGAAAAGTTAGACTACATAGTATTATTGTAATCAAACTGAAATTGAAAGCCATTGGCATTTCAAAGTTTTTTAACCAATCGGTACGTGATTTACTAACTACGTAGGCACTTGTTAATCCGGCAAACATCATCGTCATGCTTATCATTGCAAAAAGCAATAATAATTTATAGGAACGATTGTTTCTTTTTTTATGTTCTTCAGCAGTCATTGTCATAATTATCGTAAAAATTTATCAATTATATAAATTAGTTGTAATAAAGTAATGTATGAAACACTAACCAACATTAATGTTCTAGCAGCTTTTGAAGTCCTTTCTTTATATAACTTAAAGCTGTAAAGAAGCATCCATAATCCTAAAAGTATTATTACCCCAGTAGCTATTTTGCTTGTATGTAATTGACCCGTGTATCCAAGACTTGGCAAGATAGATGCAATTAATAACCAAATGGTATATAGTATAACTTGTGTTGCTGTTTTAGTGTCTTTTTTACCAGTTGGCAACATAAAGAAACCCGCTTTTTCATAATCATCATACAAAAACCATCCAATTGCCCAAAAATGAGGAAATTGCCATAAAAACTGAATCAAAAATAAGGTTCCTGCTTCAATTCCAAAATGATCTGTTGCAGCCACCCAGCCCAACATAAAAGGAATTGCTCCAGGAAATGCTCCTACAAAAACGGCAAGAGGTGTTACGGTTTTGAGAGGTGTATATAAACTTGTATATAAAAATATTGAAATTGCGCCAAACATGGCTGTTTTTGGATTGATAAAATAAAGTAATACCAAACCAATTGATGTTAAAACAAAAGCAACAAATAAAGCACTATTTACTGACATTCGTTTTGACGGAACGGGGCGATTTTTTGTTCTATCCATCAATAAATCAAGGTCTTTTTCGATGACTTGATTAAACGCATTAGAAGCGCCAACCATACAATATCCTCCAATAGACAACATAATCAATACTGTCCAACTAAATGGGTAGGTATCGCTAAAACCTAATAAATATCCTGCAACAGAAGAAAAAACAACGCTTACAGCCAATCTGGCCTTGGTTATTTCAAGGAAATCTTTGTAGATTTTTCGGAATGATGTTGAAGTTTGATTTGAATTCAATGTTATGCTGTTTATTGCGTTTGCAAATGTACAAATTAGATTATGATTTAAAGAATGTAGTTTTTATATTTTTTTAATAAAAAAAAGTTAAATTAAAATAATATAAATTAGAACAAATCGTATTATAAAATAATTTGAGTTAACTGAAATCAATTATGGTAAAATTAAAAATTAGCAGCTTATATAAGTGCTAAAATTAGGAACCAATTTATATTATAAAATAGGGATTAATTAAACAATCAAATCCCACTAAAAGCAGGATTTGATAATTTTTATACATTTAGTAGCCGTAATGAATCCAAAAAAAGCACCAACAGAATTGGCAACAATATCAAGTAGCTCCATACTTCGGTTGGAAGTAAAATATCCTTGACAAAATTCGATTGCAATTCCAAAAATGATTCCAATAACTAAGATTATCCAAATAGGTTTTGTAACCCTAGATGTTGTTAACCAAAAACTCCAAAATAAAACAAAAAAATAATAAAAAATAAAATGTACAATTTTGTCTTTGTAGGGAATTTGAATTGGATTATTTATGTTTTGTACTGAAATTAAACTCAGAATAATAATTGCAACTGTCCAAGAAAATGCTACTAAAAAAAAGTTTCTGTTATTAAGCACCGATTAAAGCAGAATAAGCTTCACTATCCAAAAGTTCGTCAAATTGGGCTGGGTTTGTAACCTTAACTTTAATCATCCAACCTGCACCATAAGGATCGGTGTTTACACTTTCAGGATTTGACTCCAAATTTTCGTTAAATTCGATAATTTCACCCGCTAAAGGTAAAAATAAATCAGACACTGTTTTAACAGCTTCTACTGTTCCGAAAACTTCATCTTTTTCTAAAGTTTGATCCAAAGTTTCTACCTCAACATACACAATATCTCCTAATTCGTGTTGTGCAAAATCGGTGATTCCAACTGTAGCAATTTCTCCATCAATTGAAACCCATTCGTGATCTTTTGTGTATTTTAAATTACTTGGTACGCTCATTTTTATACTATTTTAATTTGTTTTGTTTGTGAAATCTGTGTCAAAAGTAGTATTAATAATTAATTTTTTCAAATGATTATTAGAATACTTTTAGTTTCCAAAATTATATCTCAATGTAAACCCGCTTCTAATATTGGTTAAAGGGAATGAAGTTGAAATAACCGCTTTTGAGAAAGAATGGTCATAAAAGAAAATTGCAGTTAAGTTTTTGCTTAAAGCATAATCAGCTGTAACTTTTACTGACCAAATGTTTTGTCCGCCCGCCAATTGATTGTTTTCGTAATCTAAATACCTAACTATGGTTTTGTTGTTTCTGTATGAAAAATCGGCTTTAATATTGATATCGCCTTTTATTACACCTGAAGGATCTGAAGCATAAGCTGATGTAAATATAACATCTTTTATACGGTAACCCATACCAACGACATACTCAATCCCTTTGACTTCGGTTAGTAAATTATTATCAAAACTCATAGATAGTGCTCGGTCTTTTTTCAATTCAGCAAGGAATTTTAGTGAATTTTTTAGTTCAAAATCAATTTTAACCAAAGGACTAAATTGTTCTACTAAATTTGCATTTCCTATAATTGTGTTGCTTCTAAAGTTACCTGAAACATCTGTAGCTAAAGGGTCTTTATCATAATCTAAATTTGATCGGAAGGAATTTAAAGTATAAGAAGCTTTGTAACTATGTTGAATTGAAAAACGTTTGAATTTATCTTTAAATAATTTATAACGCATTAATCCACTGTATTTTACATTCCAATTGGGTAATGGAATGTTTTTAAATGCACTTAATGAAATCCCGTTTGCTTTTTCACCATAGCCCGAACCTGCCAATCCAGTATAAGCAGCTAAAAATGATGGTAATAAAACGGATTGCGAATTTTTACCAAAACCAACAGGGTAGCCTTCGGCATCAGTTGGAAACGAACTTGAACCATAATGACTTGTTGCTAATCGGTTAGCGATAATTAGTCTGTTTTCTCTAAAATCGTCAAAAGCTTGTGATACATTTTCATCACTTTGTTTGAACGACGTTTTTAACATGATAGTAGAAATTGAAAAATTTCCTGCTGTGTATGGCGATCTTGAATTATAGATTCCGTTTGTTACATCGTATTGTTCAGAGAAATTTGATGCATATAATCTGTCGCCAATTACATCAATTTTGAAATCAGGAAACAAATCAACTGTAGCACTATATTTCAAATTTTTATTTACAACTTGAGTAAAATTTTGATTAAACTCTGGATAATCGGTTAACCAACCATTTTTAGCAGCTTCAAATCGAATATCGTCTTGACTTCCCAAAACAAATCCTAAAGTAGGTCTTGAAGTTCCAAAAAATCCGAGACCCGGAGTATAACCTGGTAAGACAGTACCACCGCTTTGAGTGTAATCGATCTGAATGTTTTTAACGCTAGTAAGTACACCTATTAAACCCGTCATAAATACCCCTTTGTCTTTGGAAACTACTGGTCGAACAGCAGTGATTTTTTCACCAGGTTTTGGTGGTGCAGGTTTTGGTGCAGGTTTATTAACTTTTTTATCGGAGGTTAATCCTAAATATTTGTATAACCCAGTCATGTTTAAACTTGCATTAATTTTATGAGCACCCGAGTTTTGAATAGTATTTCCTAAATTGTATTCGCTTCCGTCTTCCGCAACAAAACTTGAAAGTGCAACGGATGTTCGTTGCCAATTATAATTTCCTGTATAGGTGTAATTTGATTTTATAAAACTTAAAAAAGGAATTTTACTAAACGGCAATTCATAGTTAAGCACCAATTGTTGTGTGTGTTGGTTTGGAGTTCCTATGTTCCAAAAATCAGTCCAAATCGTGTTGGTGTTATCCGCCTCATTATCATCGTTGATGTAATTTCTGACAATGTTATTTGTTGATGCCGTGAAATTTAATTTTAATGCTTTTGTCAAATTATAATTAAACCCATATTGATAGTTGAACAAGTAATTTCTTTGGTACAAATTTTCTAATCCAATACCTTCAACATCAACCAATCTAAATTGTTGTCTATTGAATTGTCTTGTAATATTTGAACTAAACGATATACTTGCGGGTAAGTAATTAAAATTAAAATCTTGTAGCAATTTCCAGTAGCTACTTTTTTGGAATTTTTTAATCTTTTTAAAAGGCTCCAAAGGTTTTGAGTTAAAGGCGAATGTATAATCGGCAGATGTCATTACCTGCTGATCAAGAAACGATTCAATTTCGTAATTATGACGATCAACTTGATTGTAAGAGTAAGATAATGTTAGGTTTTCAGGGTCAAAAAAGTGCGGTTTTTGAGTTTCGCTTCTCTCTTTTTTAACTCCGATAAAGTTAATACTTTTACGTTTTGTAAAATCTATGGCTCGGTTTTTTATGTTTCTTCTTTCAGCTTCGTCGGTAGTGTTGTCAAGCAATTGTTGTAGTTTAATATCTTGATTAAACGGATCGTATTCAGGAGTTATATATTCCTCACCAATTGAATAATTCATAGGTAAATTCACACCCCATTTTTTTGGTAATAATTTTCCTAAACTGATGTTAGTTACTATATTGTATTGTTTAACATCTTCTCTGCTTCTTTCATTTGGTCCTTGTTCTAAACCTCCAAAACCAGCTGTGCTTAATCGTCCTGTTGCTGAAACGGTTGCAAAATCAGCAAAATTAGTATCCATACTCGCTACTGCAGCCATACCTCCTTTGTTGTCCATATCTGCAATACGTAATTCGTTAAACCAAACCTCGCCACCAATATCCCTAGGGTTAAATGGATGGTCATCAGTTCGTAAGGTATTGGTTTGGTTTTTTATACCTACCATTAAGGTTCGTACCATTCCGAAATTTGGATTTCCTTTAATTCCTAAATTAAGTTTGTTTGTTTTGCCAGCTTTTGCGGGGTCAAGTACATCTTCTTGTTGATAATAAACTCCATCCACCAAAGTAGTTGGGTCAATTGACATAGCTTGAATTTTTAATTTTGTTAAAAGTGATAAATCCAAATCTATTTGATTTGCCTCGGGCCAAACTTGTTCTGCCGATAGTACACCTCCAAAATTTGTTTTTTTCAAAGGTATTTCAACTTGATAATAATTAGATGTAAAATCATTTCCAAATCGAATAAATCCTACCATTTCGTCATCTTGGATAGAATTTGGATCGCCAGGCAAAGCTTCGGCATGCAAAAACATTTTTAGCTTATTAAACTGACGCATGTCAACATTTACACTTTTAAAAACACCTCTTGAATCACCTGGCTCCAATCCTGCTCCTGAGGCTCTCAATGAAAGTGATTGCTCATTTTGATTAATTAACGTGTTATTGTTAAATAATTGCTCACGGACTACACCTGGAGGTGTAACATAATTGATAGGGGTTCTTTGGCTATTTTCTTGAATGTTAACCGATTGCACTTCAAAAATGGTTCCATCGTCGTCGGCAACTGGGTCGGTAATATCCATTGTATTGGTATAACGTCGCCATTCACTTCTAACTAAATCAAGTTCACCAAAACGAAGGGTTACTTTATCTGAAAAACCAGTCATGAACATTCTCATGAATCGAATAGATAAAAAGTCTGAAATACTTCCAATTTTATTGGTGTATTGAGATACTGGTATTTTAAATTGCACCCATCTAGCACGAGTTGTTCTGCTGTTAGGAAGTGAAATATCCTCTGGAGTAACTCTAATATCTGTAATATAATTTTGACCAACGGTTAATAAAGAGGTAGGATTAACATCTATTTTGTATTCAAAATAGGCATTAATTGTATTCATGGTATTATCTCTGTTGATGTCTTCCACATCAGGGTAAGTTGTCGATCCTCTGCTAGTATCATTTACTTCTACAGGTGAGTTTCCTTGTACGTTGTTGTAGTTTCTATAGCGATCCAAAATATCACCTGGAGCTTCTAAAAAATATTGGTAATTATCTGCTGCAGGATCGGGTTGAGTGGCAAAATTTGGATAGGTCGTTGCTTCGTCAGCATCGGTTAAACCATCAAATCCTACGTCTTGAACTGCTCTATTATCATTATTTGTATCAAAAGCATAAATTAATGATTGTGATGCGGGTTGTTTACCCCAAACAGAGGTAACGGTTGGCTGTGAAGACCCTAGCTCTGGCAAACCGTTTTCATATTGTTTACGGCCGTCTTTCAGAATGTCTTCTGAAATTTCTCCTAAATTTAGATACAATTGTCCTTGATTAGTTGTAACTGCTTGTGCCTCTGGGTTTCCTGGATCGTAATATGGGTCTAGCATCCAAAATTGAATAAACTCAACATTTGCTTGCTGGAAGTTAGTTGAATTTATAGCACGTGTAATTCCACCAAAACTTTCATTTGGATTTGGAAGTTCATTAAATTCAGTGGCTGCTGGATTAAAATTATATGGACCACGCTCAGCAGGATAATACGTTATATCTAGCGTATTGATTACTTGTGTTTGTCCTTGGGCAATATCGGTATTTGGGAACAACTCTCTACTAAAAATTCGTCGGGTAGAGTTAAGGGATATATCGTCATTTGTTATTCCTGATGGTCGTTGTGTGTAAAAAGTAGGGTCAATGTTATACCAATTTATTTTTGCTCTTTTGTAACCGTAACTCAAATCTGTTTGAACACCACCAAAATCTTGATAGGTGCTTGTTGAATTGCTTTCGGGTGTAGATGACAAACTCCATGATAAGGGCGATTTCATATCAATGTTGGTTTGCGAACCTTCAAAATCGTCCACATAAATGGTAGCTTCTCCATCAAATTGATCTGCTTTGGACGCACCTGGTTTTAGGTAAGCAATCTCTCCTCTAAATGAAAAATTTGATGGTGCATCAGTATCCATATTTGGTAATTTGTTTACCAATCTTGTAAAAAACGGCACTTCCGTTGCGTAATTTACATTGACACCAAATATTGAATTATTTACTGATTCCTGTCCGTAATTTGATTTTTGTGTAAACGGACGTTCCGACATTTTTAAAAATGTGGCACCGACTTGAAATTTATCATTAAATTTATGTTCTACATTAAATCCAAAAAAACGTCTTGTTTGTTGACCAAAAACTGAGTTGTTTTCAACAGAAACATTAATTGGGGTGTTAGAAGCCTGAAGTGATGGGTCTAAAATTTGAACCCTACCTGCTTGATAATTTACACTGTAATCAACACCTTCAACTAAAACCCTTCCTCCAGCAGTAACTACTACTGATCCTTTTGGAACATTATAAGCGCCTATTGGAATACCTCCGCCACCTGCCGATTTGAATTTTCCTTTTAATTGAAATTTATTTTTTTCACTATCCTGAATTGCTGCGGCTTGTGTATTACGATACATGCTTTTAAATACATACTTTTTTTGATTTGTATTATAAGCGATGCTAGTTGGGTCGGCACTATAATCTTCAGTTGAATTATTTCTTAATTTTTCAAATAATGTTTTACCAAAAGGCTCCACACTAGTAAAAATTATTCTACCATTTTGTTCGTCAACGGTTAATCCCGGTAAATAATCAAAAAAACCATCACCATTGTCCAAAGGATCGTTGGCAAAGTTTAATTTGTCCATATTAAATACCTTCAATAATGGCGTGTCTGTAACTCTGTCTTCAGGAGTTGGCAATGGAGCCGTGATGGTAATGTAATTTAATGGTGATGGATCGGTGTAAAGAATATTTAATTTGAAATCTTCCTTTTGTAATTGATACGCCTGAGGTATTTGATAAATGTTTTTCATCATCAAATTCCAAATAGGTTTGTTTACATTTGTTAAGTTACTTTTCAACATTTTCAATACTAATGATTGAGTAGTTGGAATACCGCCACTTACTTGTGTAGCATCAACACCATCGGTTCCAAACTCACCAACTTGGTATAACTCATCACCAATTGTATATTGATAGGCAACTGCTAAAACTTCGTCATTAGCAAGTTTTTGTTGTAAGGATAAGTAACCCAATTGTGGATGAAACGTATATTCATTTACTGCTAATTTTCTGGCATTTTCAAGTTTGGAGTAGTCAGTACCTTCACTTACCGCAACAATGTTGTTGAATCCTGATCCTGCGGTTACTACTTCTCTAATATTTCCGTTTAGTAAACCGCCTGAATTGATTAAACCTGGGTCGTATTTATTATTTCTATTATCAGAAGGAAGGTCAAAATTTGAAGATGTAAAAAAGTTAGGTAAATCCCCTGGTGCAATTGCAACTATTTGATCTGTAGGTAATGCTACTAGCGTGGTTCTATCTTTTAACTGCGATTCACCTAAATCCTGCAACGCTATAATGTTTCTGAGGTTATTGTTAGTGTTGTTTACCCTGTTTTGTTTGTTTGTTACCCAAACTTCCATTCGAGTAATTTGAACTCTACTGTCAATAAGTGGATAGTTTCTCAGAGTTGAGTCGTATTTGTTTCTAAAATATTGTGATAAAAAAAAGTGTCGGTCAGCATCGTATTCTAAAGCAAACAAATCAAACTCTTGAATTGTACCACCTCCTTGTGCTGTAACGCTTTTGGTTTGGGATTTTTGTTCAGAAAAAACTCCTGTTACGGTTGTTTTTCCAAATTGTAATTGTGTTTTTAATCCAAATAAACTTTGAGCCCCTCTTATTAAAGTACTATTTAAGGGCATGCTTACGTTACCTATTTCAATTTTTTGAATAATATCGTCTTCATTACCCGACATTTGGGGTGCATATTCAAGTTTAATTAAATTTTGAAATGCAAATGTGGATTGGGTGTCATAATTGGCATTTACATTAAGGCGAGTCCCTACTTTGCCGGCAAGGCTCATGCTTATTCTTTGATTAAAATCAAAGGTTGTTGTGGCTCTGTTTCTTGGTGAAAATGATGGGTTGTCTTGTTTGGTATATCTTACTCCAAGGTCCATTTCTACTGATCCTGTTGGTTTTATGTCAATTGTATTGCCTCCAAAAATGGTTTCAAATAGTTTGGAGTTGATTTTATATCGTGGTAATAAATTTTTCTTTTCTGCTTCGCTTCCTTCTTTTTTTCCTTCAATAGCATCTAATTTCTTTTTAAAATAATCATGTACTGATTCTTTTAAAACCAACTTTTGATATTCTTCAGGACTTAATACAATTGGATATTTCACATTATACCCATCAAAAGTTTGGGTTAAAATATATTTATTTGAAATTGGATCATAGGTATAAGCATCAACAATACTTTTTGGATTTGAAATGGTGATTTTTCCTTTATTAAATCCTTTTACAGTGTCGTTTGTAGTATCATCGTCTTGTGAAAACACATAGTTTGAACAAATGATTAAAAGGAAACCAAAAATAAACTTTAGGCTTTTGGACGTATATTTTAAATGTGATGTTTTCAACAATTATAAATTTTTTAATGCTAGTTTAATGATCATTTCTACAGAAGCGTCTGGGTTTTGGGCAACTACTCTATCTACAATTTTTTCGGACGCTTTTCTAACAAAACCTAAAACCTCTAACGCAGATAACGCTTCATCTCGGTTTGTATTGTATTGAGTAACAGAAACTTCATCCAAATCGTATATTTTTAACACTTTCTCTTTTAAATCCAAAATGGCACGTTGAGCTGTTTTGGCTCCTATCCCTTTAATAGATTGAATAGTTGTTACGTTACCGCTAGCAATAGCTTGAATAATTTGTTTTGGCTCTAGTGAGGACAACATGGTACGTGCAATTCCTGCTCCAATTCCGGATACAGTTAGTAGTAATTTAAAAATTTCTCGTTCCGATTTTTCTACAAAACCATACAAAGTGTGCGCATCTTCTTTAATTATTAAATGGGTAAATAATTTAACAAAATCTGTTTTTGGCAACAATGAATAAGTGTGTAATGAAATATTTATTTGATAACCCACACCGCCGCAGTCAATTACAACATCGGTTGGTGTTTTTTCTGTTAATTTGCCTTGAATGTGTGTTATCATAAAAAAAATTTATATCAAATGTAAAGAAAATTTATTGGCAAATTTAATAATAAATTTATAATTTTACTTTTTTACTTTTTTCTTGTGCATCAACTACGGCAACAGCTGACATATTTACCATTTCTTCAACGCTTGCGCCTAATTGAAAAATATGAACAGGTTTATCCATTCCTAACATTATTGGTCCAATAGAATCAACTTTGTATAATTCTTTTAATAATTTGTAGGTAATATTTGACGATTCTAAATTTGGAAAAACCAAAGTATTCACTTTTTTATTTGCCAATTTTGAAAACGGAAATTTTGCTTTTAGCATATCTGGGTTTAATGCAAAATCGGCTTGGATTTCACCGTCCACAATTAAATCAGGGTAGTTTTCATGTAAAAAAGCCACTGCATCTCTTACTTTTGAAGTACTTTGATTTGGCGACGAACCAAAGTTTGAAAATGAAACCATTGCAATTACAGGTTCCATACCAAACATTCTAACGGTTTTAGCAGTCATTAAGGCTATTTTTGCTAAATCATCGGCAGTAGGGTCTGGATTGATGGCTGTATCCGACAAAAACATCGGTCCTCTATTAGTCATCATCATATTGGTAGTTGCAATTATTGATACGCCAGGTGCTTTCCCAATTAGTTGCATCAATGGTTTTACTACTGATGGGTAACTTCTTGAATAGCCCGAAACCATTGCATCAGCTTCTCCATTATTTACCATCATTGCGGCAAAATAGTTGCGCTCTCTCATCCATTTTTGAGCGTCCAATAAAGAAATTCCACGACGTTGTCTTGACTCCCAAAATATGTCAGCATATTCCATTCGTCTGTTTTTTTCTTCGTCTGTTTTTGGATCAAAAATAGGAACATCTGCATCAAAACCTATTTCCTCTTTTAGTTCTAAAATATCTTCTTTTCGACCCAACAAAATAGGATGTCCAATGCCTTCTTCATATACAATTTGAGCCGCTTTCAATACGTCTAATTGATCTGCTTCTGCAAAAACAATACGTTTTGGGTCGGTCTTTGCTCGATTGGTTAACAAACGAACCATTTTATTATCTGACCCTAAACGATCCAATAATTCTTCTTCATATTTTAACCAATCTGTAATTGGATTTAAAGCTACTCCCGACTCCATTGCGGCTTTTGCTACTGCAGGAGCTACAACAGATATTAATCTAGGGTCGAATGGTTTCGGAATGATATAATCTCGTCCAAAATTGAGTTTTGTTTCGCCATAAGCAATATTTACTTGCTCAGGAACGTGTTCTTTTGCCAGTGAAGCCAGTGCTTTTACCGCTGCCATTTTCATAGCTTCGTTAATTTTTGTAGCGCGTACATCAAGAGCTCCTCTAAAAATATAAGGGAAACCTAAAACGTTATTCACTTGGTTGGGATGGTCAGACCTTCCGGTTGCCATTATAATGTCTTTTCGTGTTGCAATTGCTAGATCGTATTTTATTTCTGGATCTGGGTTTGCCATTGCAAATACTATAGGATTGTCTGCCATGGCGAGCAACATTTCTGGAGTTACAATATCACCTGATGATAGTCCTACAAAGGCATCTGCTCCCTTCATAGCATCGAGTAACGATGTATAATTTTTGTCGGTTGCATAATTTCGTTGCATTTCAGAAATTTTCGGATCATCTTTACGTAAAGCTCCTTTGCTATTAAACATTACAATGTTCTCTTTTTGAACTCCAAAGGCTACATATAAATTGGCACAAGCAATGGCAGCAGATCCTGCACCAGAGATAACCATTTTAATTTCTTCCATTTTTTTTCCTGCCAATTCTACAGCGTTTAACAATGCTGCGGCCGAAATTATGGCAGTTCCATGTTGATCATCGTGCATCACAGGAATATTAAGCTCTTCAACCAATCGTCGTTCAATTTCAAATGATTCAGGTGCTTTAATGTCTTCTAAATTAATCCCACCAAATGTGGGTGAAATATTTTTTACAGTTTCTATAAAAGCATCTATGTCTTTTGTATCTATTTCAATATCAAACACATCAATATCTGCAAAAATTTTAAACAACAATCCTTTCCCTTCCATAACAGGTTTTGATGCCTCTGGACCAATATCGCCCAAGCCCAAAACCGCCGTACCGTTAGTAATTACAGCAACTAAATTTCCTTTTGCAGTGTATTTATAAACATTGTTTACATCCTTAGCAATTTCCAAACAAGGCTCCGCAACGCCTGGCGAATAAGCTAATGATAAATCTCTTTGGGTTGCATATTTCTTAGTAGGTACCACTTGTATTTTTCCAGGTGTTGGCTTAGCGTGGTATAAAAGTGCTTCTCTTCGTTTGCTATCTTTGTGCATAATGTTACTATTTTAGTAATTTACAAAATTACAAGTATCTAGCTAAAAAGACAAGTTTAAATGTCATTCTTTTACTTTTACATCCAAAAATAATGTTTACATAACAAAAAACCTATCAAAAAAACACAAACAATTAGGGCGATCAGCGTTAAACCAAGCCAAAAAAAGGCTTGGTTTAACGCTGCCGGGCTATTCGTTCCAAATCCTCGTAGCCCTCCGCTGCCGCTACAGGCTACTGTGGGTTTTCCACTGCTATCCCTATCGCGAATCAGTTGTCAAAACACAAATTTCTAAAACTTTCTTGTGTTGAAATAGGTCGCTCCATTTGGTAAACCTAATTTCAGGATGTAACGGATTATCTAAAAACAATAAAAGCCTACAAAAAGTGTAATCTTAAATAATTATTCTAAAAAGATTTTATTGTTTAATAATTTTAACCATTTCACTTTTAATGTTGTTACTAAATTTTAATAGGTAAACACCTGAAGTTAAATTACGCATATCCACTTCTTGATTAGTAGAAGGAGTTGTAAAATTAGCTTTGCTTATTTCTTGACCTAGATAATTATATATAATCACCTCTTTAAAATCTGAAATAAAATTGTCGAAAAACACATTGGATGAAGTTGGATTTGGGTAGGGTTTTATTGAAATATCTGAAACAAATTCTTGAGTTGATAACGTGTAATTTAAACTAAAACTGTAAGGATGTAAATAACTTGTGGTTGATGGTACGCCATTTATCTCCAAAAAATACTGACCAGCTGTTAAAGGTATAGAAAACTGACTTGATCCAGAGGGTATGGTATAAACCTGTCCGAGAAGTTGTGAACTAGAATTATTTATTCGGGCATAAATAACCTCCGAAGTTGCAGGCCTGCCAATTGTTAGTGTTAAATTG
The DNA here is from genome assembly GCA_044373115.1 of Flavobacterium sp. Taxonomy (GTDB): domain Bacteria; phylum Bacteroidota; class Bacteroidia; order Flavobacteriales; family Flavobacteriaceae; genus Flavobacterium. The sequence goes on from JBILQQ010000001.1 coordinate 27,020, forward strand.
CCATCACTAGGAACAGTAAACTTATATTCATCCCAATCAAACGCATTACCTCCAGTTGGTTGTTCGGTAATAAAACCAGTATATAAATTACCAAAATCAACTTTGTAAGCAAGATTGGAGGTGTTAGGCTCGTCTAATCCTTGCATATTTTGATATATTTGTTTTGGAAGGTCGGTATGAATTTCAGTGATTGCGGAAGCATTATATATAAATTCATTTCTAGGGGTAGGTAAATTATAATAGTTACCAAGGTTAGCGTTTGTAAGACGAACCACACCATCCCCAGCTGTGCTGCCTTGTATTATACATCCAAAACAATTTCCCATGATATAAGCAAAGTCAACATCATTATTTAAGTTTTTTTGATTTAAACCCACAATTGTTGAATTATCATTATTTATTCCATTACAATTAATATCATTGTTGTAGTAACTTGTGCCAATATAATTAGTGCTTTCTGTACCCCCAAATAAGTATGCCCCTAAATTATTGTTAGAATATTCTGTCCTTAAATCTCTATATGCCTCCGACGAAGAATTTATTCCTGTAAAAACAAAATTTGACCCACTGTAACCACCATGAGGTGTTCCAGTGCTAATTAGTTTTGCCACATGATGATTACCATCTGTTTGCCAATTCGGGGAGTTTTGAAGATATTCTCTAGCACAAAGTCCACCCATGCTATGACCAAACAAAACGACTTTTTCTCTATTTGTTTGATTTAAAACTAATTGAATTGCAGTTTTTAATGCAAAACCTTGTTTAGCTATTGCCGCCTCATTGCTTAAAACATCATTTGATCCTGTAGGATACAATACGCCATTGTTACTTATGTTAAAGTTGATTACATAAAAATCTCCAGTTGTAAATGTTGGACTTGTATATAATTGAATATCAGCCCCCAAATTTGATGTGCTATTTAAACCATCTTGATTTAAACAAAAATTAATTCTACCTCCGTAAGTTAAATTATAGTTATTGATTAATGAATTTTTCATAGTATTCCAAGTTGTATCATCTGAATTTAATCCATGAATGAAAATGATTGGATAGGGTAATTTTTGCGCGTTAATCTTTGAAAAACTGATGGCAAGTAGTAACGTGATGAGTAATTTTTGTTTCATTTCATTTTTTAGTTTATTAGAAGATATTTTTTTATCGCTACGAAATAGAATACTATATTAATGTCTAATTTTGAAAAAACCGCACAATATAACTTACAAAGAAAAGTAAAATATTTTGGCTACAAAAATTAATTTTATGATTTTTAAACACGCAATACGCACGACTAATTTCCTGTAATCAGATGCAAATTGTTGATTTAAAAGATAAATTTATAATTTAATTTTAACATTGGCAAATGAGATTGGTGTTTGCGGCGTTTTTTCAGCGGAACTCTTGTTGGAGTTGGGGGATTTCACAATATATGTCAACTTTCTTTTCTTATTTTTTTTAAAAAAAGTGGAATGTTAAAAATTAACAGTATTTTTGCTTACAAATAACTCAAAATAAAATTGATTTTTTTTGAATAATTATATTTTTTGCCAACATTATTATTTTTTAATTGATGTTTATTCTGTAATTTTTATATAATGAAAAAAATATGCGCCATACTCTTATGTTTTTTATTGAGTGGATGTTTCCAAATAACCGAAATCATCAAACACAAATCTGACAATAGTGGTAATTATTCTTTGGTAATTGATTTTTCAAAATCGTGGGTAAAAACTAGAGCTGCAATTATGCTTGGCGAAGTTGATGGTGTAAGCATTCCTAGTGAAGAAGAAATTGAATCAAAACTTACTCGTTTTAAAGCTGAGGCAACTAAAATCAAAGGAGTTACTAATGTTACTACCAACACCGATTTTAAAAATTACATCTTCAAATTGAATTTTTCTTATAATTCAATTGAGACATTAAACAAAGTTTTAAATTCATTTGATAAAAATAACACCAAAACTCATTGTAAATTTGAAAATGGCAAATTTGAACGAAATACCGCCTACCCTTTTCCGAAAAATCTTACAAAAAACAACGAAAAAAAGGAAGATTTATCAGATGCATCAATAACTTCTATTTATACCTTTGACAAAGCTATTTTGCAAACAGAAAACGCAAACAGCAAGATATCAAAATCTAAAAAAACTGTTGTTTTAAAACACTCCGTTTGGAATGCGTTGCAAAACAAAAATTTAATGAATAACACCATCACACTTACACCCTAAATCATGAAAAAAACACTGTTTCTATTTTTAATTGTACCCTTTTTTGCACTAAGCCAAAACACAAATTCTACCGACTTTTTTATCCAATTTAATACTGCTAAATTTTCAGAAAAAGTACCTCTAGACAGTTTGTTCAGTCATAAAGCCTTTGCTTCATTAAACGGCAAAGATTCAACTACTAAAATGTCTGATTTTATGTCTCAAATGAATCAGGCAAAACCAATGACCATTCACGGAAATTTATCTGATAGTATTCCTTATTTTCAAATGACTATTCCTTTAATTACTGGCAATACTATCAATCAATTTATGCAAAAAAGAGTAGAGAAAGAAAATAGCATAAGTAATGATTCTTTACCAAATGAAATGAAAAAATTCACCAATTATACCCTGTATTCACCCAAAAATGAATCTTTTTCAATGGCGTGGAATACTGACTATTTGGTAATTTATTCTGTTTTAGAAAGTTTGAAAAAAAACAAAATACAACCTTTTGAAATTACAGATGAAATGACTGACTCTACCTATGTTGAAATTGATTCCGCATATACCGAAGTTGACGAATTAGAATCACAAACAGTTGAACAAAGTAACCCCGTTATAACTTCATCAACCCTTGAAACAATAGAAAATCCTACTACAGATGCAACAAGTGCAGAAGCAACATTGGAAGAAGAGGAAGAAGAAGAAGAAGAAGATCAACAATGGGAAATTGAATACAAACTTGAGCAAGAAAAAATTCGACAAGAAAACCTAGCTATTCAAGAAGCGCGCATTGGATACTTATTTCAAAACCAATTTCAAATACCATCATCAGCTAAAACAAATCCCAATGCAGATATAACTGCTTGGGTAAATTATGCCTCAATTTATGAAAGCATGACTAGTTTTTCTCGTGTATTTAAATCGTTCATCCCATCTCAAAATCCCAATCAAATTCAGTCGCCAATACTGGGCATGAATATGGATTTTTATTTTGAAAACAACAAAGCCCGAATTGAGCAAGCAGTAGAATATGCCCAACCATTGGCACAAATAATGCAAAAAGTAATGGCTCGCAAACCAAACAAAAACATCTTTAATTATTTTCCAAAAAAAGAACCACTTGGATATCTATCCTACCATTTTAGCACTCAAGAAATGCTGTCCAACTATCCGCAAATAATGGAGCAAACATTATCTAATCTGCCAGTTGACAAAAGCGATATAGAGGTAATTGCCGATTTAATTTCAACAATTGTAGATGAAAAAGCAACTGCTTCACTCATGGATGGCGATTTTTCAGTTTTTCTGCACGAAATTCAAAAATACGAAACAACCATTACAGAAACCACCTATAACGACGACTACGAAGAAGAAGAAACTGAAAAAACAGTCACCAAAACCAGACCAATTATGTCCATGGTATTCACCTCAACCCATCCAACAATGGCAAATAAAATGATTGATCTTGGCATCCGAAAAAAACTTTTGGTAAAAGAAAATGACTATTATGTTATCCAAAAATCAGATGACTTTGGCAATTTAGTAATGTTTAAAAAAGACGATGTAATCATCATCACAAACGGGTTAAGTTACCTAAATAGAGGCGAAAAATCAGACTTTTCAAAACAATTAAAAAAAGAACTTTCGTCAAACAACTTTTCAGGAAATTTCGAAATGCAAAAATTCCTCAATCGATTTGTAAATTATGACGACTATACAACCAAAAAAGAAAATTACATCACCACATTTAATCGATTCAAAAACATTCATTTTACCTCATCAAATAAATTAAAAGACAACAAAAATATCCTACAAATGGAAATCAACTCAAATTATTCTGACAAAAACGTCATTTTGCAAACATTAGATCTTTTATCCTTACTAAATTAATTTGGGGTAAATAATCAAATCAAATTGTGCTACGTTGAACAGATTTATTAAATATTGGACAAGACATTTTAAAACAATCCTGTAAAAGGAATAGTAACAACTACTATTTCAGTACAACAAAAAAAATTATAAAGGTTTATAAAATGATTTCGAAATTTTTTTGTTAGATTTGATTTATATTTAGTTGGTACTCGAAAGGATTCGTGAACCAGCGGAGGGAATCCTTTCGCGTGGTGGTTGTAATAAATTGAAAAATTATGTATTGAGTTTAATAATAAATTCTATATTTGAGGTTTTAAGATATTATTCCCACACGAAAGGATTCGTGCGGGAGCGGGGGGAAATAAATTATAGATTATGGAAATACACAATTTGGGTAAATATAATAATATTATTTATAGATCAAATAGTTATAAATCAATTCTAAAACATTTTAAACAAAATACAAATGATTCATTATCAATAGATGGTTCAGATGTTACTACTGATACCTTAAATCATGTTGTTGATTTGATTAAATTAGGTATTTATAAAATTAATTTTTCAAGTATAAGAAAAAAGGACGAAAGTTTGATTTATTGTACAACAAATATTGTAGAGCTTAGTTTGGCTTCTTCTGATTTTTTTCCTGTAGATTTTTCAGGGTTTAAAAATTTAAAAAAATTAGGTTATATATGGCTTAAAGGCACAAGTGGATTAGAAAATTTAACATTACTTGAGTATATTTTCTTATTAAAATATAAGTCAGATGATATGAGTTTATTCTCTAATTATAAATTATTAAAGCGATTACGATTAAGTCAAAGTAGTATTTCAAGTTTAAATGGTATCGAAAACTTAAATGAATTAAAAGATTTAACTTTAGCTTATTGTAGAAATCTTGAAGATTTAAGCACATTCAAAGGCAATCCAAATGTGGAAATTTTAGACATAACCAGTTGTAAAAAGTTGGATGTAAATATTTTGCCAAACTATTTTCCAAATGTGCATACATTAACCATTGAAAGTCAAGGTGAAATAGCAACCATTGAGCCATTATTACTAGGTTTTTCAAAGTTAAAAGTAATAAAAGCTATAGAAAACACAAAAATTTTAGATGCAAAAACCAATGCAAATTATCAAAATCTTTTAAAAGACAAAAGATACTACATAAAAGGCATTGGCACTTCTAAAGATTGGTAAATAAATTTCAAAAACCTCTACCTAATAGCTAGAGGTTTTTACATTTAAACCCTTGCCACACCCAAAAAAGTATATAACTTTGCCGTGCAGGGTTACAACTCTTACTTTGTGGGAGAAAGTAAAGTGCTGGTGCATAATTGTGAGGTAAAATTTAACGGTAACTCAAAAAATAGCCCAAAAGCACAAACGGTCTATGGATTAAAAAATAAAGAAACAAAAGAAATAGAAAAAGTAGGAATTAGTGGAGGTAAGTTAGATAAAAACGGTAAGCCTTATAGAGCCAATAAACAAAAAGGAGATAAATACGATGTTGAGATTTTGATAAAGTTGAAGCAGGACCTGGAGCAAGAGGAAAAGCATTGGATTTAGAACAAAAACATACCGATTTAAATGCTGCGACAATAAATCCAGATATTCATAAACTACCAAAACCAAAAAAATCATAAAAATGAATTTATTTTATTTATATTTAGGATTAGATTATGATGATTATATTAAATACAATAATGTAATAAGGTTTGAATTTCAAAAGAAAACAACATTTATAAACGATTATTTTACCAAAAAATTAAGAAAATTGAGATTTAAAACCGATGGAACTTTTAACATGATTTCTATTGGATTATCAGAATTTAAGTATAATCCAAATAAACATGTTGCACCAAATGTTTTAAAAATTCATTTACCATTCGATAGAAACAGGTATGAAGCATTAAAAAATGATTTAGATTGTAGTTATTTTTTAGAAATGATGGAACAAGGTTTTAAAAAAGCCTCTAAAATAAAAGAAATACCATTAAATGATCTTTTAAACATTATTGAAGATTTTAAAAAAGAAGGTTGTAAAAATCAATGGCTTCATAAAAAAAAGCGTTTCAAGGAACATGATTTAGAAATTATTTTAAATTGTGAATATACTTCGGTTTATTTTCATCTTGTTGCCACTTTTAACCAAATTTCTACCAAAAAAGAACTAGTAAGTGGTGTTGTTTTAAGTACAGATGTGGGAGTATTTATACATGAAGGCATGTACAAAGATATTTTTATCAATGATAAAGAAATTGTTATTACTGATAGCACGGATTCTCCAAGAATTTTAATTAACAAGGAAAAAATTTTTAAAAGTATTTTAGATTTTAATTTTTTGGGAGATGAAAATACAAAAAGAATTAATTCTTTTCAATTATAAAAATTAAGAATTAATTTTAAATTCCTAAAACCCCCGCTACCGCGCGAATCCTTTCGCGTGGTTTCTATTATAAAGATGTTTTTCAATTTTACGTTTTCACAAAAAGTCAACTGAAATACTAAATATCTACTCTAGCCCTGATAGAGCCGATATCCTCCCGCAGTCCCGTAGGGCAAGGGAGATAAAGGCGATAGCAGGACAAAATGGGTGTTGGAATGGGGTTGTGTGCTGCTAATTATTGTGATTATTTTTTACTCCATGCCGTCAATGGATACGTTTATTTTGCCTTGTGTTGAGATGAATGCAATGATGGCTTCGTTGGTTAGTTCTACTTTGTCAAATTCGAAATCGGAGAGGGTACCGTTAACAAATACGCCTTTCATGGGCGAATAATTGGTAAGGTAGGGCATCATGTTTTTTTTGCCTTCGGCTAGGTTGTCTTTGATGGAGTACCTGCAATTGGCTTCAATTTTTTTGATAATTACGCCTTGCAGGAGCCAATTGGCGGTTTTGGTGAGGATGCCTTTGGTGTTGAGTACGTAGTCCATTTTGTCAAAATATATTTCTTTGGTTATGGGGTTATAGTTTGGAATTCCGGTAAGGTAGATGGTGCCGTCCAAGCTTCCGGTCATTTGTAGTGCTACGATCATTTTGCCGTCTTTGGCCCATAATTCTACATTTTGTATGGTTATTTTTCGGCTGCCCGAAGCAAATTCTTTGCCTTGAAAGTTTTTGGTAATAATGCGAGATGCGCTTTCGTAACTTGATACGGCGGCTACTGAAACGTTGGATTGTTCGGTTATTTTGGCTACTGATTTGAAGGTTATTGCCTCGCGGTTGATGCCTTGTTTGGGCGATTGACCGACCATGGTAATCATGTTGCATTTGAGTCCTAGGTGCATTAGGATTTTGTTTTTTTGTATTTTTGCATCGGTTACATACATTTCGATAGGGTTCATTTTGAACCAGGTTTCATAGACTTCGCTGGTTTGAAATGGGGTGCTCATTTTTTCTAAAACGTCGAGCACGTAGGGTTTAAAGTCGCATGATTTGTCGATGGCGGCATCAATTTTTTTGGCTACTCTGGATTTGAAAAGTGATAAGGTTGGGTTAATGAGGTAGGTAATTGGAACTTTTTTGCTTGCAACCAAAATAGTTGGGCTTTCGTTCCAATCAAAATTTTCAATTACCGATGTTGTGTTCATTTTCCAATTGGAAAGTTTTACATCACTAGTAAGGGTTATTGTGCCGTTTAAGTCAATTTCTCGGGTGTCGTTTAATCCCATAAAATCGGTTCCGTATTTGAATTTGGACCAAATTTTTAGAGGGATGATTGATTCAATTTTGCCATTTTTTTCGCTAATTTTGATGGGGGCGGTTTTCCAAATTTTCATTTCGGTTTTGTCATCATTCAGGTCAGTATCTTCATAAATTAGTCCGTTGAGCGATTTATTAAGTTGATTTTCAATTTCTTTCAAAGTAATCTCCATTGGCATATTGATTGTGGAGGTAGTCATTTGATAGGCCATTGGCGCATTTGTTGAAGGTTCAGGCTTTAAGGATGCAATTTTGTTGGAGGTAGAACAGCCCGTAAAAAGGGATAAGAAAAGAGCCGAAACGAGTAAATAAATCATTCTCATAAGTAGTAACGGGTATAATTATTTTATTTTTTTAGAATTTGATGTAACAAAAATATCATTTCTTCGTCAGATATTTAAAATATTATGCAACTGATTTCAAATTAAAACGATTAAATTTGCAAAGCATTGTGTTCAATATGAATTTATAGTATGAAAAATTTTAATAAAATTACGGTTCTTTTTGCTTTGTTTGTAGGTCTATCCTCATTTTCGCAAGCAAAAAAATGGACTTTGCAAGAATGTGTAACCTACGCATTAAAAAATAATATTTCCATCCAACAATCGGAATTGGATGTAAAACTTACCGAAATTTCAAAATCGGATGCTATTGGTAGTTTTTTGCCCAATCTTAATGCCAATACTTCGCACTCTTGGAATATTGGTTTGAATCAAAATATTACAACAGGTTTGCTCGAAAACCAAACTACCCAATTTACGTCAGCAGGTTTCAACTCAAATGTTGCTATTTACAATGGCTTGCAAAATCAAAATAGGTTGCGAAAAGCCAACTTGAGTTTGTTGGCATCTCAATTTCAATTAGCCAAAATGAAAGACGATGTTTCGTTGAATATTGCGAATTCATTTCTTCAAATTCTTTTTAACAAAGAAAATTTAAAAGTTCAAAAAGAGCAACTTTCTGTGGACGAAAAACAACTTGCAAGAACCCAAACCTTGGTAGATGCCGGAATGATTGCAAGAGGCGATTTGCTTGATGTTCAGGCAACCGTTGCATCAGACAAGCAACGAATAATTACTGCCGAAAACGTTTTATTTTTGTCAAAATTAGGCTTAGCGCAATTGCTTCAACTAACAGATTATCAAAATTTTGACGTAGAAGATTCCAACCAATTAGCTTTGCAAACCACCACAGTGCTAGACAATCCAACTGCTGTTGTAGAAAAAGCAAAAGCTGATAGAGTAGAACTAAAAATTGCTAAAACCAATCTAGAAATTGCCGAAAAAGACATCAAAATTGCTAAAGGAGCATATCAACCAAGTTTAAGTGGGTTTTATAGTTTTAATACAAGAGCCAGTTATTCGGATAGAATTGTTGGACTAAGCTCATCCGGAACGCCAATATTAGCCGCACCTTTACCTTTATTTGATCAGTTTAGCGACAACAAAGGACATAATTTTGGGTTGCAATTATCAATTCCAATTTTTAACGGATTTGCGGTAAGAAACAATGTAGAACGTGCCAAACTAAATTTAGAACGCGCCAAAATAACATCCAAAACAGCCGAATTAGATCTTGAAAGAAACGTATATACTGCCATTGCTGATGCCAAAGGCGCTATCAATGCTCATGAAGCAGCAGTTACGGCAATGAATGCCCGAAAAGAATCCATGAATTATGCCAAAGAAAAATATGAAGTAGGCATGATGAATAGTTTTGATTTTAATCAGGCGCAATCATTATATACCAATGCACAATCAGAAGTAGTTAGAACAAAATATGATGCTATTTTTAAAATTAAAGTAGTCGAATTTTATTTTGGAATTCCCATCTCAGAAATGAAATAATGTTGAGTTATGCATGCCCCAAACAATTCTTATTTTAAAAATAATAATAACTTAGAAAACTAAAATACAATGTCAAAAAAGAAAATTTACATCACCATTGGAATATTATTAGGAATAATAATTCTATTAATAGCTTTGTCTAAAGCTGGTGTTTTTGGAGAAAGAGACAATTCAACCGAAGTTGAAACTGCCAAAGTAGAAGAAATTACTATTATTGAAACAGTTTCGGCAACAGGAAAAATCCAGCCCGAAATTGAAGTTAAAATATCCTCTGAAGTTTCAGGCGAAATTATTGCTTTGCCTGTAAAAGAAGGGCAAGTAGTAAAAAAAGGCGACTTATTAGTAAAAATAAATCCCGATTTATATACCTCTGGACTTGATCGTTCGGTGTCTAACTATTCAGGAACAAAAGCAGGATTGAGCCAAGCTGACGCCTCTTTTAAAGAAGCTCAAGCTAATTTTAACAGAAGTAAAATGTTGTTTGACAAAGGAATAATTTCTAAATCAGAATGGGACAAAGCAACAGCCGCCTTTGAAGTAGCCAAAGCATCCAAAGAATCGGCCTATTTTAATGTAAAAAGCGCCTCAGCAACCGTTAAAGAAGCCAAAGACAACCTTGGTAGAACAACTATTTACTCTCCAGAAAACGGAACCATTTCTATGTTAAATGTGGAATTGGGCGAACGTGTTTTGGGAACGCAACAAATGACAGGAACTGAAATTTTGCGTGTTGCCAATCTAAACAATATGGAAGTTGAAGTCGATGTAAATGAAAACGATATTGTAAAAATCAGCATTGGCGACAGCACCAACATTCAAGTAGATGCCTATTTGAAAAAAGAATTTAAAGGTATTGTAACCAGTATTTCTAACTCGGCAAGTGCAGCAACAACTGCAGATCAAGTAACTAATTTTAAAGTAAAAGTTAGAATATTAAAAGAATCGTACCAAGATTTGACCGAAGGTAAACCAGCGACTTATTCGCCTTTCAGACCAGGAATGACAGCTACCGTTGACATCATTACCACCAGAAAGGAAAAAGTTTTAGGTGTGCCAATTAGCGCTGTTGTGGTAAAATCGGATACAACGGCAACCAAAAAATTTGCAGTCGAAGAAAACGGAAAAGAAGATGGCGACAAACCACAACCAAAATCAGATAAAAAATACGAATGTGTTTTTGTAAAAGTAGGTGACAAAGCCAAAATTAGAGTAGTAAAAACTGGAATTCAGGACGATTCAAAAATTGAGATTCTATCCGGATTAAAAGTAGGCGATGAAATTATTGTTGGGCCTTACGTAACCGTTTCTAAAGATCTCAACTCTGGCGACAAAGTAAAATTAGCTTCAGACAAAAAAGAAAAAGAAAAAGAAAAAAAATAAACGTTGGCATACATTTTAAACATAGAAACAAGCACAAAAAACTGCTCGGTTGCCTTAGCGCAAAACGGGCAGTTATTGCTTTGCAAAGAAATTGCAGATTTAGGTTATTCCCATGCAGAAAAATTACATGTTTTTATTGATGAAATCCTAACCGAATTACACCTACAACCCTCCTATTTGTCAGCCATTGCAGTAAGCTCAGGGCCAGGGTCCTATACCGGTTTGCGCATTGGCGTTTCGGCAGCAAAAGGGCTCAGTTACGCACTCAATATACCGCTTATTGCAGTAGATACCTTAACCTCACTCGCACACCAAGTACCCCAAACAGACGGAATCATTATTCCCATGATAGATGCCCGACGGATGGAAGTTTACAGTGCCATTTTTAACCCCAAAAAAGAACTCATTAGAGAGGTACAAGCCCAAATAATCACCCCCGAAAGTTTTGCACACATCAACAAAACTATTTATTTTATTGGCGACTCCAACCAAAAAGTAAAACCAATTTTAAACAAGCCCAATCATGTCTTTTTAGACCAATTCATGTACCCGTCTGCCAAGCAAATGTGCGCACTTTCCTTTCAAAAATTTCAACAAAAACAATTTGAAGATTTGGCCTACTATGAGCCTTATTATTTAAAAGATTTTATGTTTGCCAAGTAACCCATTAAAAAAAGTTGGGCATGCCCTTGTTGCAAACAATTCACTAACCAAAAGGCCAAATATCTAAGCAACAAGGTCGGGCTCTCGGCTATATCTTTTACTTGCCCCAATCCAGCACAGCCTCACAGGGGCAAGTAAAAGGATACCGCCTCCATCCCTCATGCGGGTTTACGGTACATTCAAAAAAATGTATTTAAATGTAGTACCACAATATTTCTCATCAATAAAACACCACACACAATTAAAAATTACCCATTCAATAACAAAAATTGCCGATGCGTTTTTAAAAGTGGAAGCTAAATTAGATATTTTTATTTCCATAATACAAATCCATAAACAATTGAAAAATCAAAAATTACGACTCAATATTCTTGCTCAACACCTCTTCCCTTTGGTTTTGGAAGCGTTAGTAGGCGTAAATTTTTCTGAAATAAATTCACGAAAAATGCAAACCTATTTGCAGGGTGAAACAGTAGTACCCAACCTTAAAATTCCAATTTGTAATTTCTATTAAAAAAACTTTTCCTCTTTTCGCTTTTGCCTATTTACTATTATTCACTACTTTCGCACATTGATTTAAGACTACGATAAAATGAGTACAAAATTTACTGAATACAAAGGACTTGACTTGCCAAAATCGGCACAAGAAGTGCTGGATTTTTGGAAGAAAGAAACGATATTTGAAAAAACGGTAAGTACCCGTGAGGGAAATCCGCCATACGTATTTTTTGAAGGGCCGCCTTCGGCAAATGGATTGCCAGGAATTCACCACGTGATGGCACGTGCCATTAAAGATATTTTTTGTCGCTATAAAACTCAAAAAGGCTTCCAAGTAAAGCGTAAAGCCGGTTGGGATACGCACGGCTTACCTGTTGAATTGGGTACCGAAAAAGAACTCGGAATTACCAAAGAAGATATTGGCAAAACCATTACTGTAGAAGAATACAACGAGGCGTGCAAACGCACCGTGATGCGCTATACGGATGTTTGGAACGACCTAACAGAAAAAATGGGGTATTGGGTCGATATGGAAGACCCTTACATTACCTACAAACCCAAATACATGGAGACGGTTTGGTGGTTGTTGAAACAAATTTACAACAAGGATTTGATGTACAAAGGCTACACCATTCAGCCGTATTCTCCAAAAGCAGGAACTGGATTGTCTTCGCACGAGGTCAATCAACCGGGAAGTTATAGAGATGTTACCGATACAACGGTGGTGGCTCAATTTAAAAGCCCCCTAACCCCCGAAGGGGGAACTGCCAAAGATATTGTAAAAGCATTCGGTATCAACTCCCTCCCCTTCGGGGAGGGCTGGGGAGGGGATTTTTATTTCCTTGCTTGGACTACGACTCCTTGGACTTTGCCATCAAACACCGCTTTGACGGTTGGACCGAAAATTGATTATGTTTTGGTGAGAACTTTTAACCAATATACTTTTGAACCGATAAATGTGGTTTTGGCTAAGAATTTAGTTGGAAAACAGTTTGCTGGAAAAACATTTGAAAAAGCAGAAACTCTTGAAGAATTTGAAGAAAAAGCTACAGTTTTTTCTTCAACCGTTCCCCCTTCGGGGGCTAGGGGGCTTCCCTTTTTAATTTTGGCGGAAGCCAAAGGCTCTGACTTAGTTGGAATTCGTTACGAGCAATTGATGCCGTTAGTGTTACCATATCAAAATGCTGAAGATGCTTTCCGTGTGATAGCAGGAGATTTTGTAACTACCGAAGACGGTACAGGAATTGTACATACCGCGCCTACTTTTGGTGCAGATGATGCGAAAGTGGCTAAAGAAGCAACTCCAGAAGTGCCGCCAATGTTGGTTTTGGACGAAAATGGAACGCCAGTTCCTTTGGTAGATTTGCAAGGTAAATTTGTTAATGGACTAGGTGACTTATCAGGCAAATACGTTAAAAACGAATACTATAATGAAGGCGAAGCACCAGAGCGTTCTGCTGATGTGGAAATTGCCATTCAGTTAAAAGAAGAAAATAAGGCGTTCAAAGTAGAGAAATACGTTCACAGTTACCCGCATTGTTGGCGAACTGACAAGCCTATTTTATATTACCCATTGGATTCTTGGTTCATCAAGATTACCGAAGTGCGCGACCGTATGTTTGACTTGAACGACACCATCAACTGGAAGCCAAAAGCGACTGGAGAAGGTCGTTTTGGGAATTGGTTGAAAAACGCTAACGATTGGAATTTATCCCGTTCTAGGTATTGGGGAATTCCATTGCCAATTTGGAGAACCGAAGACAAACAAGAAGAAATCTTGATTGGTTCAGTAGAAGAATTGTACAACGAAATTGAAAAATCAATCGCAGCAGGTTTCCAAAAAACAAACCCATTTACAGGTTTTGAAATTGGAAACATGTCAGAAGCTAATTATGATTTGATTGACTTGCACAAAAATGTAGTGGATGAAATCACTTTGGTTTCGGCTTCAGGAAAACCAATGCAACGCGAAAGCGATTTGATTGATGTTTGGTTTGATTCGGGAGCGATGCCCTATGCACAATGGCATTATCCATTTGAAAAAAGCCCCCTAACCCCCGAAGGGGGAATTCCACCAATTGCTGATTTTATAGCAGAAGGTGTAGATCAGACAAGAGGTTGGTTTTATACTTTACATGCAATCGGTGCATTAGTATTTGACCGAATTACTTATAAAAATGTAGTTTCTAACGGATTGGTATTGGATAAAAACGGACAGAAAATGTCGAAACGTTTAGGCAATGCGGTAGATCCTTTTAAAACATTAGCTGAATACGGACCCGATGCGACACGTTGGTATATGATATCCAATGCGAATCCTTGGGATAACTTGAAATTTGATAGTGAAGGAATTGCTGAGGTGCGTCGTAAATTCTTTGGAACTTTGTATAATACGTATTCGTTCTTTAGTTTGTATGCTAATATTGATGGTTTTACGTATTCAGAAGCAGAAATTCCCTTGGAGGAGCGACCAGAAATTGACCGTTGGATTATATCAGAATTGAATACGTTGATTAAAGAAGTTGATGGATTCTATGCTGATTATGAACCAACAAGAGCCGCTCGTGCGATTTCTGATTTTGTTCAGGAAAACTTGAGTAACTGGTACGTTCGTTTGTGTAGAAGACGTTTTTGGAAAGGCGAATATGCACAAGATAAAATCGCTGCCTACCAAACGTTATATACTTGTTTGTTAAATATAAGTAAATTGGCTGCACCAATTGCGCCATTTTATATGGACAAATTATACAGAGATTTAACACAAGCGACACATTCAGAAGGTTTTCAGAGTGTACATTTGGCAAAATTTCCAGTTTTCGTTGAAAACTTTGTTGATAAATCGTTGGAGAGCAAAATGATGAAAGCACAAACCATTTCTTCATTAGTATTATCTCTTCGTAAAAAAGAAATGATAAAAGTGCGTCAACCTTTGCAAAGAGTAATGATTCCAATACTTGACAACAATCAACGCCTTGAAATTGAAGCAATATCAGACTTAATAAAAGCGGAGGTAAACGTAAAAGAAGTACAACTTTTGGACGATGCTTCGGGTGTGTTAGTAAAACAAATTAAGCCTAATTTTAAAACATTAGGACCTCGATTTGGAAAAGATATGGGTCTGATTTCCAAAGAGATACAGTCATTTTCACCAAGTCAAATTAACGAAATTGACAGTAATGGAAGTATAAATGTAGTAATTAACGGAAATAGTATAACTTTAACCTCTGAAGAGGTAGAGATAACATCGCAGGATATTCCAGGATGGTTGGTTGCTAACGCTAATGGATTAACTGTAGCGCTTGACATCACCATTTCAGACGAATTACGTCAAGAAGGAGTAGCAAGAGAATTGGTAAATCGAATTCAAAATATCCGTAAAGATTCGGGATTTGAAGTAACCGATAAAATTAAAGTGCAATTACAAAGAAACGGCGATTTAGAACGCTCAATAAATAATAATAATGAATACATAATGTCTGAAACCCTAACCGATGTATTAATTTTTGAAGATATAATTCAAAATGGTATAGAAATTGAGTTTGATGACATTAAAACAAATATATTAATTTCAAAATTAGAATAAAATGGAAAATGAATCAGTAAGATACTCAGATGCAGATTTAGCAGAGTTTAAAGATATCATCATAAATAAAATTCATAAAGCGCAAACCGATTTGGAATTGATTAAAAGTGCCTACATGAATGATTTAAATAATGGTACCGACGATACTTCGCCAACTTTTAAAGCCTTTGAAGAAGGTAGCGAAACAATGAGTAAAGAAGCCAATTCACAATTAGCTATTCGTCAGGAAAAATTTATTCGTGATTTAAAAAACGCTTTATTCCGTGTAGAAAACAAAACCTATGGTGTATGTAAAGTTACCGGTAAATTAATTGGAAAAGAACGATTAAAAATAGTTCCTCATGCAACTATGAGTATTGAGGCTAAAAACTTACAACGTTAAACTGATTTAGCAATTTAAAATCAAAACGCACCTACAAGTGCGTTTTTTTTACAAAAAAATTAATGTACTTTTGTAGCCAAATACAACTCAAATGAAGTTAATCCATTCTGTTTTATTAATAATTGCCATTTTATTGATGGATCAATTATCAAAAATTTATATCAAAACCCATTTTTTTTACGGTGAAGAAGTGGAAGTTTTTTCTTGGTTTAAATTTAATTTTATTGAAAACAAAGGAATGGCATGGGGCACTGAAATCCCTGGTCAGTATGGTAAAATTGCCTTAACCCTTTTCCGAATTATAGTAGTACCATGTATTGGATATTGGCTATGGGACACCATCCGAAAAGGCGGGTCAAATTTTTTAAAAGTAGCTATTGCTTTAATATTTGCAGGCGCTTTGGGCAACATAATTGATTCTGTTTTTTATGGCGTTATTTTTGACGAAAGCACGAACACTCATGTAGCTACAATGTTTGCGCAAACACCATACGGCACGTTGCTTCACGGAAGAGTAGTTGACATGTTTTACTTTCCGATTTTTAGTGGCATACTTCCAACTTGGGTGCCTGTTTGGGGTGGCGAAGAATTTCGTTTTTTTAATGCTATTTTCAATGTTGCTGATGTAGCAATTTCTACAGGTGTCGGCATTTTATTAGTATTTAACAAAAAATCGTTTGGTGCTAATTAGGGTCTGCTTAAAAACTCAGAAACACGATTAACTTATAGTAATTACAAATTATTTGAAACATTGAAGTGCGAGGTTTTTGAGCATATTAATGAAACTTCATGCACTTATTTGTGAAATTGTTGAGCACAAAAAAAATTATTTTGCCACAGATTAATTGATTTTCACAGATTTTTTGTAATTAATTGTATAAAATCTGTGGTAATCTGTGAAATCTGTGGCTTTTAAAAAACCATTTTATAGTGAACTCTTTTTCAGTAGACCCTAATTAAAACCGATATACTTCTGTTGGTGTTATACAATAATCTAGCCGAACATCATCTGCGGAGGCGTCACTAATACTGTTTTCAGCTTCAAATAATGATAACCCAATTTTAATAGTTTCGGGTTTGCATTTTGACAAAAAACGGTCATAAAAACCTTTGCCATAACCTACTCTATTTCCTAATTTGTCAAATGCCAAAAGCGGCACAAAAACAACATTTAGTTTAGTCATAGGGACTTCCAAACCATCAATTGGCTCCGGAATATTGTACTTGTTTTTTTGGAATTTAGTGTTTTCTGTCATCAAAAAATGTGACATCTCAAAAGTATCAAAATTACTTTTGGAAACCACTATTTCCTTATCTTTTCCAGCTAAAATATGTAAAATAAATTCAGTTGCTATTTCTTTTTGCTCTTCAATAGTTAAAAATAAATGGAAATACAAACCTTCCCAAATAGGTAGCACAAGCAATTTATTGGCTACAGCCAAACTAAGTTCCTCTACTTGCTCATTGGAAAGTGTGTTACGAAGTGATTTGTATTTTAACCGAAGCTCTTTTTTAGTCATTTTCTAATTTTTTTGAAATATGAAAAACAGCATCGCCTTGATATACTATCGGTGCATTATTTACATTAATTAAATAACCCGAATGAGGCGCTTTCACTTTATGATTGACCGTACCAAAGGGGTCAGAAATAGTTGCCAAAAGTTCACCTTTTGTAACAAAACTACCTATTTGTTTCAATCCATGAAACATTCCTGAGAAATTAGCACGAATCCATCCTGATGTTTCTATATAAATTGTTTTATTGGGTTTGGAAGTGATGTGCTTGCTTTTTAGCATTTCAAAATGGGTCAAAAATCGCTTAGTACCCTCCACAGCTTCATGGGTTACAGCATTATTTATATCAACTGATTTACCTCCCTCAAACAGTAACATTTTTACATTCATCTTATCACACGAACTTCTAAACGATCCTGAAATATTATTGGAATACAAAGTAAATGGTGCTCCAAAAACATCTGAAAGGGTTTTTAATTCAGTATTATTGGGCACAATTCGTATTTGCGGTGCATTAAATCGCTGAGCTCCACCCGCATGAAAATCAATGGCGTAGTCAACATGGGGTACAATTTCTTTTAAAATATAATAGGCAAATTGACTTGCCAACGACCCGGTTTTACTTCCTGGAAAAATACGATTTAAATCTCTACCGTCAGGAAACTCTCGGGTTTGATTAACAAATCCAAAAATATTTATAACAGGAATACAAATGATGGTACCACGCTTTGGTTTGTTAATTTTTTGAACTATTAATTCCCTAACAATTTCAGTACCGTTGATTTCATCCCCATGTAATCCAGCTGTGAACAAAACTACTGGACCTTCCTTTTGGCTGCGTTCAACAATTATTGGAATATGCAAATCGGTCATTGTGTGTAATTTGCCTATTTGCATATTTATTGTTTTGCTTTTACCTGGCAAAATGGTTTCGTTAAAAATGGTAATTTTTTTGTGCATTGCTTGTATAACTTTTTGCTAAAGTAATAAAAATTTACTTCATGATAAATCCAATGGTTTTTGTTATTTTTGTACGTTAACATGTGTTTTTCAAAAACCAAAACTAACACAATTAAAAAAAATGACCCAAACCAACCTACAATTACAAATCCAATCCTTGCCCGACAGTCCGGGCGTTTATCAATATTATGATAAAGAAGACAAGATTTTGTATGTTGGAAAAGCAAAAAACCTTAAAAAAAGAGTGGCGTCTTATTTTAACAAAATTCATGATACCGCCAAAACAAATGTGTTAGTCAAAAAAATTGTGACTATCAAACACATCGTAGTAGCTACTGAGCAAGATGCACTTTTGTTAGAAAACAATTTGATAAAAAAACTGCAACCAAGGTACAATGTTTTGCTTCGTGACGACAAATCATATCCTTGGATTTGTATAAAAAAAGAACCTTTTTCAAGAATTTTCCCCACTCGAAGAATGATTAAAGACGGTTCGGAATACTTTGGTCCTTACACCAATTTTAAAACCGTGAACACCATTTTAGAAATGATCAATTCGCTGTATCCATTGAGAACATGTACATATGATTTATCTGAAAAAAATATCAATTCTGGTAAATACAAAGTATGCTTGGACTACCACATTGGCAATTGCAAAGGCGGTTGCGAAGGTTATGAACTAGCCGAAAATTATCAAATACAAGTCAATGCAATTCGTGAAATTTTGAAAGGCAATTTCAAAGAAAGCCTGAAAGAATTTAAAATCAAAATGCACCAATTGGCGCAAGACATGCACTTTGAAGAAGCCCAAAAAATAAAAGAAAAAATAGAAGTACTCCAAAACTACCAATCAAGGTCAACCGTACTCAACCAAAAAATAGCCAATATTGATGTTTTTTCAATTATTTCCGACGAAACTATGGCGTACGTAAATTTTTTACAAATAGCACACGGCGCAATAATTCGTTCGCACACCCTTGAACTAAAGAAAAAACTAGACGAACCCGACCAAGAATTATTAGAACTCGCAATAGTAGAACTAAGAGAACGATTCCAATTATTGTCAAAAGAAATTGTAGTTCCTTTTCCTGTAGAATTGGGCGACCACATCAAAGTAACCGTACCACAATTAGGCGACAAAAAACAAATACTAGAACTCTCCGAGCGCAATGCCAAATACTACCGACTGGACCAATTAAAACAAATACAAATCATTGACCCCGAACGACATACCAACCGAATAATGGCGCAAATGCAAAAAGACCTGCGCCTTTCCGTTGAGCCGCGTCACATAGAATGTTTTGACAATTCCAACATACAAGGAACCAACCCAGTAGCAGCCTGCGTGGTGTTTAAAGACGGAAAACCATCCAAAAAAGACTACCGCCATTTCAACATAAAAACCGTTGAAGGTCCCAACGATTTCGCCTCCATGGAAGAAGTAGTGTACCGCCGTTACAAACGATTACTCGACGAAAACCAGCCCTTACCGCAACTCATCATTATAGACGGCGGAAAAGGACAATTATCCTCAGCGCTCAAAAGCATTGACGACCTTGGTTTACGCGGAAAAATAGCCATAATTGGCATCGCAAAACGCCTCGAAGAACTTTTTTATCCCGGCGATTCCGTGCCATTGTACCTCGACAAAAAATCTGAAACGCTCAAAGTTATCCAAATGCTGCGCAACGAAGCACACCGTTTCGGCATCACCTTTCATCGCGACAAGCGAAGCAAAGCCGCTCTCAACTCATCCATCGAAGAAATTCCAGGTATTGGCGAAAAAACAATGCAAACCCTAATAAAACATTTCAAAAGTGTTAAAAGATTAAAACTTGCAACAGAAAATGAAATTTCTTCCGTTATCGGACTAGCAAAAGCCAAAAAAATTACCGAATTTTACCAAAATAAAAATTAGAAGCAAATGTTCAGAACCAACTTACAAGCCATATTCCCGCTATCCGTTCCAATCTTTTTCTTTCAAAAAAAGAAAGAAAAAGGATTTCCACTACTATCGGGGCTAGCCATCAATGGTCTTTTGTATCTATTTGTTTTGGGCTTTTTTCTAACACCGCAAAAAATTCATTCCCAAGACACGATAAAACGACCAAAAATAGGACTTGTACTTACAGGCGGAGGCGCCAAAGGTTTTGCGCACATAGGCGTGCTAAAAGTATTAGAACAAGCCGGAATCAAAATTGACTACATTGGCGGAACCAGCATGGGATCAGTAGTTGGCGGACTCTATGCCGCAGGCTACAATGCCCAACAACTCGATTCCATTTTTACCTCAACAAACTACGACGAACTAATAAGCGATTATATCCCACGAACAAACAAAAGTTTTTTCGAAAAAAGAAACAGCGAAGTATATGCCATTTCTTTACCCTTTCAAAGATTTAACGTCGGAATCCCAATAGCACTATCAAAAGGACTGTATAACTATTGCCTATTAGCGCAACTCACCAGCCACGTTAAGCATGTCCGAGATTTTAACCAACTACCCATACCCTTTGTGTGCATTGCAACCGACATTGAAACAGGACAACAAGAAGTGCTCAACAACGGATTTTTACCCCAAGCTTTATTAGCAAGTTCAGCATTTCCAAGTTTATTTTCGCCCGTTGAAATGAACGGAAAAATATTAATTGATGGCGGCGTAACCAACAATTACCCCATTGATGAAGTGCGAAAAATGGGAGCCGATTTCATTATCGGAGTCGATGTTCAAGATGGGTTAAAAGACAGAAATTACCTAAAAGAAGCAACCAAAATATTACTACAAATATCAAATCTTCAGGTAATTAGCAGCATGAAAGACAAAATTGCAGCTACTGATATTTACATCAAACCTGAAATTAGTCAGTTCACAATAGTTTCATTTGAAAAAGGAAAAGAAATCATCAAAAAAGGGGAAGATGCCACTCAACCTTTTTTGGAACAATTAAAAAATTTATCAAAAAAACAAAACAGCTTATTTGTAAAACCCAACCTAAAACAAACCGACAGCCTAACTATTGACCGAATTACAATAAACGATCAAAAAAATTACACCCGAGCCTACGTAATTGGCCAACTAGGATTTAAAGAAGGGTCAAAAATTAGTTACAACGATTTAAAACAAGGAATAAACAAACTTAATGCCACCGAAAATTTTAGCACAATCGGATTTCACATCAATGTGCTCCAAAACGGGCAAGAAATTGCACTAAACTTAAAAGAAAACGAAAACAAAACGTTTCTGAAATTTGGATTACATTATGATGGTTTGTACAAAAGTGCCCTATTGGTAAATTTAACCCAAAAAAAATCACTTTTCAAAAACGACGTATTATCAGTGGACTTTGGATTAGGCGACAAATTCAGATACAATTTGGATTATTACGTGGACAACGGATTTTATTTCAGTTTCGGATTCAAATCACGATTTAACCAATTCAATAAAAATGTTTCACCACAATTTAGTCAGGATTTGTTTGAAAACTTACCTCTTTTAAACAGCATAAACATTGACTATGCCGACTTTACCAACCAAATTTACATACAAACCTTGTTTTCCAAAAAATTTATTATTGGCGCAGGAGTTGAATTAAAACAATTAAAAATATCCACAAATACCCTATCTAGCGACAGTGGAATTTTCGACAACAGCAGTTATTTTAGTGCATTTGGATATTTAAAATACGATTCGTTTGACAATAAATATTTTCCAAAAAAAGGATGGTATTTTATTGCAGATGGTCAAAGCTATTTGTTCTCCTCTAACTACACAAACACCTTTAATCGATTTTCAATATTAAAAGCCGACGCAGGTTGGGCACGAAAAATAGGCAAAAAAACAACCATTAAAATCCAATCAGAAGCAGGATTATCTATTGGAAACGAAAGTGTACCTTTTTTGAATTTTGTTTTAGGAGGCTACGGGTATAACCCGATTAATAATTTCAAACATTTTTATGGATATGATTTTATTGCCATCCAATCCGACAGTTTTATTAAAACAGCTGCCACAATTGATTTAGAAATTTATAAAAAAAACCATATCAATTTTTCAGCCAACTATGCCAACTCTAATAACCGCTTGTTTCAAAGTACCGCTTGGCTTACCAAACCAAAATACACAGGCTATGCAATAGGTTACGGGTTAGAAACTATTGTGGGTCCAATAGAAATAAAATACACTTGGTCACCCGAGTTGCCAAGGGGTTTTACATGGTTCAGTATAGGGTTTTGGTTTTAAGTTGTAGAATTTTTTTTATTTTTTGTAAAAATATTAAACAAAAAAAGTATATTTGAACCTATAATTAATAAAAAGATATATTATGTCTATTTGGAGAGTTAAACCGGTTTCAGCTTTTGAAGCTGATATGAAAAAAAGTGAGTTAAAACGAGTTTTAGGTAAATGGAGCCTAACAGCAATTGGTATTGGAGCTATTATTGGCGGGGGTATCTTTGTATTAACAGGGACTGGAGCATATTATCATGCAGGACCAGCTTTAGCAATATCATTCATTATTGCAGGTATTGCTTGTGTATTTGCAGCTTTATGTTATTCCGAATTTGCTTCCATTTTACCTGTTGAAGGTTCTGCTTATGCTTATGCTTATGGAACTATTGGAGAAATTTTTGCTTGGATTATTGGATGGGGATTAATATTAGAATACGCCATGGGATCCATGACAGTAGCGGTTTCTTGGTCTGGATATTTTAATAAGCTGCTCAAAATGTTTGGAATAAAACTCCCTGAATGGCTAACTACAGACCCTGCAAGTTATACTGGAGAAGGATTTTCAATGAATTTACCCGCGTTTTTAATTGTTCTTTTTGTAATTTCTATTTTGATAAAAGGTACAAAAAGTGCTGCAAATGCAAATAATTTTATTGTAATTTTAAAAGTTTCAGCTGTAATTTTTGTAATTATTGCTGGTGCTTTTTTCATAAATACAGATAATTGGGCTCCTTTTATCCCAGAAGCAACTCAAATTGTTGACAAAGCTGGTACACATCAAGCTTACGGTGTAGGAGGAATTGTTTCTGGTGCTGCTGCAATTTTCTTTGCTTATGTAGGTTTCGATGCGGTTTCTACACAAGCTGGAGAGGCTATCAATCCTAAAAAAGATGTGCCTTTTGCTATTATTGTATCTTTATTGGTATGTACCGTATTATATATATTAGTGTCTTTAGTTTTAACAGGCATGATGAGTTATCATGATTTTAATCCGTTAGGAAAATATCCTGAGGCAATTAAAGCTCCTGTAGCTTATGCGTTTGATATTGCAGGTCAAGCTTGGGCTGGATATATAATAACCATAGCAGCAACTGTTGGTTTAATTTCAGTATTGATGGTAATGATTATGGGACAATCTAGAATTTTCTTAGGAATGTCAAAAGATGGATTAATTCCTTCAGTGTTTTCAAAAATTAATCCATTATCTGGAACACCTAAAACTAATTTAATGATTTTAGGAGGTTTTATAGCAGTTGTAGCTGCATTTACTCCAATTAATAAATTAGCTGATATGACAAGTTTTGGAACGTTGTTTGCCTTTACTATGGTTTGTATAGCAGTTTGGATTTTAAGAGTGAAACAACCTGGTTTGGAACGAACTTTTAAAGTTCCTGCTTTACCTTTAATTGCAGTTTGTGGAATATTAATTAACACTTACCTAATGATCAATTTAAGCCATGATGCACAACTGCTGTCTTTAGGGTGGTTAGCAATAGGTATTTTAGTATATTTTATTTATGGGAAGAGAAACTCAAAACTAAATAATCAACAAGAATAATATTTTTTTAAAACGACTTTAATTTGAAGTCGTTTTTTTTTATATTTGTATTATGAAAAATTGGAACGGATTATTAGCCTATTTAAAATTCCTCATCAAGAGAAATCCTGAGTGAGTAACAACCATTTATTTTAATTAAAAGTAGCCAACCGCTCTTTTAAACCTTGAAGCCAATAACTTTTAAAACCTAATGAAATGCCAATATATCATAAACTAGGGGAATTTCCACAAAAACGCCACACACAGTATGAAAAACCTGATGGTGGCTTATATTACGAACAGCTTTTTGGAACCGAAGGGTTTCATGGACATTCATCGCTATTGTACCATGTTCACAGACCAACACAGGTTAAAGAAATTACCAAATCCTATTCGGTTGAACCAAAAATAGCTATCGGAAAAAACATTAAATCGCTTTTGTTAAAAGGATTTGAATTACAACCGGCTGACGATTTTTTAGAAAGCAGAAAAGACATGCTTGTCAATAAAGATTGCATCATCGGATTAGCTGCACCTAAAAAATCTTTGCGCAGTTATTTTTATAAAAATGCCGATGCAGACGAAATGATATTTATCCACAAAGGTTCTGGAAAACTTAGAACATTTATGGGAAATATCGATTTTGAATATGGCGATTACCTTATTATTCCGCGCGGAATGATTTATCAAATTGATTTTAATACCGAAGATAATCGTTTGTTTTATGTAGAATCTTTTGCTCCTTTTTATACCCCAAAAAGATATAAAAACGAATCAGGTCAACATTTAGAGCATTCGCCATTTTGCGAAAGAGATTTCAAATTACCAACCGAAATAGAAACCTACGACGAAAAAGGTGATTTTTTAATCAAAATCAAAAAAGAAGGAATGATGCACGAAGTGGTTTATGCCACACATCCTTTTGACGTTATCGGTTGGGATGGATATAATTTTCCGTACGCATTTTCTATTCATAATTTTGAGCCAATAACAGGCCGAGTGCACTTGCCACCACCAATTCATCAAACTTTTGAAACTGCAACTTTTGTTGTTTGTTCATTCGTTCCAAGACTTTATGATTATCATCCAAAGTCAATTCCTGCGCCTTATAATCACAGTAATATTGATTCAGATGAAGTGTTGTACTACGTTGACGGTGATTTTATGAGCCGAAACAATATAGAACAAGGTCATATTACCTTACATCCAAAAGGAATTCCGCATGGTCCAGCACCAGGGGCAATGGAACGAAGTATAGGTCACACCGAAACACTTGAATTAGCTGTGATGGTGGACACTTTCCGTCCGTTAATGGTAACTGAAGCTGCCATGGGATTAGATGATGGGAATTACTATAAATCTTGGGTGGAGTAACCTCCACAACCCCTCCAAAGGAGGGACTTTTGAAAAACGAAAATAAAACAATTAATAACTAAAAATCCTATTCACCCCTAATAGGAATTCCCCTTCGGGGGTTAGGGGCATATTATGTCAGATCAATTAAAATCAGTCGAATACGGCTTAGAAAAAATATTTGAAGGCGCACAAGATTTCTTGCCTTTACTAGGAACAGATTACGTAGAACTTTACGTTGGAAATGCCAAACAAGCAGCTCATTTTTACAAAACAGCTTTTGGTTTTCAGTCATTAGCGTATGCAGGATTAGAAACTGGCGTAAAAGACAGAGCGTCTTATGTTTTAAAACAAGACAAAATACGTTTGGTATTAACAACCGCTTTAAACAGTAATTCACCTATCGGAGAACATGTAAAAAAACATGGAGATGGCGTTAAAGTTATTGCGCTTTGGGTTGAAGATGCTCGCAAATCGTTTGAAGAAACTACAAAACGAGGTGCAAAACCTTATTTTGAGCCCGTTATTGAAAAAGATGAAGATGGCGAAGTAGTGCGTGCCGGAATTTACGGTGCATACGGAGAAACGGTGTTTGTTTTTGTAGAACGAAAAAATTACACTGGAATTTTCATGCCAGGATATAGAGAATGGAAATCAGATTATAATCCAGCTCCAGTTGGTTTAAAATTTATTGACCACATGGTTGGAAATACCGGATGGAACAGAATGAATGAAGCCGTAAAATGGTTTGAAGACGTAATGGGATTTGTTAATTTCCTTTCGTTTGACGATAAACAAATTACCACTGAATATTCAGCTTTGATGTCGAAAGTAATGAGTAACGGAAACGGAAGAATCAAATTTCCAATTAACGAACCAGCTAATGGAAAAAAACGTTCTCAAATTGAAGAATATTTAGATTTCTACGAAGGCGAAGGCGTGCAACATATTGCCGTAGCAACAGATGATATTATTACAACAGTTGCCGATATGCGTTCTCGCGGAATTGAATTTTTAGGCACGCCACCGCAAGCTTATTATGATGCAATTCCTGAAAGATTAAAAGACCACATGTCCAAATTTAAAGAAGATATTAACGAACTTCAAAAATTGGGTATTATGATTGATGCGGATGAAGAAGGTTATTTGTTACAAATTTTCACCAAACCAATAGAAGATCGACCAACTCTTTTCTTTGAGGTTATTCAACGAATGGGTGCAAAAGGTTTTGGAGCAGGTAACTTTAAAGCACTTTTTGAGTCTATCGAAAGAGAACAGGCTCTGAGAGGAACGTTATAAATTATATTCAAAATTACATTATATGTAATTTTTCCAGTCAAAAAAGACTTACTATTGCAAAATTTGTGTTAAAGTTGAAAAAATGTTTGTAATAATGCAACAAAATAAACTACTTTTGCACTCAGAAAAACAAAGGAGTGGTTTCCTTTACTATGTTTTTCATGTAAATTTTCATAATTTATAGTTTTTTTGGTTGGTTAATAGCGTAAAAACTCAGTCATTTATTGATTGGGTTTTTTTGTTTTCATACATTTGGAACAAATTTTGTATAAGCTCTATAAACGATAAAAAACTTATGAAAAAAATAATAGTATTAGCTTTAGTTTTTCTCACACTTAGTTTTGATTCTTCACCAAAAGAAAGTGCCTTTCAAGCAGGTGAATGGTTAAAATTTAGAATTCATTACGGATTAATAAATGCCGGTTATGCCACCCTTGAGGTTCAAGAAGCCGTAAAAAACAATAAAAAAGTATTTCATGCTATTGGCAAAGGCTATACTGTTGGCATGTCCCGCTTTTTCTTTAAAGTGGAGGACAATTATGAAAGCTATTTTGATAAAGAAACAGGAAAGCCGTATCAATTTATTAGAAAAATAAACGAAGGCGGTTACACTAAAGACCAAGAAGGAATTTTTAATCAAGATGCTAATAAAGTTTTAGTAAAAGATTACAAAAACAAAACCGAAAACACCTTTCAAGTAACCGAAAATATTCAAGATATAATATCCGCATTTTTTTATTTACGAAATCATCCTGAAGTTGATAAGCTTAAAGTAAATGAATCCATTGCAATAGATATGTTTTTTGACGACGAAATCACAAAATTTAAGTTAAAATATTTAGGAAAAGAAGATATAAAAACTAAATTTGGGGTCACATCAGCTCTTATCTACAGACCATTGGTTCAAAAAGGCAGGGTTTTTAAAGAAGAAGAAAGCTTAACTGTCTGGATAACAGACGATGATAGCAAAATACCGGTTCGAATTAAAGCTAGTTTAGCCGTAGGCTCTATAAAAGCAGATATCGAATCTTTTAAAGGATTAAAAAATCCATTTATGGTAAAAGTAGAAAAATAATGAACAATACAACAACAAAAATAATAGACGATTTACAAAAAAAGTTTGAGGCAATTAACCAAAAAACAGATACCCATTTAGAAGGTTTATTGTGGGCAAAACCAATAACCTATTGGGATTATATTCAAACCGATGCGTTACTAAATATTCAAACACAACGGACAACACTTCCTGACGAAATGGTATTTATTATGTACCACCAAGTTAACGAATTATTGTTTAAAATGATTCTTTGGGAAATCAACCAAGTAACAACATCATCAGAACTTACAACCCAGTTTTTTACAGAACGAGTAACACGAATCAGTCGCTATTTTGACATGCTTACTACTTCGTTTGACATCATGGGAGACGGAATGGAAGTGGAACAATACATGAAGTTTAGAAACACACTTACTCCAGCAAGTGGATTTCAAAGCGCACAATACCGAACTATTGAATTTGCCTCAACTGATTTAATTAACTTAATTGATTTCCGGTTCCGAGCTACAATTGACAGAAATACACCTTACTCGCACGCTTTTGAACATTTGTATTGGCAAGCAGCAGGAAAAGACTATAAAACTGGTGAAAAGAGCTATTTGATTTTAGAATTTGAACGAAAATACAAAGACGAGTTTTTACGTCAAATGGAATCCTACAACACAACCAATTTGTGGCAAAAATTTAAACAATTGCCAATTGAAGATCAAACAAACACCGATTTAATTAACGCCATGCGCCATTACGACAAAACCGTTAACATTACTTGGGTGATGGGTCACTTAAACGCTGCTAAAAAATATATTGAAAGCGGTCACGGAAATGGCGAAGCAACAGGAGGAAGCGACTGGAAAAAATACATGCACCCAAAATACCAAAGACGCATATTTTTTCCTGAACTTTGGTCGGAAGAAGAATTAAAAAACTGGGGCGAAGACTGCTAATAAAAATACACCTTTGAAAAAAATAATCCTCATACTAACCACATTAATAACATTCATCTCATGTAAAAAATCAGAGACAGAATACGTTATTGAAGCAAGCGAACCCTCTAAGCCAGTGGTTGACTTTGGGTTTAAGTATGATGATTATAACGTCCATTACGACACCATTTGGGCACAAGACACCTTTGAACGAATCCTAAAAAAACAAAATCTTAACGGCAAAAAAGCTTCCAAAATAATTGCAATTATTAAAGATTCAATACCAACTTCGGTGCGCTTTATGCGACCTTATGTAGCCTTACGATCAAAAGATAAGTACCACAAACTACACTACTTAATTTACCAACCCAACCGACTTGATTATTACCTTGTAGATCTCACCGATTCAGTTATTGCTTTTAAAAAATCAAGACCGCTAACTTTCAAAAAAAGAACCATCGCAGGACAACTAGACGGCTCACTATCAACCACACTAAAAAACCTTGATGTTGATCCGGCATTAGCCAACAAATTAATGAAAGTATATGCATGGTCCATCGATTTTTTTAAACTAAAAAAAGGAAATAAATTTGCTATCAGTTTTACGGAAAGGTACATAAACGACACACTTTATGACGGAATTGACAGTCTTAGAGCCTCTTACATAGAATACAAAGGCGAAAATTTTTACGCATTCCCTTTCCAACAAGACAAAAATTCAAAAATTGATTACTTTAACGATAAAGGAAAGGCACTAAAAAACTTTTTCCTTAAAGCACCATTAAAGTACATTCATATCACCTCAAAATTCTCCAAAAACCGTTTCCATCCCGTACAATTACGATGGAAAGCACATAAAGGAACTGACTATGCAGCACCTACCGGAACACCAATCATGACTACCGCATCTGGCACAGTTGAACAAGCAGGATTTACAACAGGGAACGGAAACTTTGTAAAAGTGAAACATGACAAAACCTACTCCACGCAGTACCTCCACATGTCTAAAATTTTAGTAAAACGGGGTCAACGAGTAAAACAAGGCGATATTATCGGAAAAGTTGGAAGCACAGGACTAGCATCGGGACCACACGTGTGCTATCGTTTCTGGAAAAATGGCGTGCAAGTTGACGCCCTCCGACTAAAATTACCCAACTCTCAACCTATGGAAAATCGAAATTTACCAAGATTCAATAAGCAAATACAACCTTTAAAAAGAGAATTGGACAGTATATTGGCAATTAAATTCAAAAAATAATTTTTTTTAGCAGCACAAAACCGCGTTCCAACACCCATTTTGTCCCGCTTTCGCCTTTATCTCCCTTGCCCTTCGGGACTTCGGGAGGATATCGGCTCTATCGGGGCTAAAATTCACTTTCTACTTTTCAAAAAATTTTTGTTCGGTGTACTACCAAAAAAAAAATTGCGGTTATAATCAAAATAAAAAAACCCAACACTTATATAAAATTCCAATTTAATAGATTTATTATATAGGTGTTAGGTAGAAAAAAAAAATTAAAAACTATGCTAAAGCTTGCTCAATATCTGCAAGCAAATCATCAATATCTTCAACACCCGTACTTAATCGAACCAAATCGTCGGTAATACCAACTTCTTTTCGTTTATCCTCTGGTATAGAAGCATGCGTCATTAATGCTGGGTGATTGGCTAACGATTCCACTCCTCCCAATGATTCAGCAAGGGTAAATACTTTAACTTTTTCCAGAAATGAAATAGCATCGGCTTTAGCTCCTGATTTAAATGTGAAAGAAACCATTCCGCCAAAATCGCTCATTTGTTTTTTAGCAATTTCATGAAATGGGTGACTCTCCAAACCTGGATAAAAAACAGTGCCAATTTTGGGATGATTAGCTAAAAAATGGGCTATTTTCATGCCATTTTCACAATGTCTTTGCACACGTAAATGAAGCGTTTTAATACCTCTTAATACCAAATAGCTATCCATTGGTCCAAGAGTAGCTCCAGTAGCAAATTGTTTAAAATGCAACTCATCTCCTAATGTTTTATCTTTAATAATCAAAGCACCAGCAATAACATCGGAATGTCCGCCAAGATATTTTGTAGCAGAGTGCATTACAATATCAGCACCAAGATCAAGAGGTTTTTGCAAATAAGGTGTTGCAAAGGTATTGTCAACAGCAAAAAGTAAATTGTGCTTTTTTGTGATTGCAGCTATTGCTTGTATATCAGCTAATTTCATCAACGGGTTGGTTGGAGTTTCAACCCATACCAACTTGGTATTATCGTTAATTAGCGATTGGAATTTTTCCAAATCATTCATATCAACAAAATGAAATTTAATCCCACTATCCTTATATAGTCGAGTAAACAATCGGTACGTACCTCCATACAAATCATCCATTGCTATAATTTCGTCACCCGCCTTAAACAAGCGCAACAAACAATCAGTTGCTGCAAGTCCCGACGAAAATGCCAAACCACGCGCCCCGTTTTCTATTGACGCCAAAGCATCTTCCAAAGCCTGACGTGTAGGGTTAGCTGCACGACTGTATTCATAATCACCTACTGGTTGTCCTGGACTTTTTTGAGCATAAGTGGAAGTTTGAAAAACAGGTGTCATTACTGCTCCCGTTACTTTATCGTGGTGTTGCCCACCATGAATAACTTTTGTATTGAATTTCATAATTTTAGTATATCTTTTTCATAATTGATATGCAAATATATGAATTTTTTATATTACGAAAATTTAGGTCTTCAACAAGAACTATTAGCAGATGTTGATACTTTCATTTTTTAATTAAAAAAATAGCAAAGAAAAAGTTAGGCTTTAACTGCTTTTAAGAGTACTAAAACTATGGATTTATAGTTGAGAAATAAAATCAAGTTATTTTATAAAATAAATAATAAGTTAAAAAAGATGTTTAGTTTAAATTAAAATAATGTTTTTTAATTAAAAGTTTTAGCAAATAAGCAAATTGAAGCTTTGTATAACTTATGTGTAATCAGAACAAAACAAAAATTAATGAAAAAAAAACAGTTGCATCAATAAAAATACTATTTTAGCAGTACTTAATTGTAAAACAAAAAAAAATGAAACAAACTATACAGCTAGCATTAGCCATAACAATCTCTGCAAGTATGCACGCTCAAAAAATAACGTACCCACAAACCAAAAAAATAGACCATATTGACACCTATTTTGATACTAAAATTAACGACCCTTACCGTTGGCTAGAAGACGACAAATCTGCCGAAACAGCCAATTGGGTTACCCAACAAAATAAATTAACGTATTCCTATTTAGATAAAATTCCGTACCGAACTGCTATAAAGCAACGTCTAGAAAAATTATGGAATTATGAAAAAATAAGCGCTCCATTCAAAGAGGGAAATTATACTTATTTTTATAAAAATAATGGGCTTCAAAACCAATCTGTACTATATAGAAAAGATGCTCAAGGCAATGAAGAACTATTCATTGACCCAAATGCCTTATCTAAAGACGGTACTACTTCACTTGGAGATGTAAGTTTTTCAAAAGACGGTTCACTTGTAGCTTTTGCAATCTCTGAAGGTGGTAGCGACTGGCGCAAAGTGGTAGTTTGGAACGCAATTACAAAAGAAGTTATTGGAGAAACTCTTGTTGATGTAAAATTTAGCGGCATTGCCTGGTACAAAAACGAGGGTTTTTACTACTCTAGTTATGATAAACCTGTAGGAAGCGAATTGTCAGCAAAAACAGATCAACATAAATTGTATTTTCACAAATTAAGAACACCACAAAAAGAAGACAAAGTAATTTTTGGTGCCGATATAAAACGTCGTTATGTGGGTGGTTCTATTACCGATGACGAAAGATATTTAATTATCTCTGGGGCCAATTCAACTACAGGAAACGAGCTGTATTACAAGGATTTAACGCAACCAAATTCACAAATAACTCCTATAATTTCAAATTTCGAAAGTAACAATAGCATTATTGAAAATAGTGGATCAAAATTTTATTTAGAAACCAACTTCAAAGCACCAAACAATCGAGTGGTAACCTTTGATCTAGCACAATCAGCACCAGAGAACTGGATCGATGTTATTGCAGAAACCGATAATGTATTAAATGCAACAACAGGTTCGGGATATATTTTTGCTAATTATATTAAAGATGCACTTTCCTATATCAAACAATACGACCTAAGCGGAAAACTAATTCGAGAAGTGCAACTTCCTGGTATTGGAACCGTTGGCGCATTTGGCGGGAAAAAATCTGAAAAAACAATTTATTATTCATTTACCAATTACATTACTCCAGGCGCAACCTATTCTTTTGATGCTGAAAGCGGTATATCAACATTGTACAAAAAACCAAATGTTGATTTTAATAGCGAAAACTACGAGTCGAAACAAGTTTTTTATACCTCAAAAGACGGAACCAAAATTCCAATGATTATTACCTACAAAAAAGGGATAAAACTAGACGGAACCAACCCAACCATTTTGTATGGGTATGGCGGTTTTAATATTAGTTTAACGCCTTCATTCAGTATTGCAAATGCAGTTTGGCTCGAAAATAATGGTATCTATGCTGTAGCCAACCTAAGAGGTGGTGGCGAATATGGAAAAAAATGGCACGATGCAGGAACACAAAAACAAAAGCAAAACGTATTTAACGATTTTATTGCTGCCGCAGAATTTCTAATAGCAGAAAAATACACATCGTCCAACTATTTAGCAATAAAAGGCGGATCAAATGGTGGCTTACTTGTTGGGGCTGTCATGACCCAGCGTCCAACATTAATGAAAGTTGCCTTGCCAGCAGTGGGCGTTTTAGACATGCTTCGTTACCATACTTTCACTGCAGGTGCCGGATGGGCGTATGACTATGGTACTGCCGATGATTCAAAAGAAATGTTTGATTATTTAAAAAACTATTCACCTGTACACAACGTAAAAGAAAAAGTACAATATCCGGCAACAATGGTAACCACAGGAGATCATGATGACCGTGTAGTGCCTGCACATAGTTTTAAATTTGCAGCAACACTTCAAGAAAAACAAACAGGAAACAACCCAACATTAATAAGAATCGACGTCAATGCTGGGCATGGAGCAGGAAAATCGCTTGCAGCAACTATACAAGAAAACGCAGACATTCAAGCATTTACTTTATTCAACATGGGTATTTTAAAATTATAAAAAAGATAAAATAGGCAGTTCCAACCGAACTGCCTATTTTATTTTAAAAAAATCATTACTTTTAAAAAAGTACTTACTTTTACAACAAAAAAATATATGTATTTTTCAGATAAGCGAAGTCGTACTCGCTGGATAATCATTATTGCTTCCTTCTTTATAGTTTCACTAATTTTGTGGAATACCTATACTTTTTTTCAAATTTTTAAAACAGAAGAACGCCTCAAAATGCAAGTGTGGGCTGCGGCTCAAAAATCATTGCTTCAAGCCGATTTAGAAAATGACAACATCGATTTGAACTTAGAAATTTTGAGTAGCAATAAAACCATTCCGCTGATAAATTTAGAAAACAACATCATCATCAATCATGCTAATATAGACGAATCAATTGCCAAAGACTCGATACGGCTGTATGCTTTTTTAGAAGATTTAAAAAAGCAAAACGAGCCCATAAAAATAGAATATGACGAAGGCAAAAAACAATATATTTATTATGGCGACTCGGCATTAATCACAAAATTAAGGTATTATCCTATAGCGCTATTGCTCATTATTATTTTGTTTGCAACGGTTGTTTACAATTTTTATAGAAGCACAAAAATGGCAACCCAAAACAAACTTTGGGCAGGTATGGCAAAAGAAACCGCCCATCAAATAGGTACGCCGTTGTCTTCGCTCATTGGTTGGCTAGAAATAATGAAAGCCGATAATGTAGATGAAACTACTATTACAGAAATAGAAAAAGACATCAACCGACTACAAACCATAACCGATCGTTTTTCAAAAATAGGTTCAGAGCCCATTTTATCTGTTCAAGATATTGTAGCTCAAACACAACATTCATTTGACTATTTAAAAGACCGATTTTCCAAACAAATAGTGTTTCAATTTAAAGCTCCTCTAAAACCAGTTAAGGTATTATTGAATCCAGAATTACACAGTTGGACCATTGAAAATCTAATGAAAAATGCCGTAGATGCCATGAAAGGTAAAGGAGCCTTAAAAATTGTTATGGAAGTGGAAGGAACATGGGTTAAAATCAATGTTTCTGACTCTGGAAAAGGCATTCCAAAAAACCAATTTAAAAAAATATTCGAACCCGGATTCACCACCAAAAAAAGAGGATGGGGACTTGGATTATCACTCACAAAACGAATTGTGGAAGATTATCATAAAGGAAAAATTAAGGTACTTCAATCAGAAATAGACAAAGGCACAACCTTTCAAATAAGTTTAAAAACAACTGTTTAATGCCAAA
Organism: Flavobacterium sp.; assembly: GCA_044373115.1. Classification (GTDB taxonomy): domain Bacteria; phylum Bacteroidota; class Bacteroidia; order Flavobacteriales; family Flavobacteriaceae; genus Flavobacterium. The sequence continues at coordinate 62,460 of JBILQQ010000001.1, forward strand.
AGTCAATAAAAGCAACCGAATCTATTTGCGCTTATTTATGTGTTTTTAAAAAATTGTTAATTGATTTCGTGATTTTATTTAAGATCAAAAGCATCTCGATCCTCTAAAAACGCCAATTTTTTTCGGGTTTCTATGAGTTGGTTTTTGTTTAGTTCTACAATAAAAATGCCGTCGGTTTCTTGAGGATCTTGGATGTAATTACCCAGAAAGTCAACTACTTGCGAATGCCCTACATATTCGTGGTTGTTTTCATCAAAGCCAACTCGATTGACTCCAACCACAAAACTCATATTTTCTACGGCACGTGCTTTTAGTAGAATATCCCAAGCGTTTACTCGAGGTTTTGGCCAATTGGCAACGTAAATGAGTAGGTCGTAATCTTCTACATTTCGGGCAAAAACAGGAAAACGCAAGTCGTAACAAATGAGTGGACAAATCTTGAATCCGTTATAATCTACAATCAATTTTTGGGTGCCAGGTGTATAGACTTTGTCTTCGCCGGCAAGGGTGAACAAGTGTTTTTTGTCGTAATGCTGCACCTCGCCATTTGGGAAAACAAAAACTAATCGGTTGAAAAAGTGGTTGTTTTCTTCAATGACCAAACTCCCTGTAATGGCACAATTTTTTTGTTGAGCCGTTTGCTTGAGCCATGTAAGTGCCTCGCCATCCATGGTTTGCGCAACGTTTTTGGGATTCATGGTGAAACCCGATGTAAACATCTCGGGGAGGACTACTAAATCAACGCTTTCAGAAATGGTATTGATTTTTTGGGTCAGGGTGTTTATGTTTTCTGTTGGGTTTTCCCAATGTAGAGCGGTTTGTAGTAAGGCTATTTTCATGGTTTTTTTGTTTTGTTTCACGAAGTTTTTTGTTTCACAAAGTGGCACAAAGAGTGGCACAAAGTTTCACAATGGTTTTTGTTTTGTCTTTCGTCTTTTGTCTTTTTTGTTTTTTGTTTCACGAAGTTTCACAAAGGGAGTCACAAAGTTTCACTATGGTTTTCGTCTTTCATCTTTCCTCTTTCCTCTTCCTCAATTTTATTTAATGGTTATTTCATCTATGAAAATAAAGGCATCTCCGCCAAATCCTTGGTGCAATTGGGGTAGTTTGCCAAAGTTTTTTGCGATGATTTTTACATAACGTGCTTTTTTTTCTTTATTTTCGTTGAATGTAAAATTTAAAATTGTGTTTTCTTCTATTTTTGGATCTAATGTGTTTTTTACCGAACCAAAAAAATTAAAATTCACATTATCATCTGAAATATAATACTCCACTTTTGTAGGCATCAAAATCCACGAACGTTGGTCTTGTAAAAAACGGGCTGAAATTTCGGTTATATCTTTCGCTTCTTGCAAATCAACAACCGCTTCAAAATCCTGACTTTGGTAGCCTTGCCAATCGCCTTTTCGCCAGTTCTCTGTTCCTAAAATACCATCTAACAAACCATCAGAACCACCGGCATGGTACTGCGGATTGTATTTGGATTTGATGTTGATGGTGTAATTGTTTGGTTTTTTGAAGAATTGGGCAGAGATGGTGTTGCTTATTTGTCCATTATTTTCAACATAAGCAAATACATCAGTTGTTATATCAATTGAAAATGGTTTAGTATACTTAATAAATATTCTATCATCTAATTTTGAAGTTGCATCATTTGTAGTGTAAAAAATGATATCATTTGAATTTTGAGATTTCAATTCAATCTTTAATTTGTCTTTAAACGCTTTGCTTTCCGCTTGAATTACTGGGACTGGGATGATTTCTTCAAAGTTTAATAAGAAATGACTACGTGTTCTTCTATCAATTAAGTTTCCAAGATATTCATTAGTTTCATTTATAGACAAATTGGTAGTTGTTTCTTTAGAATCATTTTCAAAATTAATTTCAATTTTATCGAAAAAAGATTTTGTTGTTGACCATCTTGGTAATCCCGGAGTCACCGCATAAATACCCATCGAGCTCAGCACATACCACGCACTCATTTGGCCACAATCTTCATTTCCAATTAATCCGTCTGGTGAATTTTTGTAGAAATTATTTAAAATGTAATGTACTTTCTCTTTTGTTTTTTCTGGTTTGCCTACATAATTGTACAAATATGCCATGTGGTGACTTGGTTCGTTTCCGTGTGCGTATTGTCCGATTAATCCGGTAACATCGACTTGCTCTCTACCTGTGGTTTTACTTTCAGCGTTGAAAAGCGCGTCTAACTTAGCTTCAAATTTGTCCTTTCCGCCATGTGCTTGAATTAAACCCTCAATATCTTGTGGTACGAAAAAGGAGTATTGCCACGAATTGCCTTCCGTAAAATTATTATTGACTTCTCTTGGATCAAACGGTTTGTCCCAACCGCCGTTTTTCTTCGGACGCATAAAACCCGTTTCCCAATCGAAAATATTCTTCCAATTTTGAGAACGTTTCATGAAATACTGGTAATCTTCTTTCTTGTTTAAAAGTTGCGCCATTTGAGCTATACACCAATCGTCGTAAGCATATTCCAAGGTTTTTGAAACGCTTTCGTGTTCGTCATCCATCGAAATGAAGCCATTTTTTTTGTAGGCTTCTAATCCCAAAACATCTCTCATAGCTGATGCTTTACTGGCTTCAAAGGCTTTTTCATAATCAAAACCTGTAATGCCTTTTGCCATCGCATCGGCAATTACGGAAACCGAATGATAGCCAATCATGCAATCGGTTTCATTAGAAGCCAATTCCCAAACGGGTAATCTGCCGCCTTGTTCATATTGTTTGATGAAGGTATTGATGTAATCGGAAGTTCGTTTTTTATCGATTAAAGTATAAAGAGGATGCGCACCTCTAAAGGTATCCCAAAGCGAAAAAACCGTGTAATAATCAAATCCTTCAGCTGTATGAATTTGGTTGTCTCTACCTCTGTATTTCCCATCTAAATCTTGTGCAATATTCGGTTGCATCATCGTGTGATATAGCGCTGTGTAGAAAATCGCTAACTTGTCTTTATCATCAGAAGTGACCTCAATTTTTGATAATTCTTTGTTCCAAAGGGTTTCTGCCTCTTTCTTAACTTTTTCAAAATCCCAATGGTTGATTTCGGAACTATTTAGTTTGGCACCTTCATAACTCGTGGGCGAAAGGGATACTTTTACAAGGATTTTTTCTCCTTTTTTGACTTGTTTGGAGAAAGAAATTGCAATATCTTCGCCTGTAAGTAAATTTTCAGGTTTGTTTTTTCCTTTTTTTGAATTAATTAACAAAGGTGTATTAAATTCAATTCTCGCGTAAACATATTGATTTCTCGCCCAAGCTTCACTTCTTCGTAAGACTTCAATGGTTCTATCATCAATAATTCTTACAGTTCCTTCCAAAAGCTTATCGCGATGATTCAAATCTAAAATAATATTGGCTTGTCCAGCTTTATTAAACGTATATTCATGAAAGCCAACACGCGTTGAAGTAGTTAATCGCACATCAATATCGTGTTTGTCTAATTTCACAGCGTAATATCCAGCAGAAGCTTTTTCATTGGCATGCGAAAAAGTAGAGGAATAAATCTTATTATCAAATGAAGGTTCGCCCATCGTTGGCATTAACATAATATCACCATAATCGGAAACCCCAGTTCCATTCAAATGCGTATGCGAAAATCCGTAAATAGTACTATCATCATAATGATAACCACTACAGCCGTCCCAACTCCCATCAATTCGGGTATCAGGCGAAAGTTGCACCATTCCGTAAGGCACCGTTGCACCCGGAAACGTGTGTCCGTGACCGCCCGTTCCAATAAACGGATTGACGTGTTTGGCAAAATCTTGCGCAAATCCCAAAAAGGGAACGAGAAGCAACAAAACGATTTTTTTCATTTCACTAAATATTAGTACTCTGGTTTGGCAATATGCCTCATAATTCTGACAATCTTTCCTTTTCTGTTTTCAATGTATGACGAAGAATTAGTAGCCTTGTATTTTCTAGGATTGGGTAAAATAGCTGCAATTCCTGCCGCTTGATTTTTGGTTAAATTGGCTGCAGATGTACCATACCAATGTTGTGCTGCGGCTTCTGCACCATACACTCCTTCTCCCATTTCGATACTATTTAGATACACTTCCATGATGCGTTCTTTGCCCCAAATTACTTCAATTAGTAAGGTAAAATATGCTTCCAAGCCTTTGCGAATGTAGCTTCTGCCTTGCCACAAGAAAATATTTTTTGCCGTTTGTTGCGATATGGTACTTCCTCCCTTGAGTTTTCGACCTCTATTATTATTTTTAAAAGCTTTTTGCATGGCTTTAAAATCAAAACCATTGTGGGATAAAAAAGTTCCGTCTTCGCTAGCAATTACAGCTTTTTGCATATTGACTGAAATTTCAGACAACGGTACCCAATCGTGACTACACACCATCTCTTTACCGTCCATTTTGTTTTCGATGGCGCGGGTAATCATTAAGGGTGTGAAAGGTATTGGCAACCATTTGAAAACAACTACTAAAAGAATGGAAATCCCAAAAAACCAAAGCGCTAGTTTTTTTGCAAATTGTAAAATTTTTTTCAACATATTTTTAAATTAAATCAGCTAATTCTTTTCCTATTAAACTTCCAATGGCAACTCCCATCCCGCCCATTCGAACCCCGCAATATACATGGTTTGATAGTTGCGAAACTATGGGATTTTTACTGTTGCCAACACCCATAATTCCGCTCCAGCGATGGGCAATTTTATATTCTTGATTGGGTAAAATCACGTTAGAAAGTAAGTATTCCAAACGGTTTTGTATGATGTCTGTTTGAGATAAATCAGTAGTTTTTTCCCCTTCAAAATCAAGGTTTCTGCCGCCTCCAAGCAAAATTCTATTGTCAATATTTCTAAAATAATAATAACCTTTATCTAAATGAAAAGTACCTTTAATATCCAAATTTTCGATAGGTTCTGTAATCAAAACTTGAGCTCGAGCAGGTTGCACTTCGTTATTTGTAATTTTTGATGCAAAACCATTGTTGGCAAATAGTAATTTTTTTGTAAAAAAAGAATAATCGTTCAATTGAATTTCAACCGAAGAACCATTGTCTGAAAAATGAGTTACTTCAGCTTGATTGAGAATTAAAATACCTTTTGAAATCGCTTTTTGAAGCAAAGCCTGCATCATATTTCCTGTATCTATTTGTCCTTCAAACGGATTGTAAATACTGTATTCGTTACAATTTTTAAACCCAAATCGGTCGAGTTGTTTTTCAAAAACGTCTGCATGGAAAAGTGGTTTCAAAACATCATTTATAAACGGCATTTTTTGTAAACAAGCTTCATAAGTTGCTACATCTTCCTCCAAAAACAACTCATATCCACCGAAAGGCTTATAATCAATTGCGGCATCACCAAGGTTTTTTCGTAACAATTGCAGACCGTCATAACGTTTTTTTATCAATTGAATTACTTCTTCTTCAGAATGTGTTTGAAGATCGTCAATAATTTCAGAAAGGCTCCCGAAACAGGCAAAACCTGCATTTTTGGTGCTTGCTCCTTGAGGCAACATTCCTTTTTCGAGTACTAAAATTTTTCTGTCTGGAAAACGTTCGCGCAAAGCCAAAGCACAATGAAGCCCAACAATTCCACTACCTACAATGGTGTAGTCAACATTTGAAAACCAATTTTTTATTTCCCAATAGCTTAAGTGCATAGAATTTGGATTGAACTGCTAAAGTAAACAAAAAAGATATAATCTTGATTAAAAATTATTTTGTTATTTTTACCCAAATTACGGGTTCATATCAATCCATTATTTTTAGATTAAAATAATAAAACGTTAAAAAGATGAAAAAAAGAATTTTATTAATTTTCAGTATTATGAGTATAACAGCGTCGGCACAACAATTTTTGTCGCCAGAAACCCTTTGGAAACTTGGACGAGTTTCTGTTTTAGGAATTTCAAAAGATGGTAAAAATTTAGTTTACAAAGTAGGAACACCCGATGTGGATGCCAATATAATAAATTCAAAATATTACACCATTCCTGTAAAAGGAGGCGCAGCTACTGAAGTTACAAACGCATCGAGTTTGGTTGCTGATAAAAATGTTTCGCCCGACGGAAAGTATATTTTATCATCACAAGAGGTAAAAACAGAAAAGGTTTTGGGCAAAGATTTTTATCCAGAATTACAAAAATCGGGAGCGCAAATCTATGACGGATTGGATTATCGTCATTGGGATACTTGGAATACAGGAAGTCATAACCACGTTTTTTATGCTGAAAATAAAGAAAATGCAACATCCATTGACATTATGAAAGGCGAGCCTTTTGACGCACCCCAAAAACCATTTGGTGGCGACGAAGATTTTATTTGGTCACCAGATAGCAAAAGTATTATTTATGTCTGCAAAAAGAAATTTGGGACCGAATATGCTATTTCTACCAATACCGATTTGTACAAGTATAATATTGAAACAAAAACCACCAAAAATTTAACTGAAAATAATTTGGGTTATGATACCAATCCGGTTTTTTCACCAACGGGAAATTTGACCTGGTTGCAAATGAAACGCGATGGTTTTGAAGCGGATAAAAACGACATAATCGTTAGTTTTAAAGGGATGAATGTAAATCTGACTGCCAATTTTGACGGAACAGTAAACAGTTTTCAATGGAGTAAAGACGGGAGTAAAGTCTATTTTATAGCACCTGTAAATGGAACTACTCAATTGTTTGAAGTGCAATTTCCTGGAATGACCAAAATGGCTGTTTTTCCGGTGCAATTAACCGTTGGTGATTTTGATGTGCACGATATTATTTCCATTTCTGATGGAACTTATTTGGTAACAAGAACCGATATGAATCATGCCACAGAAGTATTTTCATACACTGTAAAAACAAAGACTTGGAAACAAATAACCAACGTAAACGATGCGGTTTACAATTCATTATCATTACCAAAATACGAACGAAGATATGTAACCACAACCGACGGAAAAAAAATGTTGGTATGGGTGATTTTGCCTCCCAATTTTGATAAAACAAAAAAATACCCAACCTTGTTGTATTGCCAAGGCGGACCACAAAGTCCGTTAACACAATTTTATTCGTTTAGATGGAATTTTTCGTTAATGGCTTCGCAAGGATATATTGTCGTGGCGCCAAATAGACGAGGAATGTATGGACACGGACAAGAATGGAACGATCAAATATCAAAAGACTGGGGCGGACAAGTGATGGACGATTACCTTTCTGCTATTGATGATGTTGCCAAAGAAAGTTATGTTGACACGTCACGTTTGGGCTGTGTAGGCGCAAGTTATGGTGGTTATTCTGCTTTTTTCTTGGCGGGAATTCATAACAACCGTTTCAAAACCTTTATTGCCCACGATGGTGTTTTCAATACGCAAAGTATGTTTGGCACAACCGAGGAAGTATTTTTTAATAATTGGGATTTTGGTGGTGCTTATTGGGAAAAAGACAATGAAGCAGCCCAAAAATCATATACCAAATTCAACCCAATTACGTATGTTGACAAATGGAACAAACCTATGTTAATCATTCAAGGAGGAACCGATTTTAGAGTACCCATTGGGCAATCGCAAGAAGCGTTTCAAGCGGCACAATTGCGCGGATTGAAAAGCAGGTTTTTGTATTTTCCAGAAGAAAACCACTGGGTGTTGCAACCTCAAAACGCCTTGGTTTGGCAAAGAGAATTTTATAAATGGTTGAAGGAGACGTTGTAGTATTCTCTTTTTAATTAAATTTGTATAAAAAAATAGTATAATGAGTCTCGACAATAATCAAATATTAATAATAAAGAATTTTTTTTCAAAGCAACCTGTTTTGAAAGCGTATCTTTTTGGGTCCTATAGTAAAGGTTTAGAAAATGAGAACAGCGATATTGATTTATTGGTTGAGTTGGATTATAGTCAACCAATTGGTTTAGAGTTTATTCAAATGCAAATAGATTTGCAAGAGTTACTTTCCAAGAAAGTTGATTTAGTATCTGCAAGAGGATTATCAAAATACATGCAACCCGTTTTAGATAATGAAAAAAAATTGATTTATGCAAGATAGGTTGGGTGATAAAGTTCGATTGTTGCATATTGTAGATGCAATAAATGAAATTGAAAATTATTTGCAAGATGTTGATATTGATAGTTTTGTAAAAAATTCAATGATGTTTAATGCAACCCTACGGCAACTTGAAATAATTGGAGAGGCAAGCAATAGATTGTCACAAAAATTACTTTTGAATCATTCTGATATTCCATGGGCAAGAATCATTGGGTTAAGAAATTTGGTTATTCATGAATATTTTGGTATTGATGATTTTACAATTTGGAATGTTATCAAAATTAATTTACCTGATTTAAAATTAAATGTTTTAAAAATTATAGAGAAAGACGAATTTTAACTTGTCAAAAACGCCTTGGTTTGGCAAATAGAGTTTTATAAATGGTTGAAGGAGACGTTGTAGAGTTTGAATTTTTATTATGAAAAAAATAGTTCTATCTTTATTATTTTTATTTTTTCAAAATGGTTTCTCTCAAGATACTGTTTCAACGAAAATATACACTAAAGAATTTAATTGGACAATTTCTATTCCTGAGCAATTTGAAAAAGTAAGTAATGAGGAATGGAAAAAAATGCAAAAAACAGGAGAAAAGGCCATCGAAAAAACAATTGGAGAAGATATAGTAAATAATTCCAAAATCATTTTTGTGTTTAAAAATGATGCATTCAATTATTTAGAAGCAAATTCTCAACCATATAATAAAAAAGTTGATGGAGATTTTTTTGAATCTTGTAAAGCGGTTGATGAAATAATATATCAAACCTTTAAAACTCAAATGCCAGATGTAAAAATTGATCGATTTACAGAAACTGAAATAATTGGCGGGCTTGAATTTTATAAATTTAAAATCAAGGTTTATTATCCGAATAAAATGGTTTTGACCGCAATTATGTATAATCGATTATTTGGCAATAAAGAATTGACTGTGAATATTATGTATGTTAATACGATAAAAGGCGTTTCGATGTTAAACGCTTGGAGAAAATCAACATTTTAAATAAATTTTCCATCAAAACGTAACTCCCTAGCCCAGATAGCAGTGGAAATCCTTTTCTTTTTTTTCTTTAAAAAAAGAAAAGATTGAAACGTCCCGAAGCGTCGGGAGCTGGAAATAGCTCCAAATAATAAACCCCAAATAGTGTTTAACTTATTTGGGGTAGTTCTTTATATCGGAATTTTGGTTTAAAATTGTTTTATGACTTGATATATTCTATTAGCTATTTCATTTTTGCCTTTTTCACTTGTTACATATTCTCTATCATTATTATTTGATAAGTAGCCAATCTCTAATGTTAAAGCAGGGCAATTAGAATTTTTAATAATAAAAAAATTAGCATTGTTTACTTCTCCTTTTTTAAGTTTTTCATTAGATATTTTATCAATTAAACTATTTGCACTTTCCAAAGATTCCTCATAATAAATATTATCTTTTGAAACATAAGCTTGTATGCCGTTTTTCTCTGCAATATTCGATGAATTTATATGTAAAGAAATCAATAGATCTGGGTTGATTTTATTTATTGTTTTCAATCTCTCATTAAGTCCAATATAACTATCATCCTCTCTAAGTAACACAATTTCAATTTCATCCTTAACATTTAATAGTTTGATTTTTTTTGAAATACTTTCTACAATTTTACTTTCGATTTCATCGTTAATTTTTGCTCCATAATCTTCCCCTCCATGTCCAGCATCAATTACAATGATTTTTTTTCTTTTATGATCATTCACATAAATGTTATAACCATCTTTATCTTTCGAATACCATACAAGTGTATCAGCTTTAGTTTTTTGAGTAATATATTTATTTATTGCAGTTTTGTAATTTATATATCCAATTTTAATTGTATCTCCTTTAAAATGGATATGACTGTTTTTTAAATTTTCATCAAAATATTGTTTAGTATAAAGTGTATATTGATATTTTTGTGGAAATCGTTTTGAACGCGCATTTTTATGAACAAAACTATAAGTATAATAACTAAAATCAGTTCGTTTATATTTCTTGATTTCTTCTTTCGTTTTTACTTTTCCATTTATCCAAACCGCCATATTTTTACTTTTCATTTTTTCAAATAATGGTTCAGGTATTTCTTTTTCAATCATCATTTCTGGGACAAAATCTAGATATTTTCTTCTATCCTCTAATGAAAGGTCTTCATAAAGTATTACTTCTTTTCTGTTGTTTTTCTCATCAATAAGATTTACGTAAACACCACTGTAATAACGGTCTCTTATTTTATCTTTATCTGTTATTTTGGAGTTTTTAGTATCCGTTTTTACAGTATCTACTTTCTCTTGAGCTACAATTTCTATACAGAAAAAGTATATTAATCCTGAAAGGATTGGTGCTATCGCTAATTTTTTAATTGTCGCAATTTTTTCGGATGTGCTTTTTGTCATCATAATTAATCGTTTTTTGGTTACTAAATAATTCAAATTACTGGCCAAGTAAATCGTTTGAATGTTACTGTTTTTTTGCAAAAGTAAATTTTGATAAAACGGAACATTGTTATAGGTTTTCACAATTTCATCATCGGCAAGAAATTCGTGATTGAGTTGTATTGCTTTTTTGTAGAAAATAAAAATGGGATTGAACCAAAAAATTACTTTCAATAATTCGATAAATAATATATCTAAACTGTGTTTTTGAGTTACGTGAACTAGTTCATGTGTGTACAATTCGTCTTCAATGTTTCTATTGTTGTAATCTTCAAAATTGATATAAATAAAGCTTAAAAAGGTGTGTGGAATCGTTTTTTCATCGACTAAAACCAAATTAGCATTTTTGTATTTTATAGTAGGATTAGATTTCGATTTTAAAATTAACTTCAAACAATTTATTATAAATCTTACAATCAGTACTAAAGTTACCAACCAATATATTCCCCACAATATATAAGGTTTGTAATTAATAGTTTCTTGTAAAGGAATTACATTTTCTTTGACGGAATTTTCATTAAATATAATTGGAGTTGAATTAAGATTTATAGATTGTATGTTTTCCACAACAGGAATAATTTCAATTATTTCAAAGGTTATAAATGGAATTACTAATGAAATAACAATTGAAACAACAAGATAAAATCTATTGAATTGATGCATTTTTTCTCGTTCTAACATTAAATGATAGAAACCAATGAAAATCGATAAACAAAAAGTTGATTTAATTAGAAAGTCGATCATTTTTTCTTTTTTTGAAGTTCAACATCAATTATTTTTCTTAATTCTTGTAATTCTTTTTCGGTTAAATTTGTTGACGTGGTAAAGAATGATGCAAACTGCGAAGCCGAATCATTAAAAAAGTTTTTGATTAATCCGTTAACATGTTTTGAAAAATAATCTTCTTTTTTTACCAATGGGTAATATTCTCTCGAATTTCCAAATTCAGTATATGCAACGAATTTTTTATCAATCATACGTTTTAAAAGAGTTGCAACGGTAGTAGTTGCAGGTTTAGGTACAGGATAAACATCCAATAAATCTTTCATAAAAGCTTTTTTTAGCTTCCAAAGATGTTCCATTAACTGTTCTTCGGTGTTTGATAAAGTCATTTTTCTACAAATTTAGAATTAACTCTACAAACATAGAGCAACTTTTCGTTTCTACAAGTGTAGAATTTAATTTTAACATAAAATTAACAAAAAAAACCCGATTTCGTGAAGAAATCGGGGTTTTCAATTCTATAACGACTAGTCACTAATTACTAATCACTTATCACTAATATCTATAATACTCTGGTTTGAAAGGTCCTTCAACCCCAACGCCAATATAATCTGCTTGCTCTGGTCGAAGTGTTTCTAACTCTACACCCAATTTAGCCAAGTGAAGCATTGCTACTTTCTCGTCTAGGTGTTTTGGTAACATATATACGTCATTGTTATATGCCGCGCTGTTTTTCCACAATTCGATTTGTGCCAATGTTTGGTTGGTAAACGAGTTACTCATTACAAAACTTGGGTGACCAGTTGCACAACCAAGGTTTACCAAACGACCTTCTGCCAAAATGATGATGTCTTTTCCGTTTACGTTGTAAATATCAACTTGAGGTTTTACTTCGTTTTTAGTATGACCAAAGTTTTTGTTCAACCAAGCCATATCAATTTCGTTATCAAAGTGTCCGATGTTACAAACAATCGTTTTATCTCTCATTTGCTCAAAGTGAGAACCTAACACAATATCTTTATTTCCAGTAGTAGTAATAATGATATCAGCAGTACCAATAACGGTATTTAATTTTTTCACTTCAAATCCGTCCATAGCTGCTTGCAATGCACAAATTGGATCGATTTCAGTAACGGTAACGATAGAACCTGCACCTCTAAAAGAAGCTGCTGTTCCTTTACCTACATCACCATATCCACAAACGATAACTCTTTTTCCAGCCAACATAATATCAGTTGCTCTTCTAACCGCATCTACTGCCGATTCTTTACAACCGTATTTGTTATCAAATTTCGATTTTGTAACCGAGTCATTCACATTAATCGCCGGCATTGGCAATGTTCCTGCTTTTACTCTTTCGTATAATCTGTGAACTCCAGTTGTAGTTTCTTCAGACAATCCTTTGATACCAGCAACCAAATGAGGGTAACGGTCAATAACCATATTAGTTAAATCACCTCCATCGTCCAAAATCATGTTCAACGGCTGTCTGTCTTCGCCAAAAAATAACGTTTGCTCAATACACCAGTCAAAATCCTCTTCGTTCAATCCTTTCCAAGCATAAACCTGGATACCAGCAGCAGCAATAGCAGCAGCAGCCTGGTCTTGCGTAGAGAAAATATTACAAGAAGACCAAGTAACCTCAGCTCCTAAAGCAATTAAAGTTTCTATTAAAACCGCAGTTTGAATTGTCATGTGTAAGCATCCTGCAATACGAGCACCTTTCAACGGTTGTTCGTCTTTATATTCAGCACGAAGCGCCATTAAACCCGGCATTTCAGCCTCTGCCAATTCAATTTCTTTTCTTCCCCAAGCTGCAAGCGAAATATCTTTCACTTTAAAAGCCACATAAGGTAACGTTTGTGTACTCATCAATTTGTATATTTGTGTTTTTAAAATCTGGTGCAAAATTACTGAATAAGAATTTATTTCCACAAACATTTCTATTAAATTATGATTTGTTTACTTTGCTAAAGTTTTGAAAAACAATAAAGTATTAATAATAAGAAGCTAATCCTGCTGTTCGTTCCAATTTTTTTGGCAGATTGCTTTTTTTCTAAGGCACAAAAAGAGCTTCCTGCGGTCGCTTTTTTGTACCAAGAAAAAAATAGCAATCCTCCAAAAAAGATTTCCACTTCCATCAGGGCTAGACAAATCCAATGTTTATGGCATTTTACAAATCACTAGTAATTAATCCCAACACCACAGCCTATTTCTGGAACATTTCAGAAGAGTTATCTTATTATAAAAACACCTGTCCTCTGACACCAAATTCAGAGCAACGATTACAAACCATGAAAGCCGAATCTCAACAAAAAGGGTTTCTTGCGGTGCGCATGTTGCTGCAACACATTGGTCTTTCTGATTCCGATTTATATTATGACTTTCAAGGAAAACCTCATTTGCAAAATGGAAAGTATATTTCAATTTCGCACTCGCATCAGTTTTCTGTTATTGCAATTAGTACCGAACCTGTTGGCATAGACATGGAACTAATTAAAGAAAAAACACTCAAAATTGCCCCCCGATATTTAAATATGTCGCATCTAAAAAATCTTTCTCTTGAAGACCAAACCATCAAAGCAACCGTTATTTGGGGCATTAAAGAAGCCGTTTTCAAAATAAAAAACCAACCTGGCATCAGTTTCCCTAATCATATATTTGAAACAGATTTTAATGTTTCAGACAAAAAAACCAGCGCTCAATTGCGGTTCAACAATGAAGTAGAAAATTTTAGCATACTTTTTGATATAATTGAAAACTATGCTTTTGTATGTGCACTTCCTATCTTAAGCTAAATTAATTATGATAGATTTTTTCATTGCTCAATACAAAAACGCATCTAACACACAAATTTTTTTAGAATTTGTAGCTTTTATTTTTGGAATTGCAAGTGTATATTGCGCCAAAAAGGAGCATATCTTGGTGTATCCACTTGGTTTAATATCCACCGTAATTACCGTTTATTTATTGTATCAAGCACAGTATTTTGGCGACATGACCATCAATATTTATTATTCTGTAATGAGTATTTTTGGATGGTACAAATGGACACAAAAAATTGAAGAAACCCCAATAGCGATTTCTAGAACCAACATAAAAGAAAGATGGATTGGATTTGGACTTTTCATTTTTACAGTAGTAATTACCTATTTTGTTTACATTTTTTTCAATTATACACTTAAAATTCCCAATTATATTGATATTTTTACATCGGGAATATTTTTTACAGCGATGTGGTACATGGCTATCAAAAAAATTGAGAATTGGACTTTATGGATTATTGGTGATTGCATTGCAGTACCTTTATTTGCCTATCGAGGACTCGGGATGTTATCAGTACAATATTTAATATTTACAATACTAGCAGTTTTAGCTTATATAGAATGGAGAAAAATTTTAAACAACAACAATCAGACATTATAAAAATTGCTTTGTTTGGTCCTGAGTCAACAGGGAAAACAACCCTAGCTGAGCAGTTAGCTAAAACATTCAATACCAATTGGATACCCGAGTTTGCACGTGAGTATTTGCAACAAAAATGGGATGCAAAAAAAGAAGCGTGCTCTTATGATGATCTTTTGCCAATTGCAATAGGTCAAATTAAACTTGAAAATGAAGGATTAGAAAAAGCAAATACATTTTTGTTTTGTGATACTAATGCACTGGTTACCAAAGTATTCTCTGAGTTTTATTACAAAAAATGTGATGAAGCCATTATAAAAGCAGCCAAAAAACATAAATATGATTTGTTTTTTCTAACCGATATTGATGTTCCTTGGGAAAAAGATGATTTGCGAGATACGCCTGATAACCGACAAAAAACAATGGATTTTTTTGAAAATGCGTTAATTGAAAGTAAAAAACCATACATTAAATTAACTGGCGATAAAGAAAGTCGATTGAAAAAAGCAATTGATATCGTCAATCAACTTATGCAAGCAAAAGAATTAGGCTTAAATTCATTCGATTTCATTGCTATTTATCAAAAGGGAATTAGTTTAAAAAACATAGCAAAACAATTTGATTTTTTGAATAACGGTATTCCAACGCTACAAATTGATAGACCCGCAACATTAAATGATGGAATAGTTCCCTTGTTTTTAGAAGAAGCAAAATATTTTGCTGACTTTTTTGATGAAAAGAAAAAAGATTTAAGACTTAAAAAGTTTGTGCCAGCATCTGGAGCTGCCAGCAGAATGTTTAAATTTTTACTCGAATTTACTAATGAATTTGATATCGAAAAGGAATCAATTAATGCGTACATTAACCGAAAAAAAGATAAGAATTTAAAGTTATTTATATTAGCAAAAGAAAAATTTCCGTTTTATAAAGACGTTTTAGAAACAACTAAAAAAACATATACCGACTTTGCTACTTTTAGTTCAGACAAAAAGGAATATACTTTTATCAAAACGTTATTAGCGCATAAAGATTTTGAATATGCCAACAAACCAAAAGGGGTTTTGCCTTTTCATCACTACAAGGATCACATTGCAACACCCATTGAAGAACATTTAAAAGAATGTATTGCTTATGCAACTTCAAACGCAAAATCCAATTTGCATTTTACGGTTTCCGAGGAGCATGTAGATGATTTTCAAGCAATTGTAAATCAACTATTGCATCAATTTCAAACAAAGTTTGCCATTGAAATCAATGTTACGTATTCATTCCAAAAATCGGCTACAGACGTAATTGCATTGGACAAAAACAATGAACCATTAAGAACCGATACCAACGCATTAGTTTTTAGACCCGGTGGTCATGGCGCATTGATTGAAAATTTGAATCAATTGAATTCGGATTTAGTTTTTATAAAAAACATTGACAATGTACTTCAAAATCATATAGATCAAATTTCGCTTTATAAAAAAGCATTAGCTGGAATATTAGTTAGCCATCAAAATAAAATTTTTTCTTATTTAAAACTTCTAGAAAACAAACATTTGGCAAACGAAATAATTCATGAAATTGAAGATTTTGCAAGCAAAAAACTAAATTGTACTATAATTGAAGGGTTTGCCAAATTTACAAAAGAAAGCAAAGTTGACTATTTAATTTCGATACTTAATAAACCTATTCGGGTTTGCGGTATGGTAAAAAATGAAGGGGAACCAGGTGGCGGTCCCTATTGGATAAAATCAGCCAATGGAAGTTTGTCTTTACAAATTATTGAAGCTTCTCAAATTGCTGAAAATCAAATGATAATAACTCAAAAAGCCACTCATTTTAATCCAGTTGATTTGGTTTGTGGGCTCAAAGATTACCAAGGACAATCGTTTAATTTATTAGATTTTGTTGATGAAAATACCGGTTTTATTGTAGAGAAAAATAAAGACGGAAAAAAAATTAAAGCTTTTGAATTACCCGGTTTGTGGAACGGAGCCATGGCAAACTGGATTACAATTTTTGTAGAAGTTCCGTTACTAACATTCAGTCCAGTAAAAACCGTAAACGATTTACTAAAACCAACGCATCAAGCTACAAATGGATAAGGAAATAATCGTAACAGAACTTAGCTACAAAGCTATTAGAAGTAGTGGACCAGGTGGGCAAAACGTAAACAAAGTTTCGTCTAAAGTGGTGTTGACCTTTGATATATTTCAATCAAAAGCTCTTTCGGATGAAGAAAAATTGCTATTGCAACACAAATTAGCATCCAAATTGACCAATGAAAATCAACTCATTTTAAATTGCGACGAAGACCGAAGCCAATTAAAAAACAAAGAAATCATCACCAAACGATTTCTTGAACTTATAGAAAAAGCTTTAATTGTACCAAAACCAAGAAAAGCTACTAAAATTCCTAGAAGTGTGATTGAAAAAAGATTGAAAAATAAGGCGAATATGTCGGTTATAAAACAAAACAGAAAGAGACCTGAGGTGTAATTTTCGCTTTACTTATCTGAATAATGTCCAATAGCTGAAATTATCTCAACCAATACTATTTCTTCATTTACTGAATATATTATTCGATCTTTCTGGTTTATTCTTCTGCTCCAAAAGCCAGTTAAATTATGTTTTAAAGATTCAGGCTTTCCTATACCTATAAATGGATGATTTTCTAACTCTTCAAAAATGGAAGTGATTTTTTTTAAAGTTGTTTTGTTGCCCGTTTTTTTATGTTTTTGCAGATGTTCTTTAGCGAGGTCGGTCAACTCAATTATATATTTTCCCATAAATTTTTAGCAGTTACACGTGTTCGATTCTTGCTTTTATGGGCTTTTTCAATCATTTTTACAAATTCTGAATTATATGTTTCTTCTTCAATAATTTCAATTTCTTTTGAATTTTCAAAAAACACACGAGCCATTTCTAAAAAAGCTTTACCTTTTTTAGTGTTTTCATTTATTTTTAATGTAATTGTAGTCATGACAAAAAATATTTAATAACAAAGTTATACAATTTAATTCATACTATGAAAAAGGGTACCCTATTCTTTTTTAAAATATAATTTTATTAACTATATTTGCATCGTCTCAAGGGGTGCTCTAAATAACGAGCTGAGATTATACCCAATGAACCTGGGCGGGTAATGCTGCTAAGGGAAGATAGAATAAGAGTTAATGTGCACGTTAACCTCAAAGTTCTAGAGTAACCAAATTTAATTTTTAACCAAGAATAATGTACCCCTGTTATTCGTAATATTTTTTTACGAATGCAAACTATTATTAGTCAAAAGTCGAAAGTCAAAAGTCGAAAGTCAAAAGTCGAAAGTCTAAAAGTATTCTTAACATTTTTACTTTTCTGCAATTTTTACCATTCTTTTTCACAAGAAAAACCAAGCGATTCCACCAAAGTTAATTCATTAGACGAAGTCCTCGTTTCTGCAATTAGGGTAACCAAAAAAACACCTATTAGTTTTTCTAATTTAGATCAAAAAGAAATAAAAAACCGCAATTTGGGTCAGGATATTCCTATCTTGATGAATTTTATGCCCTCGGTTGTTACCACTTCTGATGCTGGAAATGGCGTGGGCTATACGGGTATCAGGGTGCGAGGCACAGATGCCACTCGTGTTAATGTTACCCTCAACGGCATTCCGTACAACGATTCCGAAAGTCACGGAACTTTTTGGGTCAACATGCCCGATTTTGCTTCGTCTGTACAAAGTATTCAGCTGCAAAGAGGGGTTGGAACTTCTACAAACGGCGCCGGTGCATTTGGCGCAAGCCTCAATTTATTGACCGATTCTTTTTCAAAAGAAAGTTCGGCTGAAATTTCTAACTCATTTGGTAGTTTCAATACCCGAAAACATACGGTCAAGTTTAGCACCGGACTACTTAATAATAGTTTTGAGCTTTCGGGAAGGGTTTCTAATTTAGCATCTGATGGGTATGTAGATAGAGCCTCATCCGATTTAAAATCGTATTTTTTGCAAGGAACATTTGTTGGAAAAACGACGTTAGTAAAAGCACTTGCTTTTGGCGGAACCGAAAAAACCTATCAATCCTGGAACGGTATCGATGCCGAAACACTTGCAAACAATCCAACGTTTAATTCGGCAGGATTTTACACAGATGCGTCGGGCGCAACTCGTTTTTATGACAATGAAACCGACAATTACCAGCAAGACCATTATCAATTGCATTGGAATGAACGAATAAATACCCATTGGTCGTCAACACTAGCAGTGCATTATACAAAAGGTAAAGGTTATTACGAAAATTTTATAGAAGATGCCCCGTTTAGTGATTTTGGAATTACACCAACAGGTGCAGAAACAACAACCGATTTGGTTCGTCAAAAATGGTTGGATAACGATTTTTATGGCACTACTTTTTCTATTAATTATAAAAAAAACAGCATCGATTTTATTGCCGGAGGTGCTTGGAATAGCTATGAAGGTGATCATTTTGGTAAAGTAATTTGGGCTCGTACAGCTTTCAATAGTAATCTTGGCGACAGCTATTATGATAATTTTGGAAATAAAACAGATGCCAATGTTTTTGCAAAAATAAATTATCAATTATCCAAAAAATGGCTCGTTTATGGCGATTTGCAATACAGAAATGTACATTACAAAGCCAATGGAGTACAAACATCAATGGTTGATGATACCTTTCGGTTTTTTAACCCAAAGGCGGGAGTAAATTTTGATTTGAATAAAAAAAATGCTTTCTACTTTTCATTTGCAAAAGCACAAAGAGAACCTAACAGAACCGACTATGAGGGCGGCAATGTACGTCCAGAAAAACTGAATGATTATGAATTAGGCTGGCGCTATGCTAGTGCAAAAACTCAAGTAAATACCAATGTGTATTATATGGCATACACCGATCAATTGATATTGACAGGAAATCTTGACGATGTGGGCAACCCTATTCGTTCCAATAGTGAAAAAAGTTATCGCTTGGGGCTTGAGGTAGAAGCAAGTTTTGAAGTTTCGAACAAATTTGCAATTCGACCAAATCTCACCCTAAGTCAAAACAAAAATATTGATTTAAAAGTAGAAAACACGGTTATAGGCACCAAAGATATTGCTTATTCACCTACTATTGTTGCTAGTAATATGTTGATTTACAAGCCGTCTGAAGGATTTCAGCTTTCGATTTTATCTAAATTTGTTAGTGAACAATATCTTAATAATATCGAATTGACACAAGCCAAACTTGCTGATTATTTTGTAAATGATTTGAATGTTTCTTATGAAATAAATCCGAAATCAATTTTTAAATCCATCACCATTACAGGATTGTTAAACAATTTTCTAAACAAAAAATACGTTTCAAACGGGTATATGTGGGATGTGTATCCTTATTATTATCCGCAAGCGGGAACGAATTTCTTTTTAGGCTTGACCTTAAAATTTTAGTTGTAAATTCTTAAAATAGAACCGTTTACTTCAATTCGATAAGGTTTTAATGGGTATTGTTTACCAACAGATTGCCCTGTAAACAAATTATATTGCTCACTTTGGCATTGGCAAACACCGTTTATACCCGTAACGGTAAGACGCGAACAATTTGCCATTGCCTGGTTTGGGCACGATCCGTCGTAGGCAACATAACTAGCGCCCGTGTTAAAAATAATTACCCCATTGCTTGGTGCATTGGCCTGAAAAACCTTTAACCCATTGCTTGGAAATTTCAGCGTATTGTACAAAGGTAAATCGGTATTTATTTCCATTGAAAAATTATAATTGGGCAAATACGGATTATTATTATTGAAATTATCACTGCCACAACCCCAAAAAAGCGGAATAAAGAACAGAAAGAACACTATTTTTTTCATTATACTATTTTTTTGTAAAAGTGTAGCTATGTAAAAATTAATTTAATTAACTTTGTCTTTTAATAACAAAACAAAAGTAAGCATTAAATAAACAAAATTATATATCTTTGAAAAAAGAAATCCCATTGCAATGGGATTTCTTCTATTTTAAGAAAGTAACAAACAAAATAAACAAACATTTTTGACCTATTAACAAACCATTACAATTAATTGAGGTTGATTAAAATAACAAAATTATGAGCAACGTATCGTATTATACAGCAGAAGGATTGAAAAAATTAAGAGAAGAGCTTGATCATTTAAAAAACGTGATGCGCCCAAAAGCATCACAAGATATTGCAGAAGCACGTGATAAAGGCGATTTGTCTGAAAATGCCGAATATGATGCCGCCAAAGAAGCACAAGGTATGCTAGAAATGCGCATTGCAAAACTAGAAGAAACACATGCCAACGCCCGTTTAATTGACGAAAGCCACTTGGATACATCAAAAGTTTTGGTATTATCTAATGTGAAAATAAAAAATCAAGCCAACGGCATGGAACTAAAATATACTTTAGTTGCAGAAAGTGAAGCTGATTTAAAAACCGGAAAAATATCAGTTACTTCCCCAATTGGCAAAGGCCTTTTAGGCAAATCAGTAGGTGAAACAGCCGAAATTACCGTGCCAAACGGAACACTTAAATTTGAAATTTTAGAAATATCCAGAGACTAAAACCGATAACTATGCCAACCGTATTCACCAAAATTATAGAAGGAGAAATTCCGTGTTATAAAATTGCCGAAACCGATCAGTTTTTAGCATTTCTTGATATTGAGCCAAACGCCATAGGGCATACCTTGTGCGTTCCAAAACAAGAAATCAACAAGTTATTTGATATGGAAGACGATTTGTATTTAGGCTTGATGCAATTTTCTAAAAAAGTGGCTATTGCCCTAGAAAAAACCATCCCTTGCAAGCGAGTTGGAATGGCAGTTATTGGACTGGAAGTGCCCCACGTGCACGTTCACTTAATACCCCTCAACGAAATGGACGAAATGCGTTTTCAAAACAAAGTGAGTCCTACTGACGAAGAGTTTAAAGCATTAGCAAAAGCCATCAGCCAAAATTTATAATACCAAACCCTATTCAGGGTTAATAATTACTACTAGATAAATATTTAAAATATCCCCGATTTGCTTGGTCTTATATGCTGCAATTATTCGATAAGAATAGATGAGCAATTAAGCTAGGGTATGCTGCTATAGAATGTTTTTAGCTGCAAATTAACACATAATAAGCGTGTTGCTTAGTGAAACTTAATGACTTAAAGTTTTTAAAAAAATTCAAATCAAAAATCAATACAAACTTCACAGATTACGTGTGCTACTTAATGAAACTAATGCCTTAAAGGTTAAAAAAAACCAATCGTTTGGAAAATGCCAACAGTTGGAGGTTTACCCCTGATTGAAGCGGAAATCCTTTTTGTTTTTTTTCAAAAACAAAAAGATTGGAGCGTAAAGCAGGAAAATGGTTTGGAAAATGCCCGTGCCTTTTGGTTAAAAAAAATTACGAATTACTAAGTCGTAATTCGTAATTATTAGTTTGTGTTTCGATTTATTTTTTAGTCTCTGCTTGAAATTTTAGAGAGTAGTCTTAAAAACTCGATGTATAGCCATACTAGGGTAATCATTAGTCCCATTGCACCGTACCATTCCATGTATTTTGGCATTTTTTGTTCGGCTCCTTTTTCGATTTGGTCAAAGTCTAAAAATAGGTTTAGTGCTGCAATTACGATTACAAACACGCTTATTCCAATGCTGATTAATGAGTTTCCGTAATGTACTGGGACAAAGCTGGTGAACATTGATAATAGCCATGAAACCAGATAATAAACTCCAATGGCTATGGTGGCTGCTACTACTACTGAACGAAAGGTTTGGTTAACTTTTACGATTCCGAATTTGAAGAGTAAGAAACAAACTAAAAATGTAATGAATGTGCCACCTACTGCATTGATTACAATTCCTGGATAGGCTGTTTCAAAGAAAAATGAGATACCTCCAATGAATAGCCCTTCAAAAACGGCATAAGCTGGTGCCAGGTAGGTTGATAGGTGTGGTTTAAAGGTTGAAATTAGTACTAAAATCATTCCGATAATGGCTCCGCCAATAGCTAAAATCATTGGATTGTATCCACTGGTTGCTAGTGTCCATGTTCCAAATGCTGCACCTACGAGTAGGAAAAGCATGATAAAACTTTTGTTTATTGTGCCTGAAACGGTCATTGTTTCTGCATTATCAATAACAACGGCTTCGTGTACTTTGGAAGTATTGTTAAATGATTTGGTTCTGAAGAACGGATTTTTTGATTCCATAGTAAATATTTTTTTAAATCGAATACCAAAGATATGTTTTATTTTTAAACAAAAAAAGGATTGAAAAATTATATTATAATAATTTTAACAATCCTTTATGGTAAAAGTGTGGGGCAATTATTCTATTTCTGAAATTCGTAGTGTGTTTACCATTCCTTTGTCCACAATTGGCATGGCTACTAAATTGATGAGCATATCGCCAGTTTGTACAAATTGGTTATCTTTTGCAATTCGGTTGATGTCGTCCACAGTGTCGTCTGTACTTACAAATTTATCGTAATAAAAAGCTTTTACTCCCCAAAGAAGGTTGAGTTGTGTCAAAATTCGTTTGTTTGATGTGTAAACTAAAATATGCGCTTGTGGTCGCCATGCGGAAATTTGGAATGCAGTGTATCCGCTGTTTGTTAACGTTGAAATGGCCTTAGCTTTGATGTCGTTAGCCATTGTTGCTGCATGGTAACAAATTGATTTTGTGATGAATCGTTTTGTTCGAACGTGCGGTGCGTTATGCGGCACAACAATTAGTGGTGAATCTTCAACGGCTTCAATGATTTGGGTCATTTTTTCAATTACTTGAACAGGGTAGTTTCCTACTGAAGTTTCGCCAGATAGCATTACGGCATCGGCTCCGTCCATTACCGAGTTGGCAACGTCGTTAACCTCTGCACGAGTTGGGGTAAGACTTGTAATCATGGTTTCCATCATTTGTGTTGCCACAATTACGGGGATACGAGCTGTTTTGGCTCTGTGGATTAATTTTTTTTGAATTAACGGCACTTCGTGAGCTGGAATTTCTACACCAAGGTCACCACGAGCCACCATTAGCGCATCGCAATAAGCGACAATTTTGTCAATATTTTCAACGGCTTCAGGTTTTTCAATTTTGGCAATAATTGGAATTTTATGATCCGAATGTTCTGATATTAAGTCTTGTAGTTCAATTAAGTCTTCAGGAGTTCTAACAAAAGAAAGAGCTATCCAATCTACTTTATTTTCAATTGCAAACAGCGCGTCTTTGATGTCTTTTGTTGTAAGTGCGGGTAAGGACACTTTTGTATTAGGGAGGTTTACACCTTTTTTGGATTTTAGAGGGCCACCTTGAATAACTTTACATTTTACTTCAGTAGTGCCGTTTGTTTCAAGGGCTTCAAACATTAATTTTCCATCGTCAAGCAATATTTTTTCGCCAGGATTAACATCTCTAGGAAACTCTTTGTAGTTCATATATACTCTTTCTGCTGATCCGGGCACGTCTTCGGCCGTTTGAAAAGTGATGATGTCACCGGGATTAACTACAACATCTTCTTTCATAACGCCTACCCTAAGTTTTGGCCCTTGTAAATCAGCAAGAATTGCGGTAGTGTAACCGTATTGGTCGTTTAATTCTCGAATGATGTTGATTCGTTCAGATACATCTGCATAATCTGCATGCGAAAAGTTAATACGAAATACATTTACACCGGCATCAATCATGTCTTTAATCACTTCTTTAGAGCTACATGCAGGTCCTAGTGTTGCTACAATTTTAGTCTTTTTGTTTGTTGACATTGTATTAAAATATTAAATTATTTTTTGTTTTTATAATTTGTTTATCAATGGCATACACCATTTTAATTTTATCAATAGTATTTATTTTTGAAATGTATTTGTTTATCGAATTGGGTGATAAATCTTGATCTAATTTTAATAAAAAGTCAATATTTTTAAATTCGGGCAACAAAAAAATTGGTTTCAAAAATGAATTTGTGTCGTTAGAAAATAAATCTTCAACTGCAATTTCCACATTTTTAATGTTGTTGCTTTTGTTTTGAATTAAATTCCAAAAAAGGCACAAATCTGTTTGTTCATATTCAAATCGGGTAAAGTTGGCTTCACCATTTTTAGATTTGACATGAATGTCGTCTTTACATTTTTTTAATTTAATGGAAAGTGATTGATTTAAAAAATAAGCCAATCTGTAATCCTCTAATGAAGTGTGAATAGCAATTAATTGGTACTCATCTTCGTAGAGATCTTCCATTGATAATTTTAATGTAGAAGCCATTTACTAAAAATTATGATGTAAATATAAGATTAAAAAGCACCAAAACATAACATAAAAATCAGATTTACATTATTTTATAAACGAAATCGATATAGTTTTTATGAGTTTTAATTATTTTTTGTTAATTTTTTCTTGAAACGCAAAATAGGCTCTTTTTGATGCTATTTCTTCAGCCTTCTTTTTTGAAGTTGCACGAGATTTTGCAACAATTTTGTCATCAATAAAAAGTTTTACGCCAAATAAACGTTGTCCATCAATTGCATTGTCATCAAATACATCAAATAAAAATTGTTTTTTTTCTTTTTGGCACCATTCAATAATAATGCTTTTGTAACTAATTACCTTACCTTCAAGTCGTTCAATGTTTACATAAGGTAACACTACTTTTTCATTGATAAATTTTTCGCAACCTGAATATCCCTGATCCAAAAAGATGGCGCCAACAAGGGCTTCAAAAATATTACCATGAATATTCTCGCCAAAATGAGTTGAAGGCACTTTGCTGTCAACCAAATCTACTAAATGGAGCCCTTTGCCAAGTTCATTTAAATGTTCTCTACTCACAATTTTTGACCTCATTTTTGTAAGATAACCTTCGTCGCCAAGTGGTGCTTGGCTGTATAAATGAGCTGCAATAACTGAGCTTAACATTGAATCGCCAAGAAATTCCAAGCGTTCATAGTTAAGTGGATTTCCCTTTGCATCTAATCGGTTTGACGACCTGTGTGTGAATGCTTTTTCAAAATGCTCAATTGAATTTGGTTTAAAACCAATTATTGATTGCACTTTTATAAAAAAATTCCCGACTTCTTCAGGACGGGATTTTTTTTTGAATATATTTTTTAAAATTTGCATTTTAAATTAATCTGCTATTTTTTTAAACAAAACACAAGCGTTATGTCCTCCAAAACCGAAAGTATTGCTCATCGCTACATTGATTTCTCTTTTTTGGGGATGATTCAAAGTTAAGTTTAATGTAGGATCAATGTTTTCGTCAATTACATTATGATTAATTGTAGGCGGAACAACACCGTGTTTCATGGCGAGTATTGAAGCAATTGCCTCAATTGCACCTGCCGCTCCCAATAAATGACCCGTCATTGATTTGGTAGAATTAATATTGATGTTTTTGGCATGATCTCCAAAAACGTGACTAATTGCTTTTAATTCGGCAACATCGCCTAGTGGCGTTGATGTTCCATGAGTGTTAATGTGATCCACTTGTTCAGGAGTCATACCTGCATCGCGTAGTGTGTTTTCAATTACAGCAATTACCCCAATTCCCTCTGGATGAGGAGCAGTTAGGTGGTACGCATCCGACGACATTCCGCCGCCGCCAATTTCGCAGTAAATTTTAGCTCCACGAGCTTTAGCGTGTTCATACTCTTCCAACACTAAAGCACCTGCACCTTCGCCAAGTACAAATCCATCTCGGGTTGCATCAAAAGGGCGCGAGGCTGTTTCTGGGCTTTCGTTTCTGGTAGAAAGTGCGTGCATGGAATTAAAGCCTCCCATTCCAGCAATAGTAACAGCAGCCTCTGATCCGCCAGAAATAATAACGTCACACATTCCTAATCGGATATAATTAAACGCATCAATTAATGCGTTTGCAGAGGATGCACAAGCAGAAACTGTTGTGTAATTTGGACCCATATACCCATTTCGCATTGAAATGTGAGCGGGCGCAATATCTGCAATCATTTTAGGTATAAAAAAAGGATTAAATTTAGGTTGACCATCGCATTTTGCATAGTACAAAACCTCTTCCTGAAAAGTTTCTAAACCGCCAATACCTGCTCCCCAAATTACACCTATTCTGTGTTTGTTTGAGTTTTCTAAAGTGATTCCAGCATCTTTTATGGCTTCGTCACTTGCTGCAATTGCGTATTGAGCAAATTTATCTAAGCGTCGAGCTTCTTTACGATCCATGTAGTTTTCAATATTGAAGTTTTTAACTTCGCATGCAAACTTAGTTTTATGCTTTTCTGTATCATAATAAGTAATAGGTGCAGCGCCACTTTTACCATTTATTAAACCGTTCCAATATTCCTCAATGGAATTTCCGATTGGAGTTAGAGCTCCAAGACCAGTTACTACAACACGTTTTAATTGCATATATTTTTTATTTAATTGTATTAAAAACAAATAATACCCATACTTTCTTTAAAAAAAACAAGTAAAGAGAGAAGGGTATTTTCAATATTTGGTGATTGAAAATCAATCAAATTTTGTTTTAAAAATAATAAAAACCCGCAAGCAAATAAGCTTACGGGTTATCATTTATTATTTTTTTGCTTCTTCTATGTAAGAAATAGCTTGACCAACAGTAGCAATGTTTTCTGCTTGATCGTCTGGAATTTGAATATCAAACTCTTTTTCGAACTCCATAATAAGCTCAACAGTGTCTAAGGAATCAGCTCCCAAATCGTTTGTGAAGCTTGCTTCTGTTACAACTTCGTTTTCGTCAACGCCTAATTTGTCCACGATAATCGCTTTTACTCTTGATGCAATGTCTGACATAATCTTTTAATTTTAAATTTAATTATTGGCAAAAATAAAAAACTTTATTTTAAATCCACGGTTTAGTTAATAAATATTGAGTGACGAAAGTAAAAAAATATTTTCACATTGTGTGATAAAATTTTATTTATTATCAATTATTATTCTTTTTTTTGTGTTTTAATAATTACAGCTACTATGAAAAACATTGTACTCTTCGCTTCTGGCTCTGGTTCTAACGTTGAAAAAATAATTCACTATTTTAAAGACAGTACCAATGTAAAAATTGTAGCAATTTTTTCTAACAATGCCACCGCTAAGGTACTCGAAAAAGCAAAATTTTATCAAATTAATTGTCAAATTGTACCTAAAGAGGAGTTAAATTCATCTCAATTTGCCGAAAAAATGCGTGAACTTAACCCCGATTTAATTATTTTGGCTGGTTTTTTACTAAAATTTCCTTCTGAAATTATTTCTCTTTTCCCAAATCGAATTATTAATATCCATCCTGCTTTATTACCCAAATATGGTGGTAAAGGAATGTACGGTATGCACGTGCACCAGGCAGTTTTGGAAAATAATGAAGCGGAAACAGGAATAACAATCCATTATGTAAATGAAAATTATGACGAAGGCGCATTTATTTTTCAGCAATCAGTTACTATTGAGGGATGTAATACTGCCGAGGAAATAGCCGTCAAGGTACTCCAATTGGAACATTACCATTTTCCTATTATAATTGAAAAATTATTGACCACTTAATATAAAAAAAAGGAAACCTAAATTTCTATAAAATTAACGCAATTAAAATGCAACAAGTTCACATATATACAGATGGTGCAGCCAAGGGAAATCCCGGAAACGGAGGCTATGGCGTAGTAATGGAGTTGGTAGGTACGCCACATAAAAAAGAATTTTATGAAGGTTTTCGATTTACAACCAATAACCGAATGGAGTTATTGGCAGTTATAGTTGGTTTAGAAAAACTTAAAAACAATAACATGACGGTTCTTGTTGTTTCCGATTCAAAATATGTAGTGGATGCTGTTGAAAAAAAATGGGTGTTTGGCTGGGAAAAATCCAATTTTAAAGGCAAAAAAAACCCCGATTTATGGTTGCGGTTTTTAAAAATTTACCGGCAACATCACGTGCAATTTAAATGGATAAAAGGGCACAACAATCATCCTCAAAATGAACGTTGCGATCAATTAGCCGTTTACGCATCGGGCTTACCCAACTTGTCTGTAGATGCGTATTATGAAAAAGAAGAAGGCAAACTTTTTTAATTAAAAAAATCATTCGTACTCTAGTTCTATTCAAAAATTGAATAGAAAAAAGCTGTAAAATATATTACTTCAAACACAAAAAAACATTGGTAAAATTAATGTATGTTTGCAAAAAAATTATATTAACTTTTAAATGCCAATAAAATGAAAAAAATTTATTTAACTCTACTTGTGCTAGGGGCTACTTTGCTTAATTCTTGTTCTAGTTCAACAGAAACCACCCCCGCTCCAAGTTTTAAAATTAACGGTGTAACGTATGAGTTGTTAACATCTGATACTGATTCGTTTAACATTACCAATATGGTCTCTACCCCAGTTGTATTTGGAGGGCAAAATTATGTAACTTCAATCGTTACAATTGGTGGAACTGCTAATAACTCGACAAAAGGCGGAGCTGTTGCTTTTACTTTATTTTATAAAGCTAGCCAAGGTATTGCAGGCACATACAATATTACCAATATGGATGATGATTTGGAGGTTGATTTAGCTGCAAATCAGCGCACTGTAAACGGATGGGTTTCTGTTGCAATAGTTAGCAATACAAGTAGCCAATCTTCTGAATTGGAACTTAATGATCCGTTGGGAAGTGTTCAATTAATTAGTAACGGGGGCAATAATTATACTTTGAAGTTTAACAATGTATTTAGAAAACTCAATAGTAATAACCAAGTAACTGCCTCGTATCCTGTGGAAATTGACATAACAGGCACTGCATCGATTGACAATCTTTAATTTATAAATTTTGTTTTAATAAATAAGTAAAATAAATTTTACTACACGTCCTAAATAATCGATATGTATTATTTAGGACTTGTCATTTTTTAATGTAAAAGAATTATCTTTCCAAAAACACTTATAAAACAGCCTAATCTACTATTTTTTTATAAAATTATTAAAAAAAATAGTTTCGTTGACTAGTTATACCTTATTTTTTATTTTTTTTGAAAACAACTTGTCAAGTATAGCCCTGATAGAGCCGATATCCTCCCGCAGTCCCGTAGGGCAAGGGAGATAAAGGCGATAGCAGGACAAAATGGGTTTTGGAATGGGGTTGTGTGCTTCTAAAAAAAATATTGATTTGACGTACAAGTGGGGGCAAATGCGTGTTGTTTTAAAAAGATTAACTATTTTTACCAATTATAAAAATACTATCATGTCAGAAAAAAAACGCTTATATCTTTTAGATGCTTATGCCTTAATTTTTAGAGGTTATTTTGCTTTTATAAAAAATCCACGAATTAACTCGAAAGGGATGGATACCTCTGCTATTATGGGGTTTATGAATGCCTTGATGGATGTGATAAAAAGAGAGAAACCCGATCATCTTGCGGTGGCGTTTGACAAGGGAGGTAGCACGTATCGATATGAAATGTATCAGGAATATAAGGCGCATAGAGATGAAACGCCCGAGGCAATTAAAATTGCGGTGCCCTACATTCAAGAATTGTTGCGTGCCATGCATATTCCTATTATAGAAGTAGCTGGTTTTGAAGCAGATGACTTGATTGGGACTATTGCTAAGCAAGCCGAAAAGCAAAACTATAAAGTATTTATGGTTACTCCTGATAAGGATTTTGCACAGCTGGTTTCTGAAAATATTTTTATGTACAAACCTGCCCGAATGGGAAATGATATCGAGATTTGGGGAATTCCTGAAGTTCTTGAAAAATTTGAAATTGAACGTCCAGAGCAAGTAATTGATTACCTCGGAATGATGGGTGATGCGGCAGACAATATACCTGGATTGCCTGGTGTGGGCGAGAAAACGGCTAAGAAATTTTTGGCCGAATTTGGGTCAATGGAAAACTTGCTTGCCAATACCCACCAACTGAAAGGTGCTATAAAAGATAAGATAGAAGCCAATGCCGAGTTGGGTATTTTGTCTAAAAAACTGGCTACAATCTTGTTGGATTGCCCCGTTGTGTTTGACGAAAAAGACTATGAACTTTCTACCCCTGATGTTGAAAAAACAGATGCTTTGTTTCAGGAATTGGAGTTCCGTCAAATGAAGGCGCAGTTTGATAAATTGTATAATCCTCAAGCTGTAGAAGGTAGTACTGAAGAAGTATCCGTTAAAAAAGCTCCTGCTAAAAAAACCAATGAAGAACAATTTGATTTGTTTGGTTTTAGTGATGCAACAGAAGAAACTACTACAAATTATTCCAATTATGCAACCTTGGAAAACACCAATCATAATTATACGGTTGTACATGGCGAATTGGGCACCAAACTGTTTTTGCAAACCTTGATGAGTCAACCTTCAGTTTGTTTTGATACCGAAACAACAGGGATTGATGCCTTGAATGCCGAGTTGGTGGGTATGTCTTTTTCTTGGTCAAAAGGAGAGGCATTTTATGTTCCTTTTTCTGAAAATAGAGAAGAAGCCCAAGTGTTGATTGAAAAATTTAAACCTTTTTTTGAAAGTGAAACCATTGAAAAAATAGGTCAGAATATAAAATATGATTTAAAAATACTGGCAAATTATGGAGTTCAAATAAAAGGGAAGTTGTTTGACACCATGATTGCACATTATTTGATTAATCCAGATATGCGTCACAATATGGATGTGTTGAGTGAAACGTATTTGAAATATACCCCAAAATCGATTGAAGAATTGATTGGTAAAAAAGGCAAGAATCAGAAATCCATGCGCGATGTTGCCTTGGAAGACATCAAAGAATATGCTGCCGAAGATGCCGATGTAACCTATCAGTTAAAGCAACATTTTAGCCCGATTTTGGACAAAGCCGAAACCAAAAAATTGTTTGATGAAATTGAAATTCCGTTGGTACCTGTTTTGGCAGCAATGGAGCTAGAAGGGATAAATCTTGATGTGCCCTTTTTGAAAGAAATGTCGATTGAAATGGCTAAAGAAAGTGCCGCATTAGAACAAAAAATATACGAAACGGCAGGCGAAAAATTCAATTTGGCTTCACCTAAACAGTTGGGAGACGTTTTATTTGATAAACTAAAAATCGGCGGAGCCAAACAAAAGAAAACCAAAACAGGACAATATGCTACGGGTGAAGAAATTTTGTCCTATTTGGCAAACGATCATCCTATTGTAAAAGACATTCTGGACTGGCGTCAAATGGTGAAATTGCAAAGCACTTACATAGACGCATTGCCCAACCAAGTAGATAAAAAGACAGGTAGAGTCCACACCGATTATATGCAAACAGTGGCTGCCACGGGTAGGTTGAGTTCTAATAACCCGAATTTGCAAAACATTCCAATCAGAACAGAAAGAGGTCGATTGATCAGAAAAGCGTTTGTTGCACGAGACGAAAATTTTATGTTGGTTTCTGCCGATTATTCTCAGATTGAGCTTCGTATTATTGCTGCATTATCGGGTGAAGAAAACATGATCAAAGCGTTTCAAAACAACGAAGATATTCACAGGAGTACAGCAGCCAAAGTATTTAATGTGCCTTTGGAAGAAGTAACCAAAGAGCAACGAAGCCATGCCAAGACGGTTAATTTTGGTATTATTTATGGAGTTTCTGCCTTTGGATTGAGCAATCAAACCTCGCTTTCGCGAAAAGAAAGTGCTGAATTGATTGACGCTTACTACCAAACCTATCCGAAATTGAAATCGTACATGTCGGCACAAGTTGATTTTGCTAGAGAAAATGGCTATGTTCAAACTGTTTTGGGCAGAAGACGTTATTTGAAAGACATCAATTCTGCCAACATGATGGTAAAAAGTGGCGCCGAACGAAATGCCGTAAACGCACCTATACAAGGAAGTGCCGCTGATATTATCAAAATAGCAATGATCAATATTCACAAAAAATTGACTTCAGAGAACTGGAAATCAAAAATGTTGTTGCAAGTGCATGATGAGTTGGTTTTTGATGTGCATCACTCAGAGTTGGAAAGCATCAAACCGATGATCAAACACGAAATGGAAACCGCTTTTGCAATGGACGTACCGCTAGAAGTAGAACTTGGTGAAGGTAAAAATTGGCTGGAGGCGCATTAATTTTAATGTATTTGAAATTTATAAAATGAACAAAACCCAAATAGAAAAAAATGTTGACGAATTAGTACTATCATTTGATAAAGAAAATTTTATTTATGATTTACTGGTAGCTTACGGCATTTCAAAAACATCTATAACTCGATTAAAAAAAGGTGATTTCAATTTATCAAAAATTGATGGTGAGGTTTTATACAAAAAGAAAGTTTTTTTTAAAGAAGTTGCTTCTGACAAGTTATTGACCACTATTGATGATTTAACAAAAAATGAAGAAGACTTAAAGCATAATCCTCGTTTTGTTATTGTTACCGACTATAAAACATTATTAGCCAAAGATACTCGAACAGGTTTAACGCTTGATACACCAATTTTAGAAATAAATAAACGATACGATTTCTTTCTTCCGTGGGCAGGTCAAGAAAAATATCAATCTAAAAATGAAAACCATGCCGATAGAAAAGCCAGTTATGAAATGGCTAAACTATACGATGTTTTGGTCCATGAAAACCCAAATATTTATGACGATGGTGGACACAATTTAAACATCTTTTTATCACGATTATTATTTTGTTTCTTTGCCGAAGATACAGATATTTTTGAAGAAGAAGGTATTTTTACTAATACATTGGCGCAACATACTAAAGCCGATGGTAGCGATGTACATTTGTTTTTAGACCGATTATTTAAAGTTTTAAATACAGAAGATAATAGTAAAGAACCAGCTTATTTACAAGCTTTTCCTTATGTGAATGGAGGTTTGTTTAAAGACACTATTGTTTCTCCTAAGTTTTCATCGAAAGCTAGAAAAATAATTTTAGAATGTGGCGATTTAAATTGGTCTGAAATCAACCCAGATATTTTTGGTTCGATGCTTCAAGCAGTAGTTAGATTAAACAAAGAAGATGATAATACGAAACATTATACATCTGTACCAAACATCATGAAAGTGATTGAACCTTTGTTTCTTAATGAATTGCATGAAGAATTTGAAAAAAGCAAAGGAAAACCCAATCAACTAAGACAACTAATTTACAGAATTTCTAATATAAAATGTTTTGACCCAGCTTGTGGTAGTGGTAACTTTTTAATTATAGCATACAAAGAAATAAGACGTTTAGAAATAAAAATATTAAAACATTTATCTAAATTACAAAGTCAACAAAGTATTGTTTTCACTGAAATAAAATTATCTCAATTTTATGGAATTGAATTGGATGATTTTGCACACGAAATGGCGATTTTATCACTATGGTTAGCTGAACATCAAATGAATAAAGAATTTGAAAGAAGCTTATTTGATTTTGGTAGATCAAAGCCTATTTTGCCTTTGAAGGAAGCAGGAAATATATATCATGGTAATGCTTTGCAAGTTGATTGGGGAGAAATATGTCCATCAAAAAAAGATTTTGAAGAAGTTTATATACTTGGAAACCCACCTTTTGAAGGTGCTAGAAAACAAAGCCAATCGCAAAAAGAAGATATTAATTTAATTTTTAAAGGTGTTAATGGTAAAAACAACATTGATTATGTTGCATGTTGGTTTTTGTTAGGTTCAGAATATATTTTAAAAAATAAAAATGCAAAGTGCGCATTAGTCTCAACAAATTCTATTTGTCAAGGTGAGCAAGTTTCTATTATTTGGGCAAATGTTTTAAAAAATAATATTGAAATTGATTTTGCTTATCAATCATTTAAATGGACTAATAATGCTAAAGGAAATGCAGGTGTCACTGTTATAATTGTCGGGATTAGATATGTAAATAATAGGGAGAAATATATTTTTACAAAAAATATTACAAAGAACGTATCGTTTATTAATGCATATTTGTCAGAGGCGAAAATAGGTTTTGTATCGACAAGAAATAATCCAATATCTAGGTTACCAGAAATTAGCTTTGGTAATATGGCAAATGATAACGGGAATTTAATTTTAACACCAAAAGAAAAAGAAGATTTAATGAAGTTTGATATTAAAAGTAAAAAATATATCAAAAATCTAATTGGTTCTTTAGAATTTATAAGAGGTAAAGATAGATTTTGTTTATGGATAGAAGATGATGAAATTGAGAATGCAATAAAAATTGAACCTATCAAAAAAAGGATTAATGCTAATGAAAAATATAGATTTTTAAGTAAAAGAGATGCAACAAAAAAACTTTCAACCTCTTCTCACAAGTTTGCCGAAATAAGACATATAGATGGAAACTCAATAATCTTGCCCAGGGTATCATCAGAAAAAAGAGATTATATTCCTTTTGGTTTTCTTGATGAAAATTATATTATTTCAGATTCTGCTCAAGCTATTTACAATGCAGAGCCTTGGATTTTTGGTGTTATTTCATCAAAAATTCATATCGTTTGGGTAAGAAATATTGGTGGAAAATTAAAAGAAGATTTTAGGTATTCAGCTGCATTATGTTATAATACTTTTCCATTCCCAACCATATCTGACAAACAAAAAGAGCAAATAAATTTACATGTTTTCGAAGTATTAGATGAACGAGCTAAATATCCCGAAAAAACATTGGCACAATTATATGACCCAGACAAAATGCCAAAAGGATTGAAAGAAGCGCATCATCAGCTTGACCTTGCCATAGAAAGATGTTATCGCTTAAAACCTTTTGAAAGTGATACCGAGCGTTTAGAATATCTGTTCAAAATGTATGAAGAAATGACAACTAAAAATAGTTTGTTTGCAAAGGAGAAAAAAACTAGGAAAGTAAAATAATTATGGAAAATAATACACAATCATCTGATGATGAAATTAAAAAAGCAAATGATTTGAATAAATTTGCAAATGATATAGAAACAGAAGAAGATGGAATAAAAGCAGAAGCCATTAGAAGATTAAAAGTTAGAAAAATGATGGAAAAACAAAATTCTAAAAAATAGGTTTCTAAAATAAATCAAATTAATATGAAAAAATATATTGGAGAAATATTTTGGATTGTAGGCAATTATAAAGATAATTATACTGAAGGTTGTATGCAATCTGTAGTTAATAGAGCTATCTTAAACGAAGGTGTTTTTAGAATAGATCATCAAAACCCAA
This sequence comes from Flavobacterium sp., assembly GCA_044373115.1. GTDB lineage: Bacteria > Bacteroidota > Bacteroidia > Flavobacteriales > Flavobacteriaceae > Flavobacterium. The sequence goes on from JBILQQ010000001.1 coordinate 98,105, forward strand.
ACAATTTTCCAGATGGAGAAATAAGATTGAGAAGCAAAGATGATTTCAATTTTGAAGGCTCAATGAAATATATTGATGATAAAACTACTAAAATAATGGTTAACTTAAAACTTTATAAAAATAAAAAAGAAGCCTTATTGATTGGTACTTGGAAAGAAGATGGTACAATTTTTAATTGCATCATAGAACTAACAGAAGTAAAAGAATTTAAAGTATAGTTTTATTTATTGAATAATACGAATTGCATGAACAACGAAGAACTAATTGAACTAATAGACGAGTTGAGAGCGTTACCCAAAGAAAACGAATGGGTAGAGTTCAAATCGGGTAATGCTACTACCAATGATAAAATAGGTCAGTATATTTCTGCTATTTCTAATGCAGCTTGTCTTAACAATCAGGCATTTGGTTATTTTGTTTTTGGTATAGACGATGCTACTCATACAGTTGTTGGTACTAATTTTAAACTGAAAAACCGAAAAGAAGGTACTCAAGAACTTGAATTATTTTTACGTCAATATTTGCATCCATCAATTCGTTTCAATCATTTTGTTTGTCAATATGATACTAAACATTATTTAGAAATTTTTAGAATTCCTGCTGCAAAAGCAGAACCTACACATTTCAAAAAAATACCATATATTCGTTTTGATAGTAGTTTAACCGATTTAAGAAATTATCCAGAACACGTAAAAGCAATTTATAATTCCGAAGAAGATTGGTCCGCAAACTGTATTGACATTGCAACCATTGAAGATTTAGACCCAGATGCTATTGCAAAAGCCAAAGATAAGTTTAAAGAAAAAAATGCAGGAACAGCCATTTATGATAAAATTGACCTTTGGGATCCAATAACATTTCTTGACAAAGCTAAAATCACAATTGGAGGTAAAATAACCAATACCGCAATAATACTTTTAGGAAAACCCGAAGCATCACATTTCATTTCTCCGTCTGTCGCACAAATCACTTGGAAGTTAGATACTGAAGAAAAAGCATACGAACACTTTGATATTCCATTGTTTGTTAGTATCAACGACATTCTAAAAAGAATACGAAATGTAAAATATAAATTTTTTCCAGACAATCAATTACTTTCTACCGAAGTAAATAAATACGATACTAAAGTAATATTAGAAGCTTTAAATAATTGTATTGCACATCAAGATTACAGTCATAATTCACGAATAGTCTTGACCGAACAAGTAAATAAACTAATATTTTCTAATCAAGGAGGTTTTTTTGAAGGTACAGCCGAAGATTATACTACTGGAGAAAAAACACCCAAAAAGTACCGCAATCGTTGGTTGGTCAATGCAATGGTCAACTTAAATATGATTGACACCATGGGATATGGAATATATAGAATGTATGTAGAGCAACGCAAAAGATTTTTTCCATTACCAGACTATACAAAATCAACAAGAGATAATGTAATATTAGAAATTTATGGACATACAATAGATGAAAACTATTCTAAACTTTTAATAGAAAAAAAAGACGATTTAAGTTTAACCGAAGTAATTCTATTAGATAAGGTTCAAAAACATTTGGCTATTAATGATGATGCAGCTAAATTATTAAAGAAAAAAAATCTTATTGAAGGTAGGAAAAACAACTATTACATATCGGCAACTATTGCAGAAATAACAGGACAAAAAGCAGAATATATTCGTAATCGAGGGCTAAAAGATGAACATTATAAAAAAATGGTTTTAGATTATTTAAATAAATATAATCAAGCCTCTAAAGGCGATATTGACAAACTTATTTTAGATATACTTCCCGAAATTTTAGATAAACAACAGAAAGAAAATAAGGTAAGAAATTTGCTTTATGCTATGCATAAAAAAGATAAAACTATTGAAAATCAAGGAACTAACAGAAATCCTATCTGGAAAAAGTTTATCTAAAAACAGATTAATAAAAAAGATAATAAATAAACTTTAGATAAACTTTAGATAAACTTTAGATAAACAAATAAAAAATTATGCCAGATATAGTTCACGTTAAATACAACCAAACAGGAAAAAGTAAAAAAACCAATGCCTTTGGAATGAGAGAAATGCAAGAACGAGCTTTTGAGGCACGAACTGCTCAACATCTTTTAATAAAAGCACCACCAGCATCAGGAAAATCAAGAGCATTAATGTTCATTGGTTTAGATAAATTAATAAATCAAGGCATTAAAAAAGTAATCGTTGCTGTTCCAGAGCGTTCTATTGGCAGTTCATTTTCTAAAACCGATTTAATCAAAGATGGTTTCTTTGCCAATTGGGAGCCAAACGACCTATACAATTTATGTACTCCAGGTGGCGAAGGCAGTAAAGTAAAAGCATTCAATAATTTTTTGGAAAACAATGAAAAAATTTTGATTTGCACCCATGCAACATTGCGTTTTGCTTGCGAAGGTATTGACGAAATAAAGTTCAACGATTGCGTAATTGCTATAGATGAATTTCATCATGTTTCAGCAGATGGTAATAATCGTTTGGGCGAAGTATTACGTTCCATTATGGCAAAATCAACCGCACATATTGTAGCCATGACAGGTTCCTATTTTCGTGGCGATAGTGTTCCTGTTTTATTACCCGAATTAGAAGAACAATTTACTAAAGTAACCTATAACTACTATGAACAATTAAATGGTTATGAACATTTAAAATCGTTAGGGATTGGGTATCATTTTTATCAAGGAAAATATACTTCGGCAATTGATGAAATATTAGACGAGAACAAAAAAACAATTGTGCATATTCCAAGTGTTAATGCTGGGGAATCGACAAAGGATAAATATGAAGAAGTTAATCAAATAATTGATAGTTTAGGCGATTTAGAATACCAAGATTCTGAAACAGGATTATTGTTTGTAAGAAGTAAGAAAACTGGAAAACTTCTAAAAATTGCAGATTTAGTTAACGACAACCAAAAAGAAAGAGATAAAATTCAAGAATATTTAAGAGTTTCTAATAATGCTGATGATGTTGATATTATTATTGCATTAGGCATGGCAAAAGAAGGTTTTGATTGGCCTTATTGTGAACATGCTTTAACAGTTGGATATAGAGGTTCATTGACCGAAATTATTCAAATTATTGGAAGATGTACTAGAGATAGTGAAAACAAAACTCATGCACAATTCACCAATTTAATTGCCCAGCCAGACGCACAAGATGGAGAAGTAAAATTGTCGGTAAATAATATGCTTAAAGCTATTACCGCATCACTATTAATGGAGCAAGTATTAGCACCAAATTTTAAATTTAAGCCTAAGTTCCCAGATGAGGATGAATCAGATGATGATGATGATGAGACTATTAGAATTAGAGGCTTTAAAAAACCTACATCACAAAGGGTAAAAGATATAGTTGAATCAGATATTAACGATTTAAAAGCAAAGATTTTACAAGATGATAAAATGGCTAAAGCATTACCTGGCAATGTTGACCCAGAGGTAATCAATACCGTTTTGATTCCAAAAATAATTCGTGAAACTTATCCAGATTTAACAGAAGAGCAAGTTGAAGAAGTTAGACAATATGTTGTAGTTGATTCTGTTATTAAGAATAGTACAATTGAAACACAGGGCGATAAACGTTTTATTAGAATGGCTGATAGCTTTGTAAATATTGATGATATAAATATTGATTTAATTGACCAAATAAACCCATTTCAAAAAGCTTTTGAGATATTGTCTAAATCAGTTACTGCTTCTGTTTTCAAAGCTATCCAAGAAACAATTGAAGCAACTAGAATAGAAATGACAGAGGAAGAAGCCATTATTCTTTGGCCCAAAATAAAAAACTGGGTAGCACAAACAGGAGAACAACCAAGTATTCAGGCATTCGACCCACAAGAAAGAAGATTAGCAGAAGCTATTATATTTTTGAGAGAACAAAGACGTAAAGCAAAAGCAAATGAGTAAAAAGATAACATTAGAAGATATTTTTAATGATGATGAATTTGGACTTTTAGAATCAAAAGCTAAAGTTTCCAATGCAAAATCAGAAGAGGAACGATTAATTGATTCGTACCAAGAAATCAATGCCTTTTATCAAAAAAACAATAGAGAACCCAAAGCAGATGTTTTTGTTGTGTCAGAAAGAAATTTGGGTGTTGTTTTAAAAGAATTGAGGAAGAATAATAAAAAAATAGAAATCTTAAAACCCTACGATATTCATAATTTATTAGGTAATGTTATTGCTGAAATAAATACAATTGATGATATTTTAAATGATGATGAATTTGGTTTATTGGATACCGACGATACTTTAGATATATTTAAACTTAAAAACATACCAAGTTCAAAAGATAGAGAAGAAACTGATTTTGTTGCAAGGAGAAAAGCAATTAAAGAAAAAGAATTTATTCCATACGAAACTGCTTTTAAGAAAGTACATCAAGAATTAAGAGAAGGAAAAAGAAAGCTAAATGAGTTTAAGGATGTAGAACAAAATTTAGAACAAGGAAAATATTATTTATTAGATGGTTTATTGTTGTTTTTAGAAAAAGATGGTATTGAAGAAAGACAAATTAAAGACCGAATTAGAAAAGACGGTAGAACAAGAATTATTTTTGAAAACGGTACAGAAAGTAATATGTACTATCGTTCATTAGCTAAAGCATTGTATAATAATGGTAGAATAGTCTCAGATACTGATTCTGAGGTAGAAAACGAATTAATTAAAAATGCTAATTTAGTTAACGAATCTGATTTAGAAACAGGATGGATATATATTCTACAATCTAAATCAACAAACAAAAGCATTTCAGAAATAAAAGATTTATACAAAATTGGTTTTTCAAAAACGGATGTAAAAGATAGAATAAAGAACGCTCCAAAAGAACCAACCTATTTGATGGCAGAAGTAAATTTAGTGAGTACCTATAAATGTTACAATGTAAACCCGCATAAATTTGAACAGTTATTACATAGATTTTTTGCAGAAGTTTGTTTAAATGTTGACATATATGATGACAATGGAAGAAGAATAACACCAAGAGAATGGTTTGTTGTTCCATTGCCAATAATTGATGAAGTTATTGATTTGATTCTTAATGGTGAGATTGTAAATTATAAATATGACTTTAAAACAAAGAAATTACAAAAGTTGATTTTTTGAATACTTATTGTAAATCAACCTTTGCAATGGATGTACCGCTAGAAGTTGAACTTGGTGAAGGTAAAAATTGGCTGGAGGCGCATTAGAAATTTTTCAGGCTCCGTTTTCAGTTTGATTGGATTTGTTTTTTTACTTAGTATAAAATTTTAAAATGATTTTTTATGGAAATTAGTTTAGAACAAGAAATAATCGATTTTATTGAAACAGAATATTGGAAATCAAATCTTCAATCAGATTCTGATATTTTTACTTTATTGAAAATTGACGGTGATGATTGTGATGATTTACTTTCTAAATATGCTGAAAAATATGATGTAGATATGAATGGTTTTCTTTGGTATTTTCATTATCAAGAAGAAGGAAGTTTGACATTTAATTTTGGCAACATATTTTTTAAAAACCCTCATAATAGAGTAAAAGAAATTCCAATTACACCAAAAATGCTAGCTGAATTTGCTGTGTCTAAAAAATGGGATATTAATTATCCTAAGCATGAACTTCCGAAATACCGATATGATATTATTATTAATTATTTAATTATAGCAGTATTGATTTTAGGGATAATATTACTGAAAGTGAAATTTTAATATGTTTATTATCATAGAATTTAAAAAAAATGTAATTTTGCGTTATAAATCAACTTTTTAATGAAAATGAAAACAAAAATTTCTAAATTTTCAAAAAAGAAAACAAACAAATTAGTATTAAATAACGTTACTGATATTACAGTAGCATGCAGTGTTGTGCATACTGGTAAGGTATTAACATTACAAGATATTAATAATAATCGATCAAGTAAATATACTTTTCTTTCTTTTAGTATTTAATTTTTGACAAATTTACCTTCATATTCATTTATTCATAAAGGTTGTCGTAAAGAAATTGACGGAAGGCAAACGGAAATTTACACTTTCAAATCAGATATAATTAACCAACATTATATTGTTGAACTTATAAAATTGGATTATGACATTTATGTAATTCAATTTTTTCTTAAAAATCATCGACTTTCAGAAAATAGATTTAATCTTTTATTGCCAAAAGGAAAAGGAAGTAACAAGCATGTTTTTTATTTGTTAAATACAATTACAAAAATTGCAGTTGAAATTATCGAACAAAATCCTAATGCTTCTTTTGGATTTATGGGTGCAGCAACCTCAAGAGAAAACAACAAAAAAAAGAATGCAGAAAATATAAATCCGGACAGTACAATTAGAAACACAAAACGTTATCGAGTGTATTCAAAGTATGTATTAAGGTATTTTCCACCCAATGTTTTCACTCATATTGAGTACAAAAACTCAAGTTGTTATCTATTAAAAAATAACCGTAATCAATTAAGTTATGAGTTTTTAGATGAATATTTAAATTTTTTAATTGAAAATAAAATCAGTATATAACATTGAAAATTATGCAAATATGAAAAAGCATCTTATTTATTTTATCTTGTTTTATTCAAGCTTATCGTTTGGTCAGCAAAGTTATTTTTTAGAAGGGTTATTGGGCAAGAGTAAGATTTTTCTAACTATTGTAGAGTACAAATCTGACAATGAAATTAGTGCAACTTATTTCTATCAAAATGCTTTGAAAGATATCAATATGGAGGGGAATAGAAAAAACAATTCATATAAATTTGCCTTTAAAGACTATAATAATAATCATTTTTTTGAAAAATTTGAACTTATAAAACAGTCAAACGGAAATTTTAAAGGTGCTTGGATAAGTAATTCAGGGAAGAAGATTTTATTGCAATTAACACCAGTAAATTTTTCTAAATTTAAGTCAAATAGTGTCGCCTCTAAAGAGCATTCGCTAAACGTAATAAAAACACATTTTTTAGATTTTAAGCAAGATTCTATTTCTACATATCAAGGAAAAGAATTAGTTTGGTATTCTGAAAAACATTGTAAATCACATTTTTTTAGACTAGGAAATTATTTTTCAGAAAAATCAAAATCAATAGTGAATCAAATTTTGAATAAAATACATATTGATAATACACTAGCTCAATTAAATTGCTCATCTTCTTTCGATTATAATTCAGGAGATGCAATTGAATATGATGTTTCAGTTCAATATTTAACTACTGATTTAATTGGGTTTAAAGTTTTTAGCTCTTGGTTTTGTGGCGGTGCTCATCCTGATTTTGGCTTACAAGGTTATTTATTAGATTTGAATAATGGTAAAAATTATTCTATTGATGAAATTTTGGCTTTTGATACATCTGTAACAACTGAAAAAAAAGGAGGATTTGATGCTTTTTCTAAATACAGAACTGATTTTTTTGCTCCAAAATTATTTGAATTAATTAATCAAACGGAACATTTTGTGAAACCTACACCCGATTCAGACGACAATTGTGATTATACAGATTTAGATTCGTGGGATTTTGTGTCTTGGAACTTTACAGAAAAAGGGATTGAGTTTATACCTTATTTTTACAGGGCTGCAAGAAATTGTGAAGAGCCTTTTTTAGTTACATTTGAAAAACTTTCTTCGTATAAAAACAAATATTTTCCATATAATTTACATTAAAGTTTTTATAGAAAAATAGAAAAAACCAATAATTAAATTATATATCTTTGGCAAAAGGTGTAAAACATGTTATTTTTTTAACTAAACACCATATAAACAGCCAAATTATATTAAACACTATAGATAAATGGATTCCTTAAAAGCGATATTGTATTTTTCTATTTTTAGGTATCCGTTGAAGCTGGAGGAAATTCATGGTTATACTAATAATAAGACCCTGCAAGAAACAAAAGACGATATCCATTTTTTGATAGAAAAAGAGGTAATCGGTAATGTGGACAATTTTTATGTGTATAATAATGATAATGAAAGTGTTGCAAAAAGAGTAAAAGGAAATAATCAGGCAGAAAAAGCGTTGGTTATTGCCAAAGAAAGAGCATCGTTTATAGCTAAATTTCCTTTTGTGAAAGGAGTTGGGGTTTCGGGCTCATTGTCTAAAGGGTATTATGATAGCGACAGTGATATTGACTTTTTTATCATAACCCAACACTCAAAATTGTGGATTTGTAGAACTTTTTTGATGGTGTATAAAAAACTATTTTTGTTTAATTCGCGTCAGTTTTTCTGTATCAATTATTATGTGTCTGAAAATCAACTCGAAATTGAAGAAAAAAATATCTTTACTGCAACCGAATTAAAAACATTAATTCCGCTAGAAGGCTCGGTGGTTTTTAAAAATTTTTATAAAAAAAACAATTGGATAGCTTCTTTTTTTTCAAATTTTGAAGTCAATTTAGATGAGGTACAGGATGCCAAAAAACTTTGGTTTACAAAAACCATTGAGTTGATCCTTTTGTCTAGATTTGGGATTTTTTTAAATGCAACTTTTAAATCGATTACCTTGAAAAAATGGAATGCCAAATTTCATTATTTGAATCCCAAAGATTTTGAAATTGCCATGAAATCATCTGAAAATATTTCTAAACACCACCCTTCCAATTTTCAAAAAAAAGTAGTTGATTCTTTGAATGAAAAAATAGAAGAGGTAAAAATAAAATTTGCAATCGAAATTCCGAAAGAACATGTCTAAAATATTATTTTCGCATTCTTATTATTACAAACTCGATCCAAAACAATGGAAAAACAAAACCCCTTTTCCACCGCTTGGCACTTTGTATGCCGCATCATTAATGAGAGAAAATGGTTTTGAAGTTGATTTGTTCGATACCAATTTATTAGACTCATCTTTGGATATATTGCCAATATTAGCTAGTAAAAATCCGAAGTATTTGGTTATTTATGACGATGGGTTTAATTATTTGACCAAAATGTGCTTGACCAATATGCGTGACGCCTGTTTTGACATGATTATTTCAGCCAAATCGGCAAGCTGTAAAGTGATTGTATGTAGCTCTGATGCTTCTGATCATTATGAAAAATATCTAAATAAAGGAGCCGATTATATTATCCAAGGCGAAGGAGAAATTACTTTACTTGAATTAATTAATAATTTAGAAAACAATAAAGATATTTCTACCATAAACGGAATTGTTTTTAAAAAGGAAAACGAAATAAAAATCAACACGAAACGAGCTGTTCTTCAAAATTTAGACGAACTACCTTTGCCAGCTTGGGATTTAGTGGAAATGAATTCTTATAAAGAAGTTTGGAATCAAAGCGGTCAAGAATTTACCTTAAATATTGCTACCACTCGAGGATGTCCTTACAAATGCAATTGGTGTGCCAAACCCATTTATGGCAATAGATACAACGCCCATTCGCCAGAATATATAGTAAAAGAAATAGCCTATTTACAAGAAAATTTTGGTGTAACTAGATTTTGGATGTGTGATGATATTTTTGGGTTAAAACCCAATTGGGTGCAAGAATTCAACACAGAATTGAAAAAAAACAAGCTTCAAATTAAGTATTATATTCAAAGTCGCGTTGACTTGCTTTTGAAAGAAGATACTATTGATGCACTAGCCGCATCTGGACTTGAAGAAGTATGGGTTGGCGCAGAAAGTGGTTCGCAAAAAATATTGGATGCCATGGACAAAGGCACCAAGTTGGAAGAAATTTATGAAGCAACCCATTTGTTACAACAAAAAAAGATTCGAGTTGCGTTGTTTTTACAGTTTGGCTATCTTACAGAAAATCAAGAAGATATCCAGAAAACGATTGCAATGGTAAAGAAGATTTTACCTGATAATATTGGAATTTCGGTGTCCTATCCGTTGCCAGGCACAAAATTTTATGACAAAGTAAAAGACGACATGAAACTAAAAGCCAATTGGACCGATTCTGATGATTTTGAAATGATGTTTCAAGGGACTTATAATTCATTGTATTACAAAAAGTTACAACGATATGTACACAAAGAATTCCGAAAAGCGCAAGGATTTCACGAATTGAAGCACTTTTCTTTTTCTATAGATAAAATTAAAAAAATAGCAAAGTTGGGTTACTACGTGCCGAGTGCTTTCTTGGATACATTAGTGTTAAAAAAATTGGCTAAAAATGCAATCTAATTTTGTACCCTTTGTAAGTTTTTGTTAAAGTTTTTAACTTTGACAAAGGTAAAAAAAATCTTTAAACAAAAAAAATCCCCATTTAGAATAAAACTAAATGGGGATTTTGATTTAGAAAAAGCTTTAATTTTTTACAATTTTTTCTCTAAAAACTTTACCCTCTTGGGTTTCTATTATTGCTAGATAGATTCCGTTTTGATAAGTGCCAATATTTAGCTGAAAAGAGTTTGATTTTTCAATTTCTTGATTGTAAACCATTTTACCATCAATTGAAAAAAGTGTAATTTTTTTCAAATCACTATTTTGTGTTGAAATTGTAATTACTTCTTTGGTTGGATTAGGAAATAAATTAATTTTCTCCTCTTCTTTAATCATTTGTGCTTCTTTTGCTACTTCTTTGCTACTAACCCTAGTGGAAGAGCAAGCTTCAATTTTTGCAGTAAAATTACTTGTAGAACTTGCTTTAATTTCAGTTAAAGGACTGAAAGTAATTGAATTACCAGCTTTAAAAACAATTGAAGGACTTGTTGGACTTACAAAATAATTAGTAAGCGTAGTAATAGTGCCCGATACTTGATAAGTAGTAGCAGTAGTTGCCAATTCTGGGGAATTGAAATTTAAAGAGGAGGGACAAGATGTAGGTGTACAATTGGTAACATCAATATTGTGATATAATGAAACAGAGCAGTTAGAACTATTTGTATAGGTATAAGTGATAGTTTTTATTCCTACTCCAGCTGTTGCTGCATTAAATGAAAATATTCCATTATTATTAACAATTCCATTTCCTGTAAACACTCCGTTTGGCTGAATGGCACTTAAGTAGCTTTCTAAATTGTCTAAGGTTTCATTCGAACAGATAGAAGATGGTAAATTAATGGTTCCATCATTTAAAGCAATTAATTTTACATTATCAATAAAGTATCCAGATCCATAGTATGATATTCTAGGGTCATTGTAATGCCCATAATTACATCCAAATAAATTTGGCGGAGAAGGAGTATTTAATATTGATGTTGCTTCACTTAAAGCGCCTAAATATAATGTGTTTTCGCCTCCACTTTTCGTGTTAAAATTGAAAACAATTTTTTGCCATCCATCAGTTCGATTTGGATAAAAAGTACTGGTTTTTAACATATTAGGATTGCTAATAGGTATTGCTCCATTTCCTGGATAACTTACAAAAGTTGTAGATAAATAAGCTTGAATTTTTGCTATAAAATTGCTTTCGGCTTCCCCTAATGAATAATCAAAACTTAATTGATAATTTTTATTTGGTAATAACGATGAAGTTAGTTTCGTTTTTATTGTTGAAGAGATGATTGGATATGTACTATTACTTATTATATTCATTCTTAGATATCCTTTGTTTCCTGCTATGTTATCAGTTTCATAACCAGCCCAGTGACAAGGAACAGTATCGTTTAACCCTGACGAATTGGGTATATCGCCACTGAAGTAAATACTATTGTGATTATTTCCTTGTGACCAATTACAAACTTTATTGGCATTATTATGTGATACATTTGAAAGTGGATAATGCAATTCAAAATCACCATTGGTTACCAAATTACAAGAATTTGGTATTCCACAATTATTGTTTTCATTTACATAAACATAAATATAAGTGATATTGCCTCTTTGTGTGCCATTTATTGGCACATACCTTAAAAGATGTACTCCTGAAACTGAACTACTAAAATAAATAATGCCAGATGTAACAGTAATTGTTGATGCCGCAGTAACATCTTCTACACATTCAAAATTTGTTGCGTTTTTGTCATTTAAAAGTATTCCACTAATTGATATTGGGGGGCTTCCTGGATTGTATAAATAAGAATATGTTCCATTTGCATTTAATCCATCATTTATTCCAGCTACAGATGTCCCTGTTGTAATTGCTCCACCATAGTTGTTATAACTACCAACAGCGGTAGTATTATTGCCATAGGTTGTGTTCAATTTATAACCAATATCACCTAACGCATTACGTTCTTGAAATTTTAAAAACCTTTTTGTTATTCCTGTTCCATTTGCATTGCTCATTGTAAAATATGCATCATTTACATTTGGAGTTACACATAAATCTTCAAAATGACTTATACTACTACCTGGTTCAAAACAATTTGTTGTATATACTGGAACTGTTGAAGTAGCAACAAATTTGATTGCTGTAGTACAAGTTGTTTGATTACTATTACATGCACTACTTGGGTGTAATACTGAAGTTGTCAAGTTAGTATTAAAAACGTAATTGTACATTGATGAGCAAGCAGTTCCATTTGTAATTAATGGTTGAGTTTGTGCATTATTTTTCAGAAATTTATCATATCGACTAAAATAATTAAATCCAGCACCAAAGACAGACTGCCCATTTTCATTTAATAAACTTGCAAAACCTAAAGCATGAGTTACTTCGTGTAAAGCAACACTGTATAAATCATGCTTTCCTACAGGACAATTAATGGACAAGTTTGTATTCCAATTTATACCCGTAAATTTAAATGCTGCCATTCCGTGATAAAAGTCAGCAGACGGCTCTGTTGAGCTTAGAGGAGAAACAACATTAGTATACGAATCTTTTCCGGAAACTATGGTTTTCCAAATCTCGTTGTCTGTAATACCACCAAAGCCAGAAGTGTTGTTTTGCGGTAAATTATAAAATCCTGTAGCTAGTGCTAAAGCATTTGTTGGTGTTCCACTTATATTATTAATATTTCTAACCCATATTCTTACTCTTGTAGTATTTCCAACGTCTTTTAAAGGTGAAACAATAAAGTTTGATATGTCGTTAAATACTCTGCAAACCACTGCTCTTCTTTCGTTTTCGGATGTGTCTGTAGTATTGTCCATGCCACATCCAGTTTCAAAATATAAATCGAATATTCCAGAACTACATAAGACTACACTTCTTGTTAAATTATTATTTGCTTTAATATTTGCTCCTGCTATAATATTTGATAGCTTGTATTTATTTCCATATTGATCAAAAATATTATCTAATGTTCCATTTGGGCTTAAGTTTATATTTGGTTCTTGAGTTTGTCCAAAACTTAATATTCCTATTAAAAAGAATATTAAAATATATAAGTTTTTCATTTATTTTTGTTTTTAAATGATTACTTACTTTTTTCAAGAAGAACATTAATCATTGTTTTTAATTCCTCAATTTTCTTGTTTTGATTTTCTAATTCAGAACTTTGTTTTTCGTTAATTTTATTTTGTTCTATAATGTACAATGTCAATTCCTCAATTTTTTCTTGTTGAATACGAGCCATTTCACCTACTTCAAAACCATTTTCTTCAACCTCTTTTGCTGAAGGAACATTAGCCAAATGCCCTTTTTCTTTTATTTGCTTTTCAACTTCTGCTATAGTTGGCAATTGATAGTCTTTTGTAAAAACATAATCTGGCCATTGTGCTTGTAACTGAACCTTTAATTCTTCGGCTATTATTTTTCCGCCCACTGCAAGGTTATAGCCCAAGGGTGTTAATTCAGTTCCAATTGAAACGCTACCTGTTGGAAATGTTGCATTTGTTGGGTTAATATTCATAACATTATGTGCAGCACCATTATAAGCATAACTAAATTTAAACTTTTCATTCTTAGGTATATACAAAGCGTTCCATGCGTTACCTGTACCAAATATTAATGCTTTGGCACCAGTTTGTAAACAAAAAAATGAATTTTTCCCAATTGGTGAATTTACTTGAAGAACAGATTCTCCTGATTGATAAGATCCTGTATATGTAGTTCCTCCTATCACAACTTTATTGATGTTTGAATAGATAGAATTAGTACTTGTTGACCATTGCTGAGCAATACCATTAAACCCCATAAGTCCAATAGTAAATAATAAAATTGTTTTTTTCATAAAAAATTATTTAATTTGTTAATATAAACAAATCTACTAAAAATCAATTCAAATTACTATAATTTTTTTTGACGTTTTAATTTTTACTTAAAAAAAATAAATGAATAGCCAAACACAAGAAGAAGCAGTAAATAAAGGTTTTTCAAAAATATATTCTCATTACGAATATTTGAGTAAAAATGACCTTATTGATATTGCTATGCGTCAACAAGTTTACAAACACATTGAGCATTTTTTAGTACCAAATAGTGCTATTTTAGAAATAAATTCTGGAAGCGGAATCGATGCTGTTTATTTTGCAAAAAAAGGATATTCTGTTGTAGCCTCTGATATTTCAGACGGATCTCAAAAATATATTGAACAAAAAATAAAAGACTTGAATTTACCTAATTTGAGTTTTGAAAAATGTTCATTTACTAATTTAAATTCATTATCTAAGAATCGTTTTGATTATGTTTTTTCAAATTTTGGAGGAATAAATTGTACGGAAAACCCAGCAAAAATCATCAATGATTTACATCAAATGCTTCCAAAAGATGCAATAATTACTTTAGTGATTATGGGTAAATACTATCCTTGGGATTGGATTTATTTATTAAAAGGAAAATTCAATAGGGCTTTTATACGATTAAAAAAGAAAAAAGTAACCGCAAATGTAGAAGGAGAGCAAGTTCAAACCTATTATTTCTCACCAAAATCAATTAAAACAATAATAAAAGATTCATTTCAGCTTTTGAAAATAGAAAATTTAGGGGTTTTATATCCATCTGTAAATCATACATCAATAACAAAACATCAAAGGTGGATGAAAATATTAATTGCTTTAGAATCAAATAATTGGATAAAAAAATGTATCCCTAAAGGAATTGGAGATTATTATATTATTACTTTTCAGAAAAAATAAATCAACTAATGTTGTGAAAAACGACAAACAACCATGCAAAAAGTAACCTATTTAACAGCAAAAAAAGAAGCTTTTTCTGATTCCTATATTGCAATTAGAAGCAAAGAAAACAGGGTGTTGACAGACGCAGAGGTTCAACAATTGCCCTATACCGCTGCTTCCAACCCAAATGCAAACGAATGGAAAGTTAGACAACATTCTTCCAAAAGATTTTTGGACTATTTATCAAGCAAAAAAGATTCGTTACATGTTCTTGATATAGGTTGTGGAAACGGATGGTTTTCGCATTTAATGAGTCATATTCCAAATACAACCGTTGTGGGATTGGATATTAATGCGATGGAGTTAGAGCAAGCAGCAACGGTTTTTGATGCGCCAAATTTGAACTTTGTTTATGGCGATATTTTTGAAATTACTACCTTTCAAAACCAATTTCATATCATTACGCTCAATGCTTGCGTGCAGTATTTTCCAAATTTTGATACATTAATCCATCGATTGAAAACGTTTCTTTTGCCTCATGGCGAAATTCATATTATCGACAGTCCTTTTTATACAAAAGAAACTCTTGCCGATGCCCAAAAAAGATCGATCGCTCATTATACAAATTTAGGATTTCCAGAAATGGCAAACAATTACTACCATCATAGCATAGAGGCTATTTCTGAATTTATTATTTTATACCAGCCTCCAAAAAATAAGATTTCAAAATGGCTATCGGCTGATTATTCGCCTTTTATGTGGCTTAGATATGCTGAAAAATCATAAATTTTGTTTGGAAGCTTCTTTTTTATAAAGAAAAAATGTTACTATTTCGGGAATTATAATGGCAGAAATAACGCCCCATATCCCAAAAAAATGTCCTAAAATAAACAACCCTCCAACAAGTACCACAAGTTGTATTTTTGAAAAGAGAAATAGTTGATTCCACCGTTCCATTTTCATACAAAAAATTTGAAATGGCGTACTCATCATTACTGGAAACCACACCAATTGTACCATCAATAACAAATATACCATCGGAATTTCTTGAAATTTTATTGTAATCATTTCTTTAAAAAAAAGTACTATTCCAACAGAAATCAAACACAACAAGGCAGATAACATTGCAATTCGACGCATTCCTTTTTGAAGATTTATATACAAATAAGCTTTGTCATATTTGTCAAAATGGGGTAAAATGGCATAAAATAAATTGCCAGAAACACCTCTAATAAGCGACGTAGCTTTTTCTGCAACAGCAGTAATTCCCGCAATTTCTGCCCCAAAAAATAAATGGGTACAAGGGATGGTTACAGACAACAGTAATGTATTTGTGCATTGAATAAAAAACAATTTTTTTTCTATTTTGAAAAAAGTAACTATTTTGCTAGGTGCTGAAAGCGTGCAACTTATACTCCATTTTTTTATAAATAATAACGGAAGAGCAATCAATAATTCAGAAATTGCTATGTACAAATTAGTTACATACCAATTGTCTTTGGTGATGCAAAAATACACCAAAGTCAATGCTACCAATTTGGTATAAAAATGAAACCAAAGCAACAGTTTGTTTTGGGATAAAACATAAAAAAATGAGGATGGATTGTACAATCTACCCACAAGTATCACAGAAGAGTACAACGCAATTAATGGCAAAAATGAGGAAAAAACAAACAATAATACAAAGAAAATAATCGCAAATAAATATCTGATTTGAAGCACTTTATTCCAATAACAAGCGGTGGTGAACTTACTATTTTTTAGTTTGTTAGAAATAGGAATCAGATTTTGAGGAAAACTATAACTACTGATTCCGGCTGCAATTACAAAAACCATTTGCCAAGTTGTGATTTCGCCAATTATTGCAATAGAAACCCGGTTTATCAATATCAAATAGATGCCTAGAGGGAACAAAATGGTGAGTAACTGCACCAAAGTTAAAACCCCGAACCTTTGCGTTATTTTATTTATCGAAGCAACAATCATTGGTTTTTTATGGTTTTTATTACGTGCAATCGTTTCCTTTTTGCAACCGAAAGTATAAAATTAGAAATGTTCCAGCCTACATAGTTTGGCATTTTTAATAACAGCAAGGCAAGCTTGTTTTTTGTATCAAAAGTGATGCCCTCTGATTTTAATTTTTTACTAAAAGAAAAAAGAAATTTTTGGTATAAACTCCGAACTTCGTGCAACGATACCATTTCTTTTTTATCAATTATTTGAATCAAATAAGTATCCATAAAATAGTCTAAAGCACTTTTAAAAACCCCGTTTTTGTATAAATCTTCAACCCCGTTTCTTTTTACCACTTCTAGCTCTACTTCAAACAGTCGATGTACGTCTTTCACCCGCACATCAGACAAAACCCTGCGCGTTAACGAGGCTTTACGGCAAAAATTGGTTATCAATTTTTTTGGTAAAAACCGCACTGTTTCACTCATGAGTATAAACTCTAAAACAAAAGGTCGGTCGTCAAACAGTTTTAAATCTTTGTCAAATGTAATTTTTTGGGCAATAGAAGTTAAAAAAACCTTAGACCAAATCGTTTCTACAATGCCTTCTTTATAAAAAGTGTTTGCCAATTCGGTAGATTTATGGATGTTATTATACACTTCATGCCACTTTGATGGAATAGTAGTCAAACCATCTTCGCTCACAATTTCTATATCGCACAGCAATAAATCGGCTTTGGTTTTTTCTATTTCTAAGGCAAATGCTTCCATCATGTTTGGGTGCAAAATATCATCAGCATCCAAAAATGTTACATATTTGGTGCTCACTTTTTGTAAAGCTGTGTTTCTTGCAACTGCGGCCCCAGAATTTTCAATGGTAAGAATTATGCTTTTATTTATTTTTGGCAAATATTTGGTGGCAACCTCCAACGAATTGTCTTTTGATCCATCATTCACCAAAATCACTTCAAAATTTTTATACGTTTGATTCACAACAGATTGCAAGCTTCTATCCAAATAATTTTCTTCGTTATAGAAAACAATGATTAAAGTAATTAAGGCACTTTGATTATCCATTTTTTACCAATTTTAGACAAATTTTCAGGGTGTTTTGAAGGTGCTTGCGCAACAACCCATTATTTTTGGGTGGCATCCATTTTCCTTCCAAAAAAGAATCCGCTGTAACCAACATACAAAGGGCGTTCAGTTGATAAAATTTTGCGAAAGCATAAATTGCAGCACATTCCATATCAACATGTTTTGCACCTTTGTCAGTATAATGGGCAATCAAACTTGGAGTTTCTCTAAAAGGCGCATCGGTACTCCAGCAAGAAGTTGGTTTAAAATTTAATGCATCTTTAATGTTTTTAAACCGCTCATTTACAACAGGATATATTGTTTTATTTTCGTTATAAAAAGCTGCGCAACCAGTAGCAGAAAAAGTTTCGGTAACCACACAACAATCTCCCTCTGCATAGTTAGCATCCAAACTCCCCGCCAGACCAATAAACATAAAATGCACAACCCCCAACACCCGCAATTCTTCCAAAATCCCAACCATTGCAGGAGCTCCGTTCCCAAAATTGGTACACACAACAACATTCGAATTTATCAAATAGTTGTCTCCCGTAATGCCTTTAATCTTTTTAGAAAATAGCCTTACTTTTTTGGAAATTAAGTGTTTGTTTAAAGTAATTATTGCAGTTTTTGGCAGTTTATCTACATTATAATTCCCTTGGCTTCGCTTCCATTGCACTAAATCTGAAACATCCAAAACAGATTTTTCAGAAAAAAAAGAAGTACTAAGTTTGTCAAAAAGCATAAAATTAAGCACAGTTTTTGGTTGTTTGTAAATGTATAAAAAAGCTGATAAATGACTACAATTTCTTTATAAAATGTGCTATTTGCTTTTAATTATTTACATTCTAAACCCAATAGGGATAATTAAATCATATAGAATTTGTAATATTGCAAACCAAATTATCATTTTCTAAAAACAATCTAATTCAGTAATGAAATTATTTTCAAACATCCCAGCTAATATTTTACTTCAAATAAAAGCACTCACAAACAGCACTTATCTTGATTTTATTGGTTTGGCAATTGTTATTATAGCTTCCATAACATTAGGTTACCATCAAACGGTAATTGATTTTTCATATCATGGTACAAAATATGTTTTTTTACTAGGATATGTTTCCATTATTAATACGGGGTTTTCTATGATGGGAAACCGACTTGTAACCAAAAAAAATAATTTGGGAAATTTAATTACAACTTGCAATACTTTTTTAAGTGGGAGCATTGATTATTTACTCGGAAATGCAGGAGCAATATTAACTTACCCAGTTACGTTTATTGCTAATTTTTTGGTTTTTAAAGCCTGGAAAAAAAGTAAAATATTACGATCAATTGATTTTATATTTTATCGAAATATTATTTTGGGGTTTTTATTTTCATTTGCACTTAATTATTTAGCCTTTAAATACTTATCACACAAATCTATCGATTGGAAATTGTTTTTTGCAATTGCAATTCCTGCCGGAATAACCTTTGGAGGTACCTTCAATACTGCTAGAATGTATCCAGACAATTGGTTTATGTGGCAATTTTACAATTTAACCAAAATTATTCAAAACATTATGTTAATGAATATTGCTAATGTAGCAAAATATTCCTTTTATCTAATTAATGCTATTTTTGGATACATCACTTGGAACGACGACCGAAAAAAAGAAATAAATTAACCTGACTAACGGTAAATTGATGAAATAAAGTTAGATTTCAAAAATAAAATATCTAGTGCTCTTTTTCCAAATCGGCTGCTACTTTTTCAAGTTCGGCATACCAATTTTCACCAAATTTTCTAATAAGTGCTTCTTTTACAAATTTATAAATGGGCACTTGAAGTTCTTTACCTAAGGAACATGCGTCGTCGCAAATATCCCATCGGTCGTAATTTACAGCAGCAAACTCGGTAAAATCTTTAACTCGAATAGGGTATAAATGACAAGATACGGGTTTTTTCCATGAAATAACACCTTCGTTATAAGCTTGCTCGATACCGCAAAGTGCAGTTTTCCCGTCAAAAATCACATATGCACAATCTTTATTATCAATAAGTGGAGTTTCCAAATCTTGATCGGTACCTTTAACCCAAGCTCCTAATTTTTCGATGGCCTCAATGCCTTCTTTTCTTAAAAAAGGTTTCACTTTTGGATAAATTTCTTCCAAAATTTTAGTTTCTTCTTCACTCAAAGGTGCTCCGGCATCACCATCTACACAGCAAGCACCGTGGCAGGCGGACAAGTTGCACACAAAATTTTTTTGTAAAATATCTTCAGAAACGATTGTTTTGCCTAGTTGAAACATGATTTATAAACTTTTTGCAAATGTAAATGAAATCGGAGAATGAAATCAATAATTACTGTAAAAATAAATTTTTAAAATTGTTATTTGACATCTTTTTTTAACAAAAAAATTAGTATAATTGCAATTATAAAAGCACGAAATTAAATGGGTATTTTGACAAAGCCAACAAAAGAAAAAAACATGGAGTACTATGCCGAAGTATTCAAGTCTTTAGCACATCCTACCCGTTTGGAAATTTTAAAAATACTTCTAAAAAATAAGACCTTTAATTGTGGCGAAATTGTTAACCTACTTCCCATAGCGCAATCCACTGTTTCAAAACATTTATTAGTTTTAAAAAAAGCCGATATAATTACCATAAAACAAGTGGGAAAAAAATCAATGGTGTCTATAAAAAAGAACTTTTTTGATGACGTTTCATTATTTATGATCAACCAATTTACAATCAAAGAAACGATTGAAGATTTTATTATTTCGGTTCAAATTACCAAAAAGATGAATCCGAACTTGATAAACCGCAAAAAAAATAAAGATCTAAAATCACAAAATCATTTCTTTATAAAGAAAAAACGCCAAGATAGTTAACAAAATTTTACCTTTGCAAAAAAAACTATGTTTGGATTAGATTTTAGAGAAATAATTACCATTTCGATGGTGCTTTTTGCCGTAATAGATATTGTTGGTACGGTGCCGATAGTAGTTGATTTACGAGCAAAAGTAGGGCACATTGAATCGGAAAAAGCTTCAATTGCGGCGGGTTTAATCATGATTGTGTTTTTGTTTGTTGGCGAAGAACTTTTGAAATTAATAGGCATTGATGTCAGTTCTTTTGCTGTTGCGGGATCATTTGTACTGTTTTTTTTAGCTTTAGAAATGATTTTAGGAATTAGAATATACAAAGACGATGACGAAGCTAGTTCAGCATCAATTATTCCATTGGCATTCCCATTAATTGCAGGAGCTGGCACCATGACAACTCTGTTGTCATTGAGGTCACAATATGCTGCGATAAATATTATTATTGCTATTTTACTCAATATTATTTTGGTATATATTGTATTAAAGTCATCTTCTAAAATTGAAAAACTATTAGGTAAGAATGGTCTTGGAGTAATAAGAAAAACCTTTGGAGTAGTTCTTTTGGCAATAGCTGTTAAATTATTTGCTGCAAATGTTAAAGGTTTGTTTGTGTAACAAAGTATTTTGTATTTTTACTGACTAATTTAGTATCATGAAAATTTTCACAACAATTTTGATTTTTCTAGCCGTTGGATTAACCATTTTTAATTTAACACTTTTGGACTACGAAAAACCCTTTGAAGGCAAAAGTGCTGTTGCACTAATTGGTGTTGTTGCCTCTTTGTGTGCTGTTTTTATTTTGATTATTTTCAAAATGTCAAAAAAAATAGAAGAAAAATTAAAAAATTAAGTCCTTTTTATGTTTGATGTTTTAATTATTGGCGGTGGTGTTTCGGGTGTTTCGTGCGCTTTGGTACTAGGATCGGCAAAGAACAAACCATTTGTTCTAGAAAAAAACATTGGAATTATTGCACATCAAAAATCATCTGATTTGCAAAATGCACTATTTAATAACGCTTACGGTATTTTACCTGGCACTTTAGGTGCTGATTTATTACACTCTTCTTTACAACAATTGTCAGAAACTTACCCGCATGTTTCGCAAATTTTAAACGAAAAAATAATTTCAGTTGAAGGACATTTTCCTGATTTTAAGGTTGTTACAAATAAAAACAGTTATGCAACCAAGAATATTGTTGTGGCAATAGGTTTTTCAAACACATTTTCAGTTGAGGGTTTGATGCAGTATGTTGTACCACATCAAAAAACACTTCCCGAAAAACAGCGCATACAATTACTAAACAACGACCATAAAGTAGCTGAAGGTATTTACGTTGCAGGTACTTTAGCCGGGTGGCGAAGCCAATTAGCTATTGCGGCTGGCTCAGGGGCTGCTGTTGCAACTGATATTTTAACAGTTTGGAATAATAACGTAGCGGCACAAAGTCATGATTCCATAAAAAAATAAATTTTCCTTACTTCACTTATTGTTTTTTCAGTACTTCGTTAATCATTTTATCATCATTTAAAAGCAGTTGAAAATAAATAGTATCAGAATAAAGCTGACGCGCAAATTCTGCAACTATATACCTGTTAATTATGGTTTTACTTTTTAGATTAGTGATATCAAATGTGACTTTTTTGAGGTATTTTTCAAACGCGGGCACAAAATTTTCATTTTTAAATTTAGTTTTAAAATCTTGAAAATTCATTGATCTGAGTTTATCCCGTTTTACATCAAGTTGTTCAAAAACAAAATTACTAATCACTCCCGATTGAAAAAAAAGCTCTTCGATATTTTCTTCCCCTTGAGCTACTTCAATAGGAACAAAAACATCAGGAATTATACCTCCCCCGCCATATACAACTCGGCCTTTTTTGGTTTTATATTTGAGTGAATCGGTAATTGTAATTTTATTTTTATCAAACAATTCACCGCTATCCCATCGTTGGTAACTTTCGTCATAATAGTCTTCACTAGCGCCTTTGGTATAGGGCTTTTGAATTGACCTTCCGCTTGGTGTGTAATATCTTGCTGTTGTTAATCTAACTGCTGATCCGTCTTCAAAATTCATTTCTTGCTGAACTAATCCTTTTCCAAAAGATCGCCTTCCGAAAATAGTTCCTCGGTCATTGTCTTGAACGGCTCCTGCTAAAATTTCGCTTGCCGAAGCTGAATTTTCGTTAATCAAAATAGCTAATTTACCTGTTTCAAAATCACCTTTTTCAGTTGCAAAATCTTTTTCAATCGCTCCTTTTTTGTTTTTTGTAAAAACAATTAACTCATTATCAGTAAGCAATTCGTCGGCAATTTCATTACAAACCTCCATTAATCCGCCACCGTTTTCTCTTAAATCGATAACTAATGAAGTAATTCCTTTTAATTTCAATTTTGTTAATTCGGCACGAAATTCTATTGCAGTGTTTTCAGCAAATTTATTGATTTTAATATAACCCGTTTTTGGGTTTAAAAGCATACCAATATCAACACTTTTAATTGGTATTTCGGCTCTTTTTACCTTAATTTTTAAAATTTTTTTAGTAGTTTTTCTATAAATCGTCAAAATCACCTCCGAACCAATTTCGCCTTTTAAGTTGCTAAAAACTTGTTCCGCATCAATTTTTTTTCCAAAGAGTTTGGTTTTATTTGCATATAAAATTCGGTCGCCACCCAAAACTCCTGCTTTTTTGGCGGGCCCGTTTTCAATTACTTTTACTACAGCAATTGAGTCGTTATAGGAGTAAAAATAAACGCCAATTCCAACAAAATCACCTCTCATTTCTTCGGCAAAAAGCACTTGATCTTGAGCGGAAGTATAGGTGGAATGTGGGTCTAAACTTCCTAAAATATTAGTTAATGTTAAATCAACAATTGAGTCAGTTTTAACATCGTCAACATAGTCACTTTCAATAAATGCTATGAGTTTATTAAGTTTGGATTTGTAAATAGTTGATTCGGCAAACGAATTTGAGTTCCAAAATTTACCTAATACTATTCCTAATGTAACGAATAATATAATAAATAAAGGAATGTATGTTTTTTCAATTTTTATCATTTTTGAATTTAATCTAATTCTTCCAACATTTCAACTTCTACCCCAGCCTTCAATAAAAATTCAATTCCCGATGTATCTTTATAACCGTGTTGGTACACTACTCGTTTAATGCCCGATTGGTGAATAAGTTTGCTACACTCTTTGCAGGGCGACATAGTGATGTACAAGGTCGCATTATGGCAACTTTGGGTGGAATGTGCTACTTTTAATATTGCATTTGCCTCAGCATGAAGTACATACCAATGAGTTAAGCCATCATTATCTTCACAACAATTTTCAAATCCAGAGGGCGTACCGTTATATCCATCAGAAATAATCATTCGGTCTCGAACAATAATTGCCCCCACTTGTTTACGTTTACAGTAAGATAGTTTACTCCATTCAGCAGCAATTCGTAAATAGGCTTTATCGTATTTTAATTGTTTTTTTAAATTCATATAGTAGTTTATGGAATTAAAAGAATCTTACTTTCATTAATTATAAGCAAATATAACTACTCTTTAGTTCCTGAATTATTAAAAATAGAATTATTTTTTCCAAATTGGATTTTCAATAATAATTGGTACAACAACCCCAATAACAAAAGCCGATGCGGTAAGTGCAAAATCGCGTTTACTGAATTTAAAAAGTGTTTGAACCACAAATGAAACCAACAAAACGCCTAAAACTACACAAATTTGTGCCGCTTCAATACCAACAGCAAACTCAAACAAATGGGGCAACTTGTCAATTGCTTCACCAAATAATATGGTTTTAAAATAATTAGAAAACCCTAAACCATGAATTATTCCGAAAAATAAAGTTGTAATTGAAATAAAATTCAGGTTTTCTTTCGGCATGGGCTTTCCGGCATGAATTAGGTTGTAAAAAGCGGTAAGTAAAATGGTAATTGGAATAACAAATTCAACCAAATCGGCATTAACTTTTACAAAATTGAATACCGAAAGAACTAAAGCCAACGAATGTCCGACTGTAAAAATAGTCACTAGCACCAAAATTCTTTTCCAATCTTTTGCCAAATAGGGAACGGTTAAGGCAATAAGAAACAAAACATGGTCGTATCCGTTTATATCAAGCACATGACCAAGTCCAATTTTAAAAAACACCCAAAAATCTTGCATAATGTAAGTCTAAATTTAATTTGTTGGGTAAACTTACAAATTATTTTTAAAATGATAGTTTTGGAATTTGATTTAATCTTGAAATAGAATTATATTTGCATAAAAAATACACATTATGTCATTTTCAGAATTATTTGATAGCGAATTTAAAAGCAGAAATAAGAGTCATTTTTCAGCCATAGTTCGTGTTGCAATTGCCGATGGCGATTTAAGCAAAGAAGAGAAAGAATTTTTAGATAAATTAGCAGTTCGCTTAGAAATTTCGGCTGCTGAATATGAAGAAATTTTAGAAAATCCTTCAAAATACCCAATTAACCCGCCGTATTTACACTCACAACGTTTAGAACGTTTGTACGATTTGGCTCGTATGGTTTATGCTGATCATGTTTTGGGACCAAAACAAAAAGAAGTAGTTGCAAAATTTGCTTTAGCATTAGGTTTTACTCCTGGCAACGTTACGTTTATTGTTGATAAAGCTTTGTCTTTATTGTTATTAAATGTAGATGCTGATACTTTTGTCTATGAAATGACCCACATGAATAAATAACAAAAAAAGGGCTCAATGTTAAAATTGAGCCCTTTTTTTTATAATGATGCTTGCATAAATTCTTCTGCTTTAAGTACCATATTATAGCTTCCGCAAAAAAACGGCACCCTTTGATGCAGTTCTGTTGGTTCAATTTCCATAATACGATTATACCCATCAGAAGCCTTTCCTCCGGCTTGTTCAGCAATAAATGCCATTGGATTGCATTCGTACAACAATCGTAATTTGCCTTTTGGCGATTTTGAACTAGTTGGATAAATATAAATGCCACCTTTAATCATGTTTCTATGTATATCCGAAACTAAACTTCCAATGTACCTTGAGGTATAAGGACGATCTCCTTCTTCCAATTGACAATATTTCAAATAATTTTTTACCCCTTGCGGAAAATGAACATAGTTTCCTTCATTAATAGAATAAATGCAGCCGTCTTTGCTAAATTTCATGTTGGGATGTGACAAATAAAAGGTGCCGATTGCTGGATTTAAAGTAAAACCATTCACACCATGACCAGTTGTATAAACCAACATAGTTGAAGTGCCATAAATTACATATCCGGCAGCCACTTGATGAATTCCTTTTTGCAAAAAATCCTCCGACTGAACAGGCGTTCCAACAGGAGTAACCCGTCTGAAAACTGAAAAAATAGTACCAACAGAAACATTCACATCAATGTTAGACGAACCGTCAAGCGGATCCATCAAAACAACGTATTTGTTGTTATGGCTGTTGTCACTTCCGGCAACGGTAATAAAATCATCGTTTTCTTCAGAGGCAATTCCGCACACAATTTCTCGGTTAATTAAAGTTTGAATAAAAACCTCGTTGGCATACACATCTAGCTTTTGTTGGTCTTCGCCTTGAATGTTTTGCTCGCCTGCTGCGCCCACAATGTCAACCAATCCAGCTTTATTTACTTTATAGTTAACGACTTTGGCTGCTAATCTGATGGAATTAATAATTCGAGATAATTCTCCTGTAGAATATTGAAAATCGTTTTGGTTTTCAATGATAAACTCTCCTAATGTGCTGTTATTTGTATTCATTACGAAATCGTTGTAGTTAACGGTGCAAATATCGTATTTTTTACCAAAAAAGAAGCATAAAAAGTAACAAACTTCTTTTTATATTTGCAATGTATCCTTTCTGATAAATTTAGATAAATGATTTACAATAAAAAAGGGTATGTTTTTTGTTAAACAGTATAAAAACCATAAAAATTAATCCATGAAAACAAAATCAATCGTATTAGGAATTACATTTATTACGCTAAGCATTTCATCCGCTACAGCGCAAATAAACCTTGGAGGAAAAGCATTAGGAGCACTTCAAAAAGGAGCTTCGGCACTAATGTTTAAAAATGAAGATGCTATTCAAATGGCAAAATTAGCTGTAGTAAAATTAGATTCGGCAAACACTGTAGCGCCAGCAAATAATGGTTATGCAGTTCGTTTAAACCGTCTTTTTGGCAAACACGCAACCGAGCAAGGTTTAAATCTTAACTACAAAGTTTATTTAACAAAAGACGTTAACGCCTTTGCTGCAGCCGACGGTAGTGTGCGTGTATTTTCGGGCTTAATGGACATAATGGATGACAATCAATTGTTGGCTGTAATTGGACATGAAATTGGGCACGTTGCCAACGAAGATACAAAAGATGCTATTAAAAATGCGTACTTAAAAGAAGCTTTAATTGACGGAGCTAGTTCACAATCAGACAAAATAGCAGCCATAACTGATAGTCAATATGGTAAAATTGGTAGCGCTTTAGTGGACAGCAAACACAGCCGAAAACAAGAAAATGATGCCGATGTTTTTTCGTATGATTTTATGAAAAGAAACGGTTACAATGTTAATGCAGTTGAATCAGCTTTTAATTTATTAGCTTCGCAAAGTGAAGGAGCTCAAGGCGATTTTTTATCTCGAATGATGAGTTCGCACCCTGACCCGAAAGATAGAGCCGAAAAAGCAAAAGCAAAAGCTATAAAAGAAGGCTTATATGTTGCTTATGTACCTCAAAAAATAAACAATACCGTTGCAACAAAACAACCTGTTAAAAAAGCACCCGCTAAAAAAGCACCCGCTAAAAAAACAAAAAAATAATACTAAAATGATTGTAAGAAAGGCAACAAAAACTGATATGCCTCAAGTTTTGGCTTTGATAATGGAACTCGCCATTTTTGAAAAAGAGCCTGAAGCTGTGGTAATTACTGTTAATGACTTGGAAAGGGATGGCTTTGGAACCAATCCCTTATTTCACACATTTGTAGCTGAACTTGACAATGAAATAATTGGAATTGCTTTGTATTATTACAGGTATTCCACTTGGAAAGGCAAAACAATTCATCTTGAGGATTTAATTGTAAAAGAAAACCAACGAGGCACTGGAGCTGGAACTGCATTATATACTGAAATAATAAAGCAAGGTCAGCGCGATAAAGTGCGACGCATTGAATGGAATGTTTTGGACTGGAACACACCGGCAGTGGCATTTTATGAAAAATCGGGGGCAAAAGTTTTGGAAGATTGGCGAGTGGTTCAAATGGATGAAAAAGGAATTACAATTTACTTAGAAAATAACAAATAATAATGTTTAATTTATTTTAAAATAATGAAAGTATTCAAATTTGGTGGAGCATCAGTAAAAGATGCAGATGGGATAAAAAACGTTTTACAAGTGGTTAAAACTGTAGGAAACAACAATGTATTAATAGTAATTTCTGCTATGGGAAAAACAACAAACGCCCTTGAAGAAGTAATAAAAAACTATTTTAACAAATCAGCCGAACTGCAAGCATCTATTCAGGAAGTAAAAAAATACCACAACCAAATTTTAATAGAATTATTTGAAGATGAATCAAATGATGCTTTTTTTGCAGTAAATAGCCTTTTTGCTGATTTAGAATATTTTATCAGAAGTAATAAATCGCCAAACTACAATTTTGTTTATGATCAAATTGTTAGTTTTGGCGAATTAATTTCTACCACCATTGTAAGCCATTATTTTAATGAAAATGGTATAAAAAACAATTGGTTAGATGTTAGAAATTTTATCAAAACCGACACCACTTACCGAGATGCTGTTGTAGATTGGGATGTGACTCAAAATCTTATCATAAAAGGAGTTGACAAAAAAGGAGTTGCAATTACGCAAGGTTTTTTGGGCTCCGACAGTAATAGTTTTACCACCACTTTAGGTCGTGAAGGATCTGACTATACCGCTGCCATTTTTGCCTATTGCCTTAGTGCAGAAAGTGTTACCATTTGGAAAGACGTTCCGGGAGTAATGAATGCTGACCCTAGATATTTTGAAAATGCCATTTTGCTTAATCAAATTTCCTATCGTGAAGCTATAGAATTGGCATTTTATGGTGCAACTGTTATTCATCCCAAAACGTTACAACCGTTACAAAAAAAGGAAATTCCATTGTTTGTAAAATCTTTCATAAACCCTTTGTTGCCAGGGACTAGCGTTTCGCGTGGAAAAACTTTAGAACCTCAAACTTCCTGTTTTATTGTTAAAAAAAATCAATTACTACTATCTCTTTCATCCATAGATTTTTCATTTATAATGGAAGAAAACATAAGCGAAATTTTTGGGTTTTTTCATCAATTTAAAATGAAAGTAAGTTTAATTCAAAATTCAGCCATTAGTTTTTCTGTTTGTTTGGAAGATAAATTTGGTAATTTTAATGAATTAAAACCTGTTTTATCAAAAAAATTCAAATTAGAATTTAATGAAAATGTAACGCTCTACACCATCAGACATTTTGATGAAAATGCAGCAAAAACTGTTGAAAATGGTAAAGAGGTATTGTTAAAACAAATTTCAACTGAAACCCTTCAAATTGTTACCAAAGAATAACAAATCTTAAATAAACCATAAAAAGGAGAAAACTCAATTGGTTTCTTTGTTATTTTGCAACCTAAAATAGTCAAAATATGTTTCGTTGGATATTTCTTTTTGTAGTCATTTCAATTATTGAACTATATGCTTTTCAGGCTGTTAAAACCTTTACAAAAACACGTTGGGTTTTAGTGACTTATATAGTAATTTCAGCACTTGCCATAGCTTTTATTGCGTATCAAGCCACTAAATTTGATCGGTCTGTGGGTCAAACCCACATGACAATGATAACTCTTGGAATAGTATTATTAGTACTTACCCCCAAATTAATAATTACAATAATTTTATTTATTGAAGATATTTTTCGATCAATTGTTGCCATCAAAAATTACTTTTCAATTTACGATGAGTCACTACCCTCCTATTTTCCTGAGCGCCGAAAATTCATCAGCCAATTAGCATTGGGGTTAGCAGCAATTCCATTTAGCTCACTAATTTATGGGATGACACTCGGAAAATACAACTACAAAGTTATTAAACAAACGCTTTTTTTTCCTGATTTACCTGATGATTTTGATGGGTTTACCATTACTCAAATATCAGACGTTCATAGTGGCAGTTTTGACAATCCCGAAAAAATTCAATACGCCATTGATCTTGTTAATCAACAAAATTCTGATATGATTTTGTTTACTGGAGATATTGTAAATACCCACGCAAAAGAAATGCACCCGTGGATTGACCTTTTTAAATCAATTCAATCCCATCCTTTTGGAAAATATTCTGTTTTAGGAAATCATGATTATGGCGAATACATAACTTGGCCATCTCAGGCTGAAAAAGATGAAAATTTTGAAGGTATAAAAAATTTATATGGAGCTATTGATTTTAAATTATTATTGAATGAATCGGTAAAAATTAAAAAAGGCGAATCTGAAATTGCGATTGTAGGTGTTGAAAACTGGGGACATAATTTTAAAAAAGCGGGAGATATTAATTTGGCTTCTCAACATCTTACTAAAGACGATTTTAAAATTGTAATGAGTCACGACCCAAGTCACTGGGATCATGAATTAAAAGAACATGAAAAACATTTTCATTTAACCTTATCGGGACATACACATGGCATGCAATTTGGTATTGAAATACCTGGAATAATTCAATGGAGTCCCGTACAATATGTTTACAAACAATGGGCTGGATTGTACGAAAACAAAGGCAGATATGTTTATGTAAACCGAGGATTTGGGTTTCATGCTTACCCTGGAAGAGTCGGAATTATGCCTGAAATTACAGTTATTGAATTAAAAAAAGGTAATTTTGTGGTATAATTAGTTAAAAATACTACATTTGTATTATAATATTTCTTTTTTACAATTAAAAAGAATTAAAATGTTTTGGTTTTATGTCAAAATTTGGTGAACTTATTAGCGCTCAAGTCCCTGTGTTGATTGACTTTTACACCGACTGGAACGAATCGTCAGTATCAATGGATCCTGTAATTAAACACGTAGCTGCTGCTCTTGGAGACAAAGCTAAAGTGATAAAAATTGACGTGGATAAAAACAAAGAACTTGCAGACGCCCTAAAAATTAAAGGACTTCCAACCTTGATGATTTATAAAAATGGTGAAATGGTGTGGCGACAATCTGGTGAGTTAGATGCAAATTCTATTATCACGTTAGTTCAAGAGCAAGTATAGGTTATTGTATCAAAGGAATAGCCTTTTTCAGATAATTTTTTTAATATAAGAGGTAGTGCGTATTTCAAATTTGGAAATGCCTTAAGGCTGTCGTGCATAACAATAATGCTTCCTGGTTTTACATTATCTAAAACATTGGCAACACAAGCCTCTTTTGTTGTGCTTTTGTCGTAATCTTTGGCTATAATCCCCCACATCACTACTGAAAGCCCTTTTTGTTGTATTTTTTTGGCTTTAGCCGATGTTATTTTGCCGTAAGGCGGTCGAAAAAGTAGCGTTTTGGCGTTGTTCTTTTCAAGTTCAGTTTGGCACAAATCAATATTTTGTAAATAATTTTCAGTACTTGTGTTCCAACTGTTCAAATGATTGAAGGTATGATTGCCCAACGCATGATTGGCATTTACAATTTTAGCAAATACCTCAGGATGTTTTTGAACATTATCGCCAATGCAAAAAAAAGTGGCTTTTGCATTGTGTTTTTGCAGTTCATTTAGCACCCATTCTGTAACTTCAGGAATTGGTCCATCATCAAAAGTTAAATAGACCTTCTTTTGGTCATTGGGGAGTTCCCAGACAAAATTTGGATAGATTTTTTTTAAAATAAAATGAATCGAGTTTATCATATAAAAAAAAGTGCCAACTGAAAACAATTGGCACTCAAATTATGTATTTTTATTCTTCTTCTCCACCAAATTGTTCAAACAATTTATTGAATGAGTTATAAGTGGTTTTGTTTTTCAAATAATAAGCGGTGTCCTTATTGTCTTTCATTACTTTTAACAAATTTTTGTAATGATATAAATCAGTCATTATTTCTGATGTTAAAAATGCTTGTTCTGATGGTTTAAAGGTTTTGTAATACGAAATATTTTCTTGGTATTTCTTCATTATTTTATCTAAAAGTTGGTGTGCTTTTTCTTTTTCGCCCACTTTATAATAGCCATCTACCAACGAATTTAGGGTTGAATAATAACCATAAAATTCCAAAGGTGTTTTGTTAATTGCCAAATCAATTATTTTTTTGGCTTTGTCTTTTTTACCTTCGTCTATTAGTGCATACATCAATCGTGATAAATTATTTCGAGTTGATATACTGTTTCTTCTGGTTTCAGGATCGTGGTAAATTTTGGTGCTTTCGCCATTGCCCCAATCAAATTTCATCACAGTATTGTACATTTTATCTGTATCTATTTGACCCATGTCTGGATAATTTTCTTCTTTAAATGGAGTTTTTACAGGGACTAGTTTGTACACCATTCCGTCCAATTGCATGTAATCTTTCATCCATAAATAATCGTCGTCGCCAAAACTTCCTGGGCTAAAATATATTGGTCGTTTCCAATTATTATTTGCTAAAACATCCAACATAATCAATCTGTTTTTATACAAAACATTTCCAGAAATATCAATGTCAATATAAGGCACAATGGAATCGTTAAACTTTGGATTAACAATTTTGTTTTTAATGATTTGATTTTTATCAATAGGAATTCTTACTTTGTTAGTTGGTAAATAATGTAGCATTTTGCCACTTTCCATTTCAACAACGTTTGTTTCACTTTTTGCGAAAGCAATAAAACTTTTAATATCCCAACGGTTTTCGGTTTGTTTGCTAAACAATATACCATCTCTGTTGTCACCCACATATTGACTGTGGTCAAAAGTAATATCTAGCCCATCAGAATTATAGGTTTTGTTTTTCATTTGATCAATGTACCAATCGGTCATCAATAAACTGGTACAGCACAGTTTTACATCGGTTCTATACCCTTCAATTTCTTGAGCGTACCAAAGCGGAAACGTATCATTGTCACCAATGGTGTAAAGTATTGCGTTTGGCTCGCACGAATCTAAATATTGCTTTGCCATTGCTATGGCAGTATATTTTCCTGATCGGTCATGGTCGTCCCAGTTTTGAAACGCCATTAAACCAGGTACAGCAATTAATGAAACAATTAAAACTAGTGGTCCTGCCATTTTTGGTGCAATTTTTTCTTTTACAATTTCGTAAATCGCATATACTCCAAATCCTATCCAAATAGCGAACACGTAAAATGATCCTACTAAAGCATAGTCGCGTTCGCGGGGTTCAAACGGACGTTCGTTCAAATAAATTTTTAATGCCAAGCCTGTAAACAAAAACAAGGCTAACAATACGTAAAAGCTTTTTAAATCACGTTGCGCATGATACATTAGCCCAATTAATCCGAGGATAAATGGCAAGAAATAATAAAAATTCCTTCCTTTATTATTTAATACATCTGATGGTAAATTATCTTGTGACCCCAAATGAAGTTCATCAATAAATTTGATTCCGCTCATCCAATTTCCGTCAAGATTATCGTATCGACCTTGGTTATCATTTTGACGTCCAACAAAATTCCAAAGTAAATAACGTCCGTACATATAGCCAAATTGATATTCAACCATGAAGCTAATATTTTCAAAAAAAGTAGGTTTTTTTATATCTAAATATTCCCCAAATTTTCTTAAAAAGGTAACGTAATCGTCGTTGTCTATTTTCTTAGTAGCATACGCATTTCTAAATTCGGCAACAATTTCAATCAATTCTTTTTCACCTGCATATTCAGGTTTTATTTCAAATTTTGGAAGCCCCGAAAAGTTGATGTACCCTTTTACATGCTCTGTACTCCACATTCTAGGCAACAAGGCTTTGTGGGCATCATCTGTATTTTGTTCCGCTTTGATGTAATCATTTACAATAACGTATTTCCCAGTTTTATAATCTCTTTCGTAGTTGGGAGCTTTATCTAAATACGGATTATCTGGATCCAATCCTGCAAATTCATCTGTAAACTGAGGTCCGTAAAACAACGGATTTACCCCATATTGCTCTCTGTTATAATACGCCAAAACCTCGGCAGCATCACTTGGTTTGTTTTCATTAATAGGCGTGTTTGCATTGGCACGAATTGGCAACATCATCCACGTAGAGAAACCAATTAATACAAACAAAGTACACAATAAAATAGTGTTATAAAACGGATGTCCTTTTTGCTTAGTGTATTTTAATCCATAGATAAAAAAGGCAACAATAGCAATTAACGCTAAAATACTACCTGAGTCAAATGGCAATCCAAGACTGTTCACCATAAAAATTTCGGTTTTACCAAAAAAGGCTAACGTGTAAGGAAGTAATAGTTTGAAAATAAACAGCAAAACCGCCACAATAACTACATTGGCAATGATAAAACTTTTAATAGTAACCGTTTTGTAATTTTTAAAATAATATAAAAATCCAATAGATGGTATAGTTAACAATGCCATAAAATGCACCCCAAATGACAATCCGATAATTAAACTTATTAACAATAACCAACGGTTAGCCTTTGGACTATCCATGTCTTGCTCCCATCGTAAACCCAACCAAAGCAGCAAGGCAATAAACAGGGTTGCCATTGCATACACCTCTGCCTCAACTGCATTGAACCAAAAACTATCCGAAAAAGTAAACGCCAAAGCACCAATAAAAGAAGCGCCCAAAATCATCAAACTGTTATTTTTGTCTGTTTCAGTATAAGACGCAACCAATTTTTTCAAAATCATCGTTGACGACCAAAATAAAAACAAAATGGTAAATGCACTGGAAAAAACCGACATCATGTTTACCATCAATGCAATATTTTCTTTACCTACAGCAAACATCGCAAAAAACGCACCCAACATTTGGTACAATGGCGCACCTGGCGGGTGACCAACTTCTAATTTGGCAGATGTTGCTATGTACTCGCCACAATCCCAAAAACTCATGGTTGGCTCAACGGTTAATGTGTAAGTAACTAAGGCTACAGCAAATGCTAGCCATCCTAAAATGGTATTCCACTTATTATAGTTGAATGTTGACATAATTTTGGTATATATTTTTATTTAATGCAAAGAAACTATTTTTTTGTGTAAACAAGCATTGCTTAACTTATTTTTATAAAATTATTTACTATAAATTAGTATTAACCCAATGTTTTACACCACTTTAAGAAGAATTGAAAAATATTTTTTTTAATTTTTAAATAAAAAAAGCAATAAAAGTTTGATTAAATTAAAATATGTTCTAAATTTGCACCCGCAATGAGAGATTGATTATTCAATATCAATTGCCAACTTATTGGTCTATGGTGTAATGGTAACACAACTGTTTTTGGTGCAGTCTTTCAAGGTTCGAGTCCTTGTAGACCAACAAAATAATCCCAACTTAGGTTGGGATTATTTGTTTTAACTAGTTTACACATTAGCGGCAGTACCGGAGCCTTTCTTAATTGAACCAAAAGGCACGGGCATTTTCCAATCCATTTTCCCGCTTTGCGCTCCAATCTTTTTGTTTTTGAAAAAAAACAAAAAGGATTTCCGCTCCAATCGGGGGTAAACCTAAATCGTTTAGGCATTTTCCAAACTTTTGGGCTAAACTAACTCATCAAACAACAACTCAATTTACCTAAACAAAAAAAAACCTCCCAAAATTTGAGAGGCTTTCAGTATTCACAATAGTTTGGGGCAATTATATTTTAAAAGTAATCACTGGTTTTGCCGAATGATTAACTAAATCTTCACTAATACTACCATTCAAAAAGTGTGACAATCCCTTACGACCGTGCGTGCTCATACCAATCAAATCAGCATTGATGCTTTTGGCAAAATTTAAAATTCCACCCTCAACACTCGTATCATTGTAAATATGAGTAACAACATTAGCAGCATTAAAATTGGCTAAAAAACCATTCATTATTTTTTCAGAAACAGCTGTTGGTTTAAAATTACTTGGAGTAGTAATGGTTACTAAGTGAAGTTTGGCTCCAAATTTATCGGCAACAGCCAACACTTTTTCAAAAGGTTTTTTAATTTCGTCCGAAAAATCAGAGGCAAAAACAAAATCATTAACCTGAAAATCGTTAGTTTCCTCTTTAATAATTAAAACCGGAATTTCAGAGTTTCTTACAACCTTTTCAGCATTAGAACCAATAAACATTTCTTTAAACCCACTAGCACCATGCGATCCCATAACAATCAAATCCACATCGTTTTTTTTACTTATATTTAAGATACCGTCAAACGCCATTTCAAACTGAATAATTTCAGAAACAGGAACGCCTTGCAAATAATCAGCATCCATTAAATCTTCTAATTTATTAATTGCGGCATTTTTAAAAAACATGATTTCAGGAATTGATTTGCCACTTACCACAGCATCACTACCTTGATGCGGAAGCTCAAGCATGTGAAGCAAAATGATTTCGCCATTATTTTTTTTTGCAATTTGAGCTGCAACTTTTAACGCATTTTCAGCGCTTTTAGAAAAGTCAGTAGGAATTAAAATTTTTTTCATTTTGTAAAACTTTATAAAATTAATTAGGTTTATATTTGTTGATATAAAATTACAAAAAAATATTGAATAACTAAGATTTTTTTAATTACAAAATTTTACATATATTTGCAGCGTTATTTAACACGAATGAATAATGAGGCACGCATTGCGTGCCTCTTTTTATAAAAAATATGACATTTAAAGAACAAGTAGAGCAACTGTTACATCAATCCTTGGAAGATAAACCAGGAATTTTTTTGATAGATTTATCAATTTCAGATAGTTACAAAATTATTGTAACTTTGGACGGTGATAACGGAGTAGCATTACAAGATTGTATTGACATAACTAGGGCGATAGAACCCAATTTAGACAGAGAAGCAATTGATTTTGCTATAGAAGTAGCCTCTGTTGGAGTAGGTTCGCCACTAAAATTGGTGCGACAATACATAAAAAATATTGGCAGAACATTAATTGTAAAATTAATAGACGAAACCATCGAAGCAGAATTACAAGCTGCAGATGATGATAAAATTACCCTAACTTGGCAGGCAAGAGAGCCCAAAAAAATAGGAAAAGGAAAAGAAACGGTTACTAAAACTAAGGAAATACCGTATCAAGATATTAAACAAGCAGTAGTTACAGTAAATTTTAATTAATAATAAAAGAATGGAGAATATTGCATTAATCGAGTCGTTCTCAGAGTTTAAAGATGATAAACTTATAGATCGAGTAACGCTTATGGCGATTTTAGAAGACGTTTTTAGAAATGCTTTAAAAAAGAAATACGGATCTGACGACAACTTTGATATTATCATAAATCCAGATAAAGGAGATATGGAAATTTGGCAAAGAAGAATTGTTGTAGCCGATGATGACTTGGATTTAGACTATCTTGAAATTACACTTTCTGATGCAAGAAAAATTGAACCCGATTTTGAAATAGGCGAAGAAGTTTCTGAAGAAGTAAAATTAATTGATTTAGGACGAAGAGCTATCTTAGCACTACGTCAAAATTTAATTTCTAAAATTCACGAACACGACAATACCAATTTATACAAACAATTCAAAGATATTATTGGCGAAATCTATACTGCTGAAGTACACCATGTACGCCCAAGAGTAGTAATTTTAGTGGACGACGAAGGAAACGAAATTGTTTTACCAAAAGAAAAACAAATTCCTTCCGACTTTTTCCGTAAAGGAGATAACGTAAAAGGAATTATAGAAAGCGTTGAGCTAAAAGGAAATAAACCTCAAATTGTAATGTCTAGAACTTCTGAGAAATTTTTAGAAAAACTATTTGAACAAGAAATTCCTGAGGTTTTTGACGGTTTAATTATGATCAAAAAAGTAGTACGTATTCCAGGTGAAAAAGCAAAAGTAGCTGTTGATTCGTATGACGATAGAATAGACCCTGTTGGTGCATGTGTTGGAATGAAAGGATCACGAATTCACGGAATTGTTCGTGAACTTGGTAACGAAAACATTGATGTAATTAACTTTACAACTAATGCCTCGTTATTAATCACAAGAGCCTTAAGTCCAGCAAAAGTTTCTTCAGTAAAAATTGACGATGAAACCAAGCGTGCCGAAGTATTTTTGAAACTTGAAGAAGTTTCAAAAGCAATTGGACGTGGGGGACAAAACATTAAATTAGCAGGTCAACTTTCTGGTTATGAGTTAGATGTAATCAGAGAAGGAAATACCGTTGAAGATGACGATGTTGAACTATCTGAATTTTCTGATGCAATTGACGGCTGGATTATTGATGAATTTGCAAAAATTGGTCTGGACACAGCACGAAGCATTTTAAAACAAGACGTTGCCGACCTAGCAAGACGAACAGACCTTGAAATAGAAACAATTCAAGAAGTAATGAATATATTGAAAGAAGAGTTTGAGGACTAAATTTCTTTCGCAAAAACAATAATACAACATTAAAGGTTATTTAAAAAGATTTTATGTCTGAAGAAAGAAATATTAGAATAAACAAAGTTTTAAGAGAATTAAACATCTCGTTAGAAAGAGCCGTAGATTATCTCAAGGATAAAGGAATTGCCATTGAGTCAAATCCGAACGCAAAAATTTCTAACAACGAATTTGATATTCTACAAAGTCAGTTTGCTGGTGATAAAGGAAACAAAGAAGCTTCCAAAGGTGTCGGCGAAGAGATTAAAAAAGAAAAGGAAGCACTTCGTCTTGAAAGAGAAAAAGAAGTAGAAGCCAAAAAACGTGCCGAGGAAGAGCGCCAACGTCTTGATGTTATCAAAGCTAAAGCCGTTGTGACTGGACCTAAACAAGTTGGATCTATTGACTTAAATCCAAAAACACCTTCTGTTGTAAAACCTGTTGAAACAAAAGTTGAAATTACTGTTGAACCAAAAGCTGAACCAAAAGTTGAAGCTAAACCTGAAACTCCAATTGCTAAGGTTGCTACAACTACTGAAGTAAAAACAGAAGTTACTACAGAAACTAAAGCTGAAGTTAAACCAATTGAAAAAACTGCCTCTTCTAAATTTGAAAAAGCAAAACCTTCAGAAAAACAAAATGTTGAACCAGCAAAAACCGTTGTTGAACAAAAAGCAGTTCCTCCAACCAAAGTAGAGGAAACTCCTGCAACCCCTGTTGAAGAAACAATAACAACACAATACCAAAAATTATCTGGCGCAACATTAACTGGACAAGTTATTGATTTATCTCAATTTAACAAACCTAAAAAAACCACGCCTCCAAAAATTAACAGCGCTAACAAAGCTGATCCAAACAAAAACAAAAGAAAAAGAATTCCTAACAAACCGGGTGAAAATAAACCTGGTACGCCAGGAGCAAATCAAGGTGGTCAAAACAGACCTGGAGGTCAAGGCGGACAAGGAGCTAACAAATTTGGCCCTAACAAACCAGGATTCCAAAAAGGACCTCGACCTGCAATTGTTCAAAAAGTGGAACCAACTGAAGAAGAGGTTAAAAACCAAATCAAAGAAACACTTGAAAGACTTCAAGGTAAAGGTTCAAAATCAAAAGCAGCTAAATACCGAAGAGATAAAAGAGATACGCACAGACAACGTACCGATGACGAGCAACGTGCCATTGAAGAAGGTAACAAAACCATCAAAGTTACAGAATTTGTTACTGTTGGCGAAGTAGCCACAATGATGGATGTGCCTATTACCAAAGTAATCGGAACATGTATGTCGTTAGGAATAATGGTTACAATGAACCAACGTTTGGATGCTGAAACGCTTACTATTGTTGCTGACGAATTCGGATTTGAAGTTGAATTTATTACAACAGATATTGAAGAATCACAAGAAATTATTGAAGACAAAGCTGAAGATTTAGTAACCAGAGCTCCTATTGTAACCGTAATGGGTCACGTAGATCACGGTAAAACATCGCTCCTAGATTATATTCGTAAAGAAAATGTAATTGCCGGTGAATCTGGTGGAATTACTCAACATATTGGTGCCTACGGAGTAACTCTTGACGGTGGTCAAAAAATCACCTTCCTTGATACACCGGGTCACGAGGCGTTTACCGCAATGCGTGCACGTGGAGCTCAAGTAACTGATATTGCTATTATTGTTATTGCTGCAGATGACGACATCATGCCGCAAACAAAAGAAGCAATCAGCCATGCACAGGCAGCTGGCGTACCAATGATATTTGCTATCAACAAAGTGGATAAACCTCATGCCAATCCAGAAAAAATCAAAGAACGTCTGGCTTCTATGAACTTATTGGTAGAAGACTGGGGTGGAAAATACCAATCGCACGATATTTCTGCAAAAGCAGGAACAGGGGTCAAAGAATTACTTGAAAAGGTTTTACTTGAAGCAGAAATTTTGGACCTAAAAGCAAACCCAAACAAACCAGCCGTTGGAACCGTTGTGGAAGCACAATTGGATAAAGGAAGAGGTTATATTTCTACCATATTGGTTCAAGCAGGAACACTTCGCATAGGTGATTATGTACTTGCAGGAAAAAACCACGGTAAAGTAAAAGCAATGCACGATGAACGCGGTAACAATATTAAAGTTGCCGGACCATCAACCCCAATTTCTATCTTAGGATTGGATGGCGCATCTACCGCAGGAGATAAATTCAACGTATTTGAAGACGAAAGAGAAGCAAAACAAATTGCTGCAAAACGTACGCAATTAATGCGTGAACAATCTGTAAGAACACAACGTCACATTACACTTGCCGAAATTGGACGTCGTATAGCATTGGGTCAATTTAAAGAACTTAACATCATCCTTAAAGGTGACGTGGACGGATCTGTAGAAGCATTATCAAGCTCATTTGCAAAACTTTCTACCGAAGAAATCCAAATCAACATCATCCACAAAGGAGTTGGAGCCATTACCGAAACCGACGTAATGTTAGCATCTGCATCCGATGCAATCATTATCGGATTTAATGTTCGTCCTGCAGGAAACGCACGTCAATTAGCCGATAAAGAAGAAATTGATATCAGAAACTACTCAATTATTTACGATGCCATAGACGACTTAAAAGACGCAATGGAAGGCATGCTATCACCTGAAATGAAAGAAGAAATTACAGGAACAGCAGAAATTCGTGAAACGTTTAAAATATCAAAAGTTGGAACCATTGCAGGTTGTATGGTTACTGATGGTAAGATTTTCAGAAGCTCAAAAATCAGACTTATCCGTGAAGGAGTGGTTATATACACCGGCGAACTTTCTACCCTTAAACGTTTCAAAGACGACGTAAAAGAAGTAGCAAAAGGGTACGATTGTGGAATCCAAATCAAAAACTACAACGACATCGAACAACTAGATATCATCGAAGCGTTCCAAGAAGTTATGGTAAAGAAAAAACTGAAATAAAATTTCTAAATAAAAATCTCGAGCAATCGGGATTTTTTTTTAGCAGCACACAACCCCGTTCCAAAAGACTACTAAAAAAATATATCCTAATAATTACGTTCCAACAATCACGTTCCAACAGCTCCCCCTTCGGGGGTTGGGGGGCTTCTCTGGACTACGCAAGGATATCGGCTCTACCGGGGCTAGAATAGACTAATAGTTTTTCAGTTGACTTTTTGTTGCTTGTTTCAAGTTTATTTGGTTTCAAGTTTCAAGTAAAAAACCCTGCTAGAGTTTTGAACACTAACAGGGTTTGAAAACCACAACTTTTTGAGGTTGTGGTTTTAGGATTTTATTTAGTTGGTACACGAAAGGATTCGTGCACCAGCGGTGGATTTACTGTAAATTTAAAATCATTGAAAAAATAAAACACTATGCCAACAGCCAAAGTTCCGTTGCAGCTGAAAGCCAAGCATTTGATAGGAAACTTCAAATTGTAATTAGGTCTGAATGAAAGTAGTTTTCATCCCAAAATATGCAAAATCTAAACTAAAAAAGGAGCAATAAAGCTCATTTACTCTTGTCCTTTTCCGCCTTTTATAATATATGTATAAAACCAAGCGATTGTAAATGTGGGAATTACATCTGTAAAAGGTACTATTTCTTCAATAAAACCAAATACTCCTGCCAATTTTCCGAAGGTTCCTTTGTACATTTTCATTATTAAAATACCCGAAATGGGTGCCCATATAAAATCTATAGTTTCTGCAAAACCAGGAAGCAGGTAAGACAACATCCCAATTCCATCAAACAACAAACTCA
The DNA here is from genome assembly GCA_044373115.1 of Flavobacterium sp. Classification (GTDB taxonomy): domain Bacteria; phylum Bacteroidota; class Bacteroidia; order Flavobacteriales; family Flavobacteriaceae; genus Flavobacterium. The sequence continues at coordinate 140,145 of JBILQQ010000001.1, forward strand.
AGAACAATTTTGAGTATTTGTCGCTTTTTACAGTTTGTTCCGAATAATTTATAAGCTTTTCTGTCATTTTATAGTTATTGAATGATGCTACGAATAAACAAAACTAATGCCAAATTTTATTTATCATTGTTGTTCGATTAAAAACTTTAATTTAATCATAATACTTTGATTTTAAACTATTTAATCACTAACATTACATTTCAACTAGTTATTTATGCAGCAATCATATTAAAAAAATTACCACGGATATCACTGATTGAGGGATTTTTTACGGATAAAATCTGTTAAATCTGAGGTAAAAAAAATGGGCGAAGTTTTATTTTATTTTTATCGGACAAAAAAGCTTTTTTTTATTAATTTTGCCTTGTAATTAGACAGTGGTGATTTTATGGTTTACAAAACACAACTTATAAAAATCAGCTTTGTTTTGCAAATTTTTAGGTTCAACCTCTTGATTATTAAGTAATTTGCATGAATTAATTAGATTAATATGCCAAAATATAAAAAACAAAAAAAACTTACAAAACATGAAAACATTTAATTTTTTACTTCTTTGCCACAGCATTTTTTTTATGACATTCAAATCAATTGCGCAAGAAAATGCTGCTCCATCCATTCATTTGACCTACAATTTTCCTTCAACTGACGCAATTTTAAAAATGCAAAAAATCAAAATTGCTCAATCAGCGGATAACTCATTTTTTGAAGTGAATTGGTTTACAAATGGATATGCAGGACTACAGCAAACTACAGATACCTCTTATGGAAGTACAAAAATATTAATATCTTCATTGTGGGATGTTAACACCCTTGGAGGCATTTATTCATCAGTGGATTATCATGATTTAACAACCTTTACAAGCCAGTTTGGAGGAGAAGGTAACGGTTGGAAAACTATAAATCCATACAATTGGGAACTTAATACTTGGTACAATTTGGTTCAAAGGTCATGGAAATCAAATGGGAAACTTTATATCGCTACTTTTATAAACAATGTTTCAACCGGAAAATGGTTTCATACAGCAACGCTTTCAATTCCAGACCCAAATGTGTTTTTGGCTTCAAATAACGATGCCTTTATGGAAAATTGGTATGGATACAGCACTTCGTCAAACGGAAGTCAGATAAGAAAAGCATTTTATAAAGACTGTTGGAACTTAAATGTAAATGGAACATGGGAAAAAAATAGTAGTGCCTATTTTAGTGCGAATGATAGTCCCGCCGACATTCAAAGAAACGGTATCTATCACAATAGCTTTAACGCTGAATACGACACTACCGAAAATGCTTATGTTATGCAACATGGAGGAAACACAACGCCTTCTGCTAGCTTCAACAACGGAAGATCTTTAAACCTTCCCACACAAGCCAATCAAGGAACTTCGCCAACTTTGACTGTTGGAAGCGTTATTTCCACTAATGCTACTTATAGTAACGATATAACCAACGTAAACTGGACTGTTGATGAATATAAATCACCACAATTAATTGCAAAAATTGAACTAATTAATGCTATGAATACTGTTGTGAAAACAGAACAATATACGTTGCCAGAAAAAAGAAGTGCAGCAATAAATCATCATTTGGATAACGGTATTTATGTAGTAAAAATTACTTTAACAGATATTTTTAATCAAACTTCTATTCCTGCTATGTATAACTTAACGGTGAATAATATACTTTCCATAGATGAGAATAACTTGTCAGATCGATTAATTAAAATTGTGCCGAATCCTGCAAATGATTTTATTACTATTACGGGTAACTCGCTTCAACAAGCATTACTATTTGATGCTTTAGGTAAAGAAATAATTACTACGTCAATAACTACTCCTACTACAACTATTGATGTTAGTTCGTTAACAAAAGGAATTTATTTTATAGTTGTTAAAGATAAAAACAACACTACTCACAAAGAAAAAATAATTATTGAATAGTTTAATTCGTAAATACTTTAGCCTCATTGAATTAGGCTTCCCGAAGTTGAGTTAGTCAAATAGTTTACTTGGAGATGTGCCATAAATGTATCCTAACTTTGCTAGCGGGGTTATAGCTCCATTGAAATTCGAAATTCTAATAAAGCCCAAACGTTTGGAAAATGCGAAAAAGTTGAATGTTATACCCCTGATTGGAGCGGAAATCCTTTTTGTTTTTTTTTCAAAAACAAAAAGATTGTAGCGTAAAGCAGGAAAATGGCTGGAAAAATGCCCAAGCGTGTTGGTTCAAAATTTTATAAATGGCTGTTGGTGGGCGGCTGACTATTTGTAAGGATTTGCATGAATTGGGTTCTGTCTATTTCAAACGCTCCTAAAAGTTCCAAATGATGGTTATGCACTTGGCAGTCTAATAATTTGTAGTGATGTGTTTTTAGGTAGTGAATTAAAGCGACAAACGCCACTTTACTGGCATTGGAAACTAATGAAAACATGCTTTCGCCACAAAAAACATGTCCTAAATCAACGCCATACAAGCCACCCACAAGTTTGTTGTTTTGCCAAACTTCAAACGAGTGCGCATGCCCCATTTGGTGTAATTTGGTGTACGAATCTACAATATCATCGGTTATCCATGTGCCTTCTTGCCCTTTTCGGGATATGTTTTGGCAATGTAAAATAACCGATTTAAAGTTGGTATTTTTACTTACTCTGAACGTGTTTTTGTTCAATATATTTCGAATACTTTTTGGAATTTTATAAAGCTCTGGAATCACTACCATTCGTTGTGGAGGTGCCCACCAAAGAATGGGTTCGTCGTGGTCAAACCAAGGGAAAATGCCGCTTCTGTATGCCAATAATAATCGTTCAACCGACAAATCGCCTCCCACAGCAAGAATACCTTCAGGAGAAGCATTTTCGACTGGAGGAAAATAGAGTTCTTTGGTTAAAAAATACATTTTTTTGGATTTCAGATAATAGAGGAAAGAAAAAAGAGGAAAGAAACTGATTTTGGAATAAGAAAATCATCCTAAATGGGTAACAAAAGTTAACATTTAGAATGATTTTTTTATGGTAAAAACTCGTATAACTCCTTCTTTTTTAGAAAGGTAAATCGTCGTGTTCTTCTTCTTTAAAGTTGGTTGCCGGCGGGAATGCATCTGCTGTAGGCATTACGGGTGCTGCTGGTTGTGCTGCAGGTGCATCTGATTGAAGTTTTTCAATTCTCCAACCTTTGATTGAATTAAAATATTTGGTTTCGCCTTGTGGGCTTACCCATTCTCTGCCGCTTAGGTTAATTGAAACTTTTACGTTTTCGCCAACAGCTACATTGTTTAGCAAATCGCTTTTGTCTTGAATAAATTCAATCATAATGCTTTGCGGATATTGCTCATCTGTGGTAACAACCAATTCTCTTTTTTTGAAAGTTGGGCTAATTTGCTGTTCAGCTCCAACTAATTTTACTCTTCCTAAAACTTCCATAACTATAATTTTTATTGTTGACTTAAAAGCACTTTCCATGCGGTAAGTACTTCGTTTTTAATTAAATATTCTTTTGCTAATTGGTGTTTTTTTAGTTCGTCGTCAGCACTTAAAACGCCTTTTATTTCAAAATTTTCTTTTACAAATATAGTAATTTCTTCAATTGTTGGCAATGCTTCAACGTTTCCTAATTTTCCTAAATCGTTGCCGTCAAAAACGGTGCTGTTTTTTACAAAATCAGGTATCGCATCAACTCCAATTCCGAGTGTTGCCAAGGGTTTTTCTACTTCAAAAAGTCCGTCTTTGGCTCTTGAATACCAATTGCCACCTAGGCGCGAAACTAAATCAATTTTTTCAGGGTCAATAGTTCCTGTAGTATCTAATATTGTTTCGTTGATATGAATTTTAACTACTTCGCACAAAATCATATTTCCGGCACCACCTTCAGTACCTAGCGCAATAATATCGGTTACTTTGCACTCCAATTGCACAGGACTTTCGGCAACACGGTAAGGTTTTACGCTGTGCGACGGTAAGGGTGTAAAGCCCGATTTTAAAAATTCATTAACTCCGTCTCCATACTCCGTGCTGGCAAGCGACATTTGTTGAACCATATCAAAATTGACTAAATTAATCACTACCTCGCGGGTAGCTTCACAGTTAATTAAGGTATGTTTGATTGTATTGTTACGCACCCTGCGAGCCGGCGAAAAAACTAAAATGGGTGGATTAGCACTAAAAATATTAAAAAAACTAAACGGTGACAAATTAGGATTTCCGTTTGTGTCCACCGTGCTGGCAAAAGCGATTGGTCGGGGTGCTACAGCACCTTGTAAATAGGCTTGTACTTGAACAGGCGAAAGCTGACTTGGATCAAGAGTTATCATGTATCAAAAAATTTTAACAAAGTTACTAAAATTAGCAGGTTGTAAATTAAAAAAAATAGAAATTTTTAGAGATTTTTTTTCAATACAACTTGTGCTTTTATTTGAAATGGTTGTGGCGACAAAACGGTAGTTTAGATGATACCATTTGCTAAAGCCATACAACTTGAATTGGATTTTGATTCAAATTGAAAATTTTATCAAAAACATTTAGTAAATAAAATACCCTATTGATCTTTTTCACCATTCTCTTTTCTGTGGTCCAACAATGCAACTAATTTTAAAAAAAATAGTTAAAAATGTCTTTGCGACTTAGTTCAATTTTAGAAGTGATTTTAAATTTATATGTTAAATTTTTCTAAATATATGATTTTCAATATACTAAAGAAATAATTTTTACGTTACTAAAGTGTTAGTTATTGTATTTGGTTTAGTTTAATTTTTGGTTTAAAAAAAAGGCGTTCCATTGGAGCGCCTTTTTGATTTGAATTGTACTGCTTTTAGTAGCTCATTGTTACAATTTGATGTACCTTTTCGGGTGTTATATTTTGTTTTTCACCCAAGGCTAACCAGCCTCTTTCTTTGAAACGCTCTACAATAAAACTAGCTGTATTTTCAATGTTTTCAGCGTTTTCAGATAATTTAGTTTTCATTCCCATTGTTTGAAAAAACTGCTCAGTTTTGTCAATAGCTTGTTGTGCTATTTGGTCAGTGGTACCCTCTTGAATGTTCCATACTCTTTGTCCGTACTGGGCTAGTTTTTCTTTTTTGGTTTCAAACATAACGCGGTACAAACTTGGTGAAATAATAGCTAATGTTCGGGCATGATCAATTTCGTAAAGTGCGGTTAATTCGTGACCAATCATGTGGGTTGCCCAATCTGACGGAACCCCTTTTTGAATCAATCCATTAAGTGCCATGGTACACGACCACATAAAATTGGACGCTAATTTATAATCTGTTGGAGTTTCAACAACTTTTGGACCAATTTCTAGTAATGTTTGTAAAATTCCCTCGGCGATTCTATCCTGCAAAAGTGCATCATGAGGGTAAGTTATGTATTGTTCCAGTGTGTGCATAAAAGCATCTACTACACCGTTTTGAAGTTGTCGTTTTGGTAAAGAAGCAATAACTTGGGGATCGCAAATTGAAAATTTCGGAAATAATGCGCTACCACCAAGCACCAATTTTTCTTGAGTTGCCCCTATTGTTACTACGGCTCCCGAGTTCATTTCGCTACCTGTTGCCGGAAGAGTTAAAACGGTTCCAAACGGAATTACCTTTGATGGATCTTTAAATAATATTTTATTTTTTAAAATTTCAATTGGATTGCCCTCATATTTTACAGCTCCTGATATGAATTTTACGCCATCAATTACGCTTCCGCCACCTACGGCTAAAATGAAATTAATGTTTTGTTCCCGAATAATTTCAACGGCTTTCATGAGTGTTTCAAAACGTGGGTTGGGTTCAATACCACCAAATTCAATTACCTCAAAACCCTCTAGTGCTTTTGTTACCTGGGCATGAACATTGTTTTTAAAAATACTTCCACCACCATACGCCAACAATATTTTAGCATTTTTAGGGATAAGTTCGGCTATTTTTTGGGTTTGATCTTTGCCAAAAATGTAGTTTACAGGATTGAATAATTCAAAGTTTAACATACTATTTTTTTATTTAAGGTTATTGGGATTATTTATGTTTATAAGGGTTATCAAGTTTATAGACGGTTATTTAGTAATCACTTTCACCTACTACCTAAAAAATCCACATTTATCAATATATTCGGCTACTTTGCTTGGTAACATGGGCGTAATGTTTTTTTTGTTTTTGATGCTTTCGCGAATAAAGGTAGATGAAATTTCAATTATTGGGGCATTCACTTGATGAATTTTAGGATGGTTAACCAAATTTTCCACGGCTATCTCGCCATAAGATGTTACTCTTGGATAAACGTACAAATCATGGTTTTGTAAAATAACCTCGTAGTTTTTCCATTTATGAAATGAATTCAAATTATCAGCACCCATAATTAACGAAAACTCGTTTTTAGGAAAATTTTCTTTCAGATGCACCAAGGTATTGATGGTGTAATTAGGTTGTGGTAATTTAAACTCAATTGCTGAAGATTTAATTTTTGGGTAGTCTTCTATTGCCAAATTTACCAAGTGTAGTCTTTGATAATCGTCTAAAAGCGATGATTTTTTTTTATGCGGATTATGTGGTGTTACTACCATCCAAACCTGATCTAAATCAGAAAATTCGACCAAATAATTGGCAATAATTAAATGCCCAATATGTATTGGATTAAAGCTTCCGAAATACAGTCCGATTTTCATAGTTTTAGTAATTAGTAAAAAGTGAGTGGTAATTAATTTTCTGAATAGACATTTATCATTTTTTAACCTTCTTTAATTTGATTTAATAATTCTTATAATAGTTCAAAAAGTGATTAATAGTTTATTACTTTTTACTAATCACTAATCACTTTTTACTAAATATTATTCGCTCACAAAATCCTTCACCAACTCGTAGGCTTCTTTCAAAGCAATTTCCAATTCATAATTTTTTATGATTATATCAAATTGGGGTGCCGTTGCTAATTCAACGTGCGCTTTAGCAATTCGCATGTTTATTTTTTCATCACTTTCGGTACTGCGTTCTTTCAGTCGTCGTTTTAGTTCGTCAACGCTTGGCGGTTTTACAAATACAGCTAAGGTTTCTTGTTTAAATTTGGATTTTATACGTAAGCCACCCGCCACGTCAATATCAAAAATTACATTTTTACCTTTTGCCCAAATGCGATCAATTTCGGCTTTAAGAGTTCCGTAAAAGTTATCTCTATACACCTCTTCCCATTCAATAAAATCTTCAGCTTTTATATGATTTTTAAATTCTTCAAGCGATATAAAATAATAATCCTTACCATTCATTTCTTTACCTCGTGGCGCTCTTGTGGTGCAAGAAATTGAAAACTCCAAATTCAAATCGGGCTGTGCTAGCAAATGTTTTACAATTGTTGTTTTTCCTGACCCAGATGGTGCCGAAAAAACTAATAATTTTCCTTTATTCATTATTTTTTTATTTTCTAGTCATAAGTAATTAGTGATAAGTGAAAAGCTTATTTAAGTGATTTAGAAAAGGCATTTATCATTTTAGACTCTTCAATAATAAGAGCTAAAACTTCATTATACAATTCTAAATTTTTAATAAAACCTAATTCTTTTGCTATAATTAATTGGGTTTCTAATTCGCATAAAGAACCTCTCGAAATATCAATAAAATGACTAAAAGATTTATCAGTATTTCTTCCGTAACCTTCTGCTATATTAGAAGGAATTGAAACAGAAGCTCTTTTAATTTGATTTGTTAAAGCATATAATTCTTCAGATGGGAATGCTTTTGATAATTCATAAACTTTTATTACTAGAACAATTCCTTTTTTCCAAATTAATAAGTCTTTATACGAACTTATAGTACTCATTTTGAAGCTTTTTACTTTTTACTAATCACTTTTTACTAAAATTATAAAACATTCAAAACTTGTTCTTTAATTTTTTCCAACTCATCTTTCATCATTACAACCAATTTTTGCATTTCAGTATGATTGGATTTTGACCCCATTGTATTAATTTCTCTACCCATTTCTTGAGTAATAAATCCTAATTTTCTACCATTTGCTTCATTACCATTTAAGGTTTCAACAAAATAATTCAAATGATTACTTAGTCTAACTTTTTCTTCGGTGATATCGTATTTTTCAAGATAAAAAATCAATTCTTGTTCAAATCTATTTTCATCAACGTTCACTTTTAATTCCTCCAATGCCGTTCTTAATCTCGTTTTTACTGTTGTTACTCGCTCGGCATCAAACGAAACTGCCTCATCCATAAATCCTCTAATGTTGGCAACTCGCAATAAAAATTCTTTCTCCAAGGAAGCTCCCTCTGAAACTCTAAAACTTACAATATTTTGTAATGCCTCATCAACAACAGTTAGTATTTTTTTCCATTCTTCAAGATCAATTTCTTCACGTTCGGTTTTCAATACATCTGGCATACTAATGGCCAACTTCATTAATTCCAAACTGCTTGCGTTAGGCTCCAAGTTTTTTAACTGTTCCATATAAGCTTGTAAAATACCTACATTTATTTTGGTTGAAACATCTTCGCCAGCAGCTTCAATAAATAACGAAAAATCAATTTTTCCTCGCTCCAATTGCAGCGCAATCTGATTTCGTAAGCCCAATTCTTTTTCTCTATAAACTGAAGGAGTTCTCACGTTTAAATCAAGTCCTTTACTGTTAAGTGATTTAATTTCAACTGTTATTTTTTTGTTTGGCAATTGCAAAGTTGCTTTACCAAAACCTGTCATTGATTGTATCATACCATTTCAAATAAGTTGGTAAAGATACATAATTGACATCATTTCATCTTCAAATAGTTGACCGATTTTGCGACAAAAAACCTAATATATTTCAACATAGTAAATTTATACAATTTGAGTTATTTATAATTTTTGTTTGCATTGATTTTAAATGGTATTTTTGGAGTCTTAATTTTTTTGGATGATTACATCAATTTTATATAAAAACACTCGCATAAGCTTTACTGATTTTGGAAGCGGAAATACAGTTGTTTTACTACATGGTTTTTTAGAAAACAAAAAAATGTGGGATCATTTTGTACCACATTGGTCAATTAACCACAGAGTTATTGCTTTGGATTTGTTGGGGCATGGGGAAACCGAATGTATGGGTTATGTGCATACAATGGAAAACAATGCCGAAGTAGTCCATGCCGTTTTGACTGAATTGCGGCTTCAAAAAGTCATTTTGGTTGGACATTCAATGGGAGGTTATGTTGCTTTGGCTTTCGCCGAATTGTATCCCGAAATGGTTAAAGGATTAGTGTTGGTAAACTCAACTTCAAGAGCCGATAGTGAGGAACGGAAAACGAACAGAGATAGAGCGATTAAGGCGGTGAAATATTCCTTTGGGAATTTTATATCATTGTCTATTTCCAATTTATTTAGCGAAGAAAATCGAGAGCGACTCACAAAAATAATTGATGATGTAAAAAATGAAGCGCTGACTACTCCACTACAAGGAGTTGTTGCAGCTTTGGAAGGGATGAAAATAAGAAAAGACAGGCAATTTTTACTAAAAAATGTAGCTTACCCAAAATTGCTTATTTTAGGTAAAAAAGACCCTGTTTTGAATTATGTAGAAACTAAAACACAGGTTGATGATACAACTGTTGAACTAGTAAGTTTTGCTGATGGTCACATGTCGCATATTGAGAATAAAGAAGCACTTCAAACAGAATTAGTGCAATTTTTTAAGTCGGTTTAAAGCATCCCAGAATTCAAATAACCTTTTTCGACTAATTCTATTTTGTCGTTTAAATAATGTAATTTCCCTTCTTTCATCAAGGTCAATTGTGTTGCCACTGAAATTACATTTTGATAATTATGATCGGTAATAATAATCCCTTTTTGAGCAGCATTATCAAGAATTAAATGATTGATTTTTTCCGCCATAAGTGGTGACAACCCATTATAAGGCTCGTCTAATAAAACAAATTTTGATGGATTATAAAGTACTATCTTGATTTCCAAATAACGTAATTCTCCACCTGAAAGATGCCCTATTTTTTTATCCTGAATATTCTGAATCATTTCATCTAAATAGAAAGCATGTAAATTATCTTTTGAAATAGAGAGTTCGATAGCTTTTGTTACAGTAAGCGATTTTGGGATGCAACTATCTTGATGTAAATAACTAATTTCTTTAAATAGAGCTTCTGCTTTTAATTGCACAACACCATCTATTCGAACAAATTTAAAATCAGCAGGAACAATTCCGAAAATAATTTTTAAAAGTGTCGATTTTCCACAGCCATTTCTTCCTAAAATCCCGATAATAGCTCCCGTTTCGCATTTCAAATATACATCTGAAATTATGCTTTGGTGACCAAAATTTTTCTGAACGCTGTCTATTTCTAAAAGATGTTTTTTCAAAATAAACGTAGTATAAGGTTCAAAATAAAAATGCCAACAATTAAAGTAATTACATTAAAAACCCACGTGTACATCCAAAGTTGTTTTTTGGAAATTCCATTATTGAAGTAAAATAAATATTCGCTTTTATTTCTAACTTCTTTAAAAACAAGACTTAAGATAAAACCAAAACTCACAATAGAGTAATTGAAACCAATTAACCCACCGCCAAAAAAGCAAACAATAAGACTTGCAGCAAAATTAATTGGAATTGTACTTTTAAAAAACTCAAAAGCATTTGCGTATATTCTTACTCTTTCATTCATTTATATTTTCTCTTCAAAAGGAATGTTTTTATCAAATATTTCAGTTAATAACAAAACGATTTGTTCTACATAATCGTGGAGCGTATTTTGATCTATAGTTTCGTTTAGTTCTTTTCCGGTTTTAAATGCGAAGGGTAAAAACCCAGCTTTTAAATTCTTAAATGATATGATTCCGGCTTCTATAGGCAGGTTATTAGCTTCATTTTCAAACATAAATGCGTAAGCCAGAATTTGAATGATTTTATCGTTTTTTATATCTTCGGTCAAGCCATCCCAAGTGGAAAGAGTTACACTAGATTTTTCAACCTTTCCAGTTTTGTAATCAATTATTCGGAGTTTGTTATTTCTTATTTCAATCCGATCGACATTTCCTTTAATCAACACAGGAAAAGGTAGTTTAGGATGCGTTAACCAACGTTCAAAGGTTTTTTCAAGAGCAATTATTTTTATTGTTTCGTTGTTTTGCAATGCTGAAAGTTCCATTTTTAGAAAATTATACACATTGCGCTTGGCTACTTCAAATGCTAATAAATTTCTACCTTTTTTAATTTCACCTTCTTTGTAAACTGCTTTAAATTGGTTGGTAACTTCACTGTCAATTTTAGCAAAGCAACTATTTACATTGTCAATGGTTAGAAATTTATCTAAAAAAGGTTTGTATAACTCTTCCAACGTTGCGTGTATGATGGTACCGAGTGTGTTAGCGGCAATATCTTCTTCAACCTCATCTACTTCCCTTACTTTTAAAATTCGCTGAAAATAAAACTGCATAGGATTTCTGATGTAGCCTGTTAATGATGACGGCGAAAATCCGTTGGTTGCAATTTCATTTAAACGTTCCATAACCTGTTCTGATTTGGCAACTGTCATGTTTTCATAAGCAATTTTAGGAATTGAAGGGTTAAAATGGGTAAAAGTAAGGTTGTGATTTGCTTGTTTTTCCACCTCCAATTGGGTAATAAAACGACTTTTTTCACCTGCATCAAAACTGTCGCTTTGTGTGTTATAAATTAAATATACATTTTTGGCACGTTGTAACAAATGGTAAAAATGATAGGTGTAAATAGCATCTTTTTCTTTAAAAGTTGGCAACCCTAATTCGCGTTTTACATCATAAGGGATAAATGAATTGGATGATTTACCCGCCGGAAATTTTCCTTCATTAACCGATGAAATAATAACTGTTTCAAAATCCAAAACCCTACTTTCCAGAACACCCATTATTTGTAAACCATTTAAGGGTTCACCTTCAAATGAAATTTCGGCTACATCAATAATTTGTTTATAAATTGCGTACAATGTATCAATTGAGTTTATTTCTGTTGTTTTTGAATAGTACGAAATTAATTTATTGATTACTTTATAAATTGAGTAAACAAAAGCATTAGCAACTTTTTCCTGCTCGTTTTTAAGGTCTAAATTTTGTTTTATTTGCAGTAATAATTGAGATATAGTTGATAGAACTTCTTGCGCACTGGTATCCCATTTTTGAAATAATAATTGAAAAAGAGGATTGGCATCAGGTTGTAATTCAAATAATTTTTTGTGGGTTATAAATGTAAAATTGTCTTTATTTATTATTTGAACCAATTTCGCTGCTTGGGTATAAGGTTCAATTAGTGGATGTGTTAATATATCCAAAACATCTTTGTAATAAAAAACATAGTTTTTTGCATTTCTAGCTAGAGCATTGGTATGTGTTTTAAAAAGTTTGGCAATTACAATTTGGGCAGGATTATTTTTACTAGAATACCCCATTGTAATATTTAAAGCGCTTACTTCGCTTGGTAATGAATACAAAACAGGAAGAAGTAAATTTTCATCACCAAGAACAACTGCTACGTTTTGAAGTCCATTTCCATCTTGTAATACCGCCTGTTTTTGAACCAAATCGCCTATAATTTTGGCTTGACCAATTGATTTTGAAGTGCCTATGACCTGTATGTTTTTGGGCTGAGAAAAATCAGAGGCTATCCATTCAAACGGATGTGTTTTATAGTAAGGCCACGACGCTTTAAATCGGCGTACAAAAAGCCCCGCATCGTGTTGAGGGTCGTTTAAAAACACCTCGTCTATGTCCCAATAAATTTTTGCTACGTTTATTGATAATAAATGTTGGACTATTTTTTCTTCTGCTTGATTAAGAGCATTGAATCCGCCAAATACATATACTAGTTTTTTTTGATGTTCTAAATAAGTAGGTAATTTTTTTACAGCTTCGCGATAAATTAAACCTTGATAACCTATTTTTTTATTTTCTAAATGTGTGTATAACGCCTCGTAGTATGTTGGGAGTAGTTTCCAAAAGGCTAGATAATTTTCAATAAGGTTTGTTCGTTTATCAATATCAACTGACCAGTGTTCAATTTCTTTGATGTTTTCAAGGTATTTCAGCACTTTATTTGGCTCTAGTAAGTACCTATCTATTTCGTTAAAATCTTGAATTAATGTTTTGGCCCAATTAGCAAATGATTCAAACGGGTCTTGTTTGTCTTTTGGGGTTAATGATAAATATACCTCATAAAATTCAAATAATAATTCGATGGTATCAATAGATCTGATTGCTGCAATTTCTTGAACAAAATCCTCAATACTTATTATTTTTGGTGCAAAAATTGTATTTGATGTTTCTTTTTTTAGTTCTTCAATTAAAAATGTTTTTGCCCTTTTATTAGGCAAAACAATTACTAAATCAGCTAAATTAATAGCATAATCAGTTAAAATTTTTTGAGCGAGTTTGTTTAAAAAAGTAGTATTTATCATTTTATAAAAATAAAAAAAACGCTCCGAATATCGGAGCGTTTTCTGAAAAATATTTTAAAAGAAAATTATTTTACTAATTTCACTTCTACTCTTCTGTTGTTAGCTTTACCAGCTTTAGTTTTGTTAGAGTCAACTGGTTGAGACTCACCAAAACCTACAGATGATAATCTTGAAGAATCAATACCTTTTTCAACTAAGTAATTTTTAACTGCTGCAGCTCTGTTTTCAGACAAAGTTTGGTTAGCAGTGTCTTTACCGTCAGCGTCAGTGTGTCCTTCGATAGAGAATTTAGCACTTGGGTACTCTTTCAAGATAGCTGTAATAGCTTCTAAAACTGGAAGTGTTTGTTTTTGGAAAGATGCTTTGTTAGTGTCAAACAAGATTGTTTTAGCATACTCGTTTAATTTTTTCATAACATCATCAGAAACTTCTGGACAACCGTTGTTAGCAACAGTTCCTTTAACGTCTGGACATTTGTCATCTTTATCAAGAACTGAGTCACCGTCAGTATCTGGCCATGGGCAACCTGCATTTTCTTTAGGACCTTTAACTGAAGGACATTTATCGTTTTTGTCAGCGATTCCGTCTCCGTCAGCATCTGGACAACCATTTAATGATTTTAAACCGAATACATCGATACAAGCATCGTCTTTGTCAGCAACACCGTCTTTATCAGTATCAGGACAACCATTAAATTCAGCTATACCAGCTTCTTGTGGACAAGAATCTTTGCTATCTTCAATTCCGTCAGCATCTGAATCTGGACATCCTTTGAATTCTTTTAAACCAGCAACTTCTGGACAAGCATCATCTTTGTCATAAATTCCGTCGCCATCTTTATCAGTAGCACCAAATTTAAAAGTTAAACCTGCAAAATGTTGCATGTGAGTTGGTACGTCAATTGCCATGTTTCTTGTGTTGTCAAATGAGTACTTGTAAGTTGATTGTAAAGTAAGACCGATGTTTTCAGTAAACCAAACTGTTAAACCTAAACCTGCATTTACAGTTCCAGTAGATGCATCACCTAAAAATGTGTAACCTCCACCTACGTGAACGTTTGGATCAAAAGTTTTAGATTTAACTAAATCCATAAAGCTGTATTTTACAACTCCATCAATACCGTAGTAGCTTAAATCACCTGGATTAGTAACTAAGTAATCAGCATTTCCAACTCTTTCGTTAGCGAAACGAGTGATTTTGTTGATAGATCCTGTTAATCCAACAGAAAAATTGTCACCAACGTATCTAGACACGTTTAAGTAAGATACTGAAGGAATAATGTTCCAATATTTTTTTGCGTCAAAATATTGAGAAAATTGATCTTCTAGTTTTGAAGCAGCGCTTACTCTAGCTCCATCTACTGCGTTTGCCCCAAACGAAATAGCCCATTTGTTGTTACTGTCTTGTGCTTGAGTACTTAAACTTACTAGCATCAATAAAGCAAATAATTTGTTAAGATGTTTCATATTAATTTTTGTTTTTAAATTATAAAGATTATAACTATGCAAAAGTAATGCCAATTTTTGAATATACAAAATATTGTTGCTAAAATTCGATTTTATATTACTTTTAACATTTTGCCTACTTCTGTAAATGCCTGAATTGCACTATCTAAGTGGGTTTGTGTATGTGCTGCAGAAAGTTGAACCCGTATTCTGGCTTTATCTTTTGGTACAACAGGAAAGAAAAAGCCAATTACATAAATTCCTTTTTTAAGTAGTTCATCTGCCATAACTTGTGATAGTTTCGCATCATAAAGCATTACGGGCACAATGGCAGAGTCACCATCAATAATATCAAACCCTGCTTTTTTCATTCCTGCTTTAAAATAATTGGTGTTCCATTCCAATTGATCTCTTAGGGTAGTATCCTTTGCTAGAATCTCAAATACTTTGATAGATGCTCCCACAATGGCTGGCGCCAATGAATTTGAAAACAAATAAGGTCTAGATCGTTGACGTAATAGTTCGATTATTTCTTTTTTGGCAGTTGTATAACCACCCATTGCCCCTCCAAGTGCTTTTCCTAATGTTCCTGTAATAATATCTACTCTTCCCATTACACCTTTTGCTTCAAGGGTACCTTTTCCTGTTGCGCCTATAAATCCGGCGGCATGGCATTCATCTACCATGACTAGTGCGTCATATTTGTCTGCCAAATCACAAATTTTATCTAATGGGGCAACCACGCCATCCATAGAAAAAACTCCGTCGGTAACAATAAGTTTAAATCGATGACCTGCCTCTGTTGCTTTTATCAATTGTTGCTCCAAATCTTGCATATTGGAATTTTCATAACGATATCTTGCGGCTTTGCATAAACGAACTCCGTCAATAATAGAAGCGTGGTTTAAACTATCCGAAATAATACAATCTTGCTCTCCTAACAATGGTTCAAAAACTCCTCCGTTTGCATCAAAAGCTGCTGCATATAAAATAGTGTCTTCGGTGCCATAAAAATCCGCAATTTTTTGTTCCAATGTTTTGTGAATATCTTGAGTACCACAAATAAATCGAACTGATGACATGCCAAATCCATGAGAATCTAAAGCATCTTTGGCAGCTTGAACCACCTCTGGATGGGAGGATAATCCTAAATAGTTGTTGGCACAAAAATTTAAAACTGTTTCACCGTTTACTGTAATTTCTGCCCCTTGCGGAGAAGTAATAATTCGTTCTTTTTTAAAAATTCCGTTTTGCTCAATAGTATTTAATTCTTCTTGCAAAAATTCTTTCATTTTTCCGTACATAATATATTTGTTTGAGTGTTTGTTTTTTTTACAAATTTACAACTTCAATTGTTTGTCCTATATATATGAGTGCTTTTTTTGAAACTTTATAACCCATATCTTCAATTGCTTTTTGATAATTTTCTAATTGCAGTTGATGTTTTATATGGTAAGCACCTGTTTTATAGTCCAATAAATACACTTCATTAAGTGTTGTAACCACCATTCTGTCGGGCTTCATTAATCCTGCATTTTTTTGAATAATCATTTGTTCGTTAATTACTAAATGTTCTTCATTAAAGTAGTCAGTTAAAGCCTGGTGATTAATAATTTGGTGTATCACATTTGTCATTTCCTCTTTTTGAGTAGCAATTAGTAATCCGTTTTCAATAGCTTTTGTTATGGCTGTTGATACATCATTTTTTGTATTTACAAAAGACAAAATTTCGTGAACAAGGTTACCGTACTCAATAGCTACTTGCTGTTTTGTGTCCCACATGACACTTTCGCGCTGTGCAATTTTAATGTTTTTAAAATCCAAAACGCTTTCTAAAACAGGAATTTTGTGTGAATTATCTATTTTATCTTTAATTTTTGATATTCGTTTAGGATCTCCAAATAGATATTCTTTTTTACTTTTGTCAAAACCATGATTTTCTAAATATTTGATAAAAAACGACGACATATTATTGGGCAGTGCATCATCTTTTGTCAAATTCATTTTTGAAATAACATGAAGTTGTTCTTCGGCACGAGTTAATGCTACATATAATACATTTACATCGTCCAACAAATCTTCTTGTTTTTTTTGGTTATAAATCAATTTAGCATCTTCGCCATAGCCTTCAATTTTACTACTCTTATCAACTAATGCTTTCGGCAATCCAAATGTTTCTTCATCGGCGTTAAGCCAAATTTTTTCTTTGGGTCCTTTGCTATAATCTTCTTCGGCAAACGGAAAAATAACTACCGGGAATTCGAGTCCTTTGGATTTGTGAATGGTCATTATTCGCACCGCATCAATCCCTTCTGGCGATGGAATACTTAATTTATGTGAACTTTGATTCCAATAGTGTAAAAAATCGGCAATTCCTGCTTGTTTTTTTATATCGTGTTCTAAAATTACATCTAAAAAAAATTGGGTATAAGCGCTGCGTTTGTCTTTCAAAATCATTTTTGAAATGATGAGCTCAGTGGCTTCATACAAGGATTTTTTTCGTACATTTTTAAAAGAAAAATCAATACCGTAATCTTTTAACCAGTTTTCAAGCTCAACTTCTGTTTGCCAATCTTTGCCCAACAATATAAAATCATGGATAGGTAATTGGGTTTGATGAAATTTGGCTATGTAATATAAAAAATTAACTTTAGCATCTATATCGGAATTGTTATTTAAATATTTCAATACAAAAATAATGCACTTAACTTCTGATGAAGAAGCTAATAAAAGACTTTCTGAAGACAAAACAGGTATTTCTTTTTCATTTAAAAAATTTGCAATTAATGAACCCTGAGATGTTTTTCTGGTCAAAATTACAATGTCGTTATTTTTGAATTTTTCAGCTTTTAATGCTTCAATTTTTTGATAGGTAGCTAACAAAAATAAATCTTCTGTTGGTAGCTCTTCATCTTCAGAAATAAAAGAAATTGACACATGCCCGCCTTGTTTTGAATTACTTTTTTGAAAACTATGATTTTTATACAAATCTTTGTAATCTTCATTTGTAAACTCATCTGACAACATTTGAAAAAAATTGTTGTTAAAATCAATTACTTCCGAGAAACTTCTATAGTTTGTATCTAATGTAATTGCTTTTTTGTCGGGATTGTTAAATGGGTTTTTGTCTTTGCTTAATGCAATGAACTGCTCGGCTTTTCCGCCACGCCATCTATAAATAGATTGTTTTGGGTCGCCCACAATAAGCAAACTTCCTTTTTGACCGTCTAAATCTTCGCTAGAGGTGGCGTTATCAATCAACGGAATCAAGTTGAGCCATTGCATTTCTGACGTGTCTTGAAATTCATCTATAAAAAAATGACGGTATTTTTCGCCCAATCGTTCATATATAAAAGGGGCAGGTTGGTTTTGTATTTGCTCAAAAATTAATTTATTAAATTCAGCTATTGACAACACATTTTGATCTTTCTGAATTTTTGCCAGTTCATTACTTACCGTATTGAGCAATGACAGCGGTGTAATATTTTTACAAAAAGCCAAATAAAAATCTATTTTTTGATGATGTGCATATATCTGAGCCAAGTTGTCTAACAACGTAGGGATAATTTCTTCAATAATTGCGCGGTCTTTTGCGGTTTTATTGATTTTTATATCATCAAATTCGTGGTATGTTTTGTTGGCAGCGTTAAATCGTTTTTCAACAATACTTTTTAAATGATTTGGAAAATGCCCTGCCGAAAATGATTTTATATCAATACCTTTTTGGTCAATTAGCTGTAGTGTTTGGGCAGCAATTGCAACGGTTTCTGATTCAAGATTATCGCAAATACCGAGTAATTTGGTTTTAATTTCAGTAAATTCAGGAATTGATTTGTCATGAAAATGGGTGACTTCTTCTCGGTTATTTTCGTTCAAAAGTAAGCGCCCGGTGTCCATAATTTCCCTCGAAACATCCCAGCTTTTATCGTCGTCGGTTTTTTCCATCGTAAAATCAACCAACAATTTGGTTAATATTTCGTCTTCACCAGCCTGCGAAATCAGAGCGTCAATAGCTTCGGTCAAAAGATTTTCAGTATCGGTAGAAACCTCAAAAGTAATGGGCAAACCAAGGTCATGAGCAAATGCCCGAATTACTTTGTGTGTAAATTTATCAATGGTTGAAATATCAAAAGCAGCATAATTGTGAATCAGGTTTTTGATGATGCTTTTGGCT
This sequence comes from Flavobacterium sp., assembly GCA_044373115.1. Lineage (GTDB taxonomy): Bacteria > Bacteroidota > Bacteroidia > Flavobacteriales > Flavobacteriaceae > Flavobacterium. The sequence goes on from JBILQQ010000001.1 coordinate 159,156, forward strand.
TTTTCTTTTATGGCAAAATGGTTTAAACCAGTATCTTGCGAAATGTCTTGCATTAATTGCTGCGCCTTTTCTGAAGGGGTGTCTTTGGAAAATTCGGACAAACTATCAACTACACGACTTTTCATTTCATGCACTGCTTTGTTGGTAAATGTAATGGCAAGAATGTTTCTGTAGGCATCATTTTTGTTGGCGATTAAAATAATTTTGAGGTATTCTTTTACCAAAGTATAGGTTTTACCCGAACCAGCAGAAGCATCATATATAGAAAAAGCAGTTTTTTGAATCATAACTTTAGTAATCAGTATTAAATTTGAAAAGAATTTCTGTACTTTTTTGGCTGTAGCCAAATAAAATAAGCTACAACCCTTTTAAATTGATGCCTTATTAATTATTTGTTAATTGAGAAATTGTATTTCGTTTTTCGAAGTTAAATTTATAACTTTGAATTCACATTTTAACTAATCTTTTAAAAAAAAATAATATGGCTTTTGAATTACCACAATTACCTTATGCTTACGACGCATTAGAACCTCATATTGATGCTAGAACAATGGAAATTCACCACTCTAAACATCACAATGCGTACACAACCAATTTGAATGCAGCCATTGCAGGAACTGAAATGGAAGGCAAAACGATAGAAGAAATCCTTTCCAATCTGGATTTAACTAACGGTGCTGTTAGAAATAACGGTGGCGGATTTTTTAACCACAACTTGTTTTGGACCATTATGTCTGCTGATGGTGGTGGATTACCAACAGGTGATTTAGCTGCTGCAATTGATGCGGATTTTGGTTCGTTTACCGAATTTAAAGCTCTTTTTGCAAAAGCTGGTGCTACGCAATTTGGATCAGGATGGGCTTGGTTATGCGTTAAAAACGGAAAACTAGAAGTTTGCGGAACACCAAATCAAGACAACCCGTTAATGCCTGGTGTAGCTTGTGGCGGAACACCTATTTTAGCCATGGACGTTTGGGAACACGCTTATTATTTGAACTATCAAAACCGTCGTCCTGATTATATTGAAGCTTTTTTCAATGTAATTAATTGGACAGAAGTAGCTCGTTTATTTGAATTAGCAAAATAATAGCGTATGGAAAAAATTATTCAAGATTTTAGTTTGCCACTATTTTTATGGCAATTTTTCATGATTTGTTTACTTATTGTACTTATTTATTTTTTACGAAAAGTATATATAAAATTTATGAAAAAATAAATAAAAAACAAAAAGCACCTAATTTAAGGTGCTTTTTTTATGAAACCATATCTTTTAATACGCTCTTGCGTCTTTCCCTTCGTAAAAATTAATGAATGCTCTGTTCACCACTCTATTTCCTCCAGGGGTTGGATAATCGCCAGTAAAATACCAATCACCAAGGTTTTTTGGACAAGCAATATGTAAATTTTCAACCGTTTGAAAGATTATTTTTACTTCAGCTTTCACCTCATCGGTGGTTAATAATTGAGCAATTTTGTCTGAAATTTCGGTATCTGTAAAAGGCGCATATATTTCAGTTACAAAATTTACTACTTCAGCATCTTTCATGTTTTCTTGAGCTTTACATTTGGTGTAAACCTCATTCACAATGTGGTAACTATTTCGTTCTTTAAGCAAGGCAATAGCTGCCTGAAAAGCAACGAGCCCCTCCAGTTTTGCCATGTCAATTCCATAACAATCGGGATAACGAATTTGGGGAGCCGAGGATACAACCACAATACGTTTGGGATGCAAACGATCCATCATTTTGATGATACTCATTTTGAGGGTTGTACCTCGCACAATACTATCGTCAATAATAACTAAGTTGTCAGTTGGCTGAATTACGCCGTAAGTAACATCGTAAACGTGAGCTACCAAATCGTCACGACTGCTATCGTCAGTAATAAATGTGCGCAATTTTGCGTCTTTTATAGCAATTTTTTCGGTACGAATTTTAACTTTCAAAAGTTCTTGTAACGTGTCTTTGGTCAACGTGTCTTTGTTGTCCAAAATATGCTGGTTTTTTCTTTGATTTAAAAAATCCTGAGCCGCTTCTACCATTCCATAAAAAGAAGTTTCGGCAGTATTTGGAATGTATGAAAAAACGGTGTTATCAGTATCAGAATCAATGGTTTCGAGTACGGCTGGCAATATTAATTTACCTAAATCTTTACGTTCTTGGTAAATTTCGGCATCGCTACCTCTTGAAAAATAAATACGTTCAAACGAACAAGCTTTTTTTACTGTTGGAGTAATAATTTCTTCTTCGGTAACTGTTCCGTTCTTTTTGATAATCAGAGCATTACCTGGTTTTAATTCTTGTACTTTATCAAAATCAACATTAAAAACCGTTTGAATTACAGGTCGTTCAGAGGCTACAACTACTACCTCATCGTCTTCATAAAAATAAGCGGGTCTAATGCCAGCTGGGTCTCTAAAAACAAAAGCGTCGCCATGACCTATCATTCCTGCCATTGCATAGCCACCGTCCCAGCCTTTGGAGGCTCTTTTTAAAATTCTGGATATATTTAAACGTTCGGCAATAACGGGCGAGGCTTCTTTTTTATTAAAACCTTCGTTTTTACAGTCCAAGTACAAATCAGTTACTTCATCATCTAAAAAATGACCTATTTTTTCCATAACGGTTACCGTGTCAGCCATTTCTTTTGGGTGTTGCCCAAGTTCGATAAGGCTGTTAAAAAGTTCGGTAACATTGGTCATGTTAAAATTTCCGGCAACAATTAAATTTCTGTGCATCCAATTGTTTTGACGTAAAAAAGGGTGCACGCTTTCGATGCTGTTTTTGCCAAAAGTTCCGTATCGAACGTGTCCTAAAAACAATTCGCCAATATAAGGAATGTTCGCTTTTTGAAGTGCAACATCATCAGCATATTCAGGATGTTGTTCCATTTCAAAATTGATTCGATCATTGATTTGTGCAAAAACATCTTGGATGGGTTGCGCATCGTTTGATCGAACCCGACTGATGTATCTTTCGCCAGCAGTTACATCCAATTTGATAGATGCAAAACCTGCGCCATCTTGCCCTCTGTTGTGCTGTTTTTCCATTAAAAGATACATTTTTTGTATCCCATAAAATGCAGAACCGTATTTTTCTTTATAAAATTCAAGCGGTTTTTTTAATCTTAAAAATGCTATCCCACATTCGTGTTTGATTGCGTCGCTCATTGTATTTAAATTTTAGTTGTGTTGTTGTTGTTTTGCCACTGATTCATAGATCTAAAAAGAATAATTCACAACCTGTGAATCAGTAGCTATATTATTTTTCAAATAAAAAATGCCCCTTATATTTGAGGCATATTTTTTTATTCAATTTCGATATCAAATTGTGTTAAGGCTTTAAACTGTTTTAAACGTTGTTGAACCTCAGTTTGTTGCAAATTTTCCATACGTTCAGTTCCAAATTTTTCAACACAAAAAGAGGCTAAATTTGATCCGTGAATGATTGCTTTTTTCATGTTTTCAAACGAAATATTTTCGCTTTGAGTAATAAATCCTGCGAAACCTCCTGCAAAGGTATCGCCAGCTCCTGTAGGATCAAAAACTTCTTCCAATGGTAATGCTGGTGCAAAAAATACGTCTTTGTTATGAAACAAAAGTGCACCGTGCTCGCCTTTTTTGATAACCACATATTTAGGTCCCATTTGGTGAATTTTAGCCGCTGCCTTAACCAAAGAATACTCGCCTGATAGTTGACGAGCTTCTTCATCGTTAATAGTAATTACATCTACGCGTTTTATTACATCTAACAATTCAGGTAAAGCACAATCCATCCAAAAATTCATAGTATCAAGCACAACCAATTTTGGTTTTTCTTCCATCTGATTTAACACACCACTTTGAACTAGTGGATGCAAGTTTCCGAGCATAACCACATCGGCATTTTTAAAATTTTGAGGAACTACGGGGTTAAAATCGGCAAGTACATTTAATTCAGTAGCTAGAGTATCGCGGGTATTTAAGTCGTTATGGTATTTACCGCTCCAAAAAAAAGTTTTTCCACCATTTACAATTTCAAGTCCTTCAATGTTAATGTTTTTGGAAGTCAAAAGATCCAAATGACCTTGAGGGAAATCATCACCAACCACAGAAACTATTGCTGATTGTATGTTGAAATGTGAAGCCGAAAGCCCAATGTATGTTGCAGCTCCGCCTAAAATTTTATCTGTTTTTCCGAAAGGGGTTTCAATAGCATCAAAGGCAACAGTACCTACAATTAATAACTTGTTCATCAGTATAAATTTGAAATAAGTTGCAAAGATAAACTTTTAGTCGCAGAGTTGCAAAGGTTGCTCGATGCAAAGTTTTTGAAAAAAAAGACTCATGGTTGTGAGGCTGTTTTGGTGGTTTGTTTATTTGTGCATTTTTAAGCAAAACGGTTTTTAATGTATTTTTGGTTTTGCTTTTAAAATTCTCTAACTCTTTTTTTAATTCGTATAATTAATTATTTCACCTACGATGGCTGGAGTATTCTCATTGAATAACTTCATAAAAGTTTTATTACATTGCAGAAGATTTTTTTAATTTCTGAAAAAGAGATAAAGAGGAGTTATAAGGAATTTTTCAATTTTAGGTTTTCACAAGAAGTCAACTGAAAAACTACTTTTCATATTTAGCCCCGGTAGAGCCGATATCCTCCTGAAGTCCCGTAGGGCGAGGGAGATAAAGGCGATGACGGGACAAAATGGGTGTTGGAACGGGGTGGTGTGCTATTAAAAAAAATAAATTGATTGATGCAACAAACTTTTGTTGAATAGATTTGTAAATTGTTTCTGTTATTCTTTGAAAGCATCCAGCGCAATTGATGGTTTTCCATCAGTTTGCCAAGCGTTTAATTGGTAGCCACTCCAGGTTTTTTCTCCTTGGGGTTCCCAGTAAATAACGCCAAGTCCTTTGTTGTTGGGTACGTTTTTGACAGCGTTTACTACCGCTGTTAGCATGTTTTTGGTGTCTTGTACTTGTAAATAATCGCCGCCAACTTCTACCACCATCACTTCTTTATTGTACCTTGTTACCATATCTTTCAGGTTGTTTTCAAGATTAGAAATAATGGTTGTGTAATTGGTATTGAGCCAATAGGGGTAAAATGAGGCGCCAATAACATCAAATTTTAGTCCATTGGCAACAGCTTGGTCAAAAAACCAGCGGTATAAACTGTTGTCATTTCCTTTGTCTAAATGTATGACGACTTTGCTGGTTGGAAAAATTAATTTGGTTGCGTCGTATCCTTTATTGAGTAATTGAACCATTTGGTTAAATTGGGTGTAGCTGCCTTCTGGAAAAAGAAAACCACTCGGAATTTCATTACCAATTTGAACCCATTCGGGTGTTACTCCAGCAATTTTTAAGGCGGTTAACACATCGGAAGTGTGGTTATAAACATCGTTTTGTAATTCGGTATAACTATGTGATACCCATGCTGCTGGTTTGTTTTGTTGTCCGGGATCTGCCCATGAATCGCTATAATGAAAATTGATCATGATGCGCATGCCCAAATTTTTGGCTTTAATTGCCATAGCTACAGTTTCGTCTTTAGTGCAATGTCCGTTTATGGGGTGGTTGGATGGATTTACCCAAACCCGTAATCGAACGGTATTGATGCCTCGGTCTTTTAGTAATTGCAAACAGTTTTTTGGAGTTCCATCAGCGTCTTTAAATTGATAACCCGTTGCTTCCATTTGAGAAAGCCATCCAATATCGGCACCTTTTGCAAACACAAAACTTGTTGAGTTGGGTTGTGGTTCGTTTTGCGAATTACCGCAACTAAACAGTAAAAAGGAAAATACCATTAGTAATCGAAAAAAGATTTTGTTTATCATGCTGGGTGAAATTTAAAAAAAAAGGGCAACCTATCAAGCTGCCCATTTTGTGGAGAATACCGGATTCGAACCGGTCACCTCTTGCCTGCCAGGCAAGCGCTCTAGCCAAATGAGCTAATCCCCCATTTTTTGGAAGCCCAAATATACTCTTTTTTATTATTCTAATTCAAAAAAAGGGTTACATTTTTAAAAGTTATTGTATTTATAGTAAATTTACAAAAAATATCAATTTATGTCCGATAGTAAAATACTTGGTTTTGTTGAGGATTCTATTTCTAATAAAATAGCAACAATAACATTTTATCACCCTGCAAGCAATTCATTTCCAAGCAGTTTGTTGCAACAAATGGTTTTGAAAATAAATCAATTATCTGTAAATGATGCTGTAAGTGTAATTGTTTTACAAAGTGAAAATGAAGTTTTTTGTGCAGGCGCTTCGTTTGATGAGTTACTTGCTGTTAGCAATACAACGGAGGGAACGGCTTTTTTTTCGGGATTTGCTAATGTTATCAATGCCATGCGTAAATGCCCAAAATTAATAATTGGTCGTGTGCAAGGCAAAGCCGTTGGCGGTGGAGTTGGCATTATTGCAGCTTGCGATTATGTTGTTGCTACTGAAACAAGTGCGCTTAAATTATCAGAAATTGCTATTGGAATTGGTCCTTTTGTAATTGAGCCTGCTATAACCAGAAAAATTGGTGTTGTTGGTTTTTCAGATATGAGTTTGTCACCAACCCAATGGAAAACAGCAGATTGGGCATTGCAAAAAGGGTTGTTTTCTAAAGTTGTTGCAACAATTGATCAACTCAATGATACAATAAATCAAAAAGCAGAAGAACTGGCAAGTTATAATCCAGCATCGTTAGTAGAAATGAAAAAAGTTTTTTGGCAAAATACCGATCATTGGGATGATTTGTTGCTTCAAAGGGCGGGAATTTCAGGAGCATTAGTTTTGTCTGATTTTACAAAAAAAGCACTACAAGCATTTAAAAAATAAAAAATGAATTTAATTATCCTTGGAATCGAATCTGTAAATCAAAAAATAAAAACAGCCCCAAACGACAGTTATCAAATTGGGGTGTTAATTGGTTCTTTCTTACCTATGATAGTGTTTGCAGGAATTGCTTATTATCTGTATTTTAAAGCAAAAAATAAAGATAAAATAGAATAGAATTTCACTAAATTTGCAACTTAAAAAAAGTTTTCAATGAGTACCATCAGAATAACCAAACAATTTAGTTTTGAAACCGGTCATGCCCTTTATGGCTACGACGGGAAATGTAAAAACGTACACGGACACAGTTATAAATTGTCGGTAACCGTTATTGGAAATCCTATTACTGATACTTCAAATGTTAAATATGGGATGGTAATTGATTTTTCAGATTTAAAAAAAATAGTGAAAGAAGAAATAGTTGACCTATTTGATCATGCAACTGTTTTTAATCAAAATACCCCGCATGTTGAGTTGGCAAAAGAATTATCAACCCGTGGGCATCATGTTATTTTAGTTGATTACCAGCCAACTAGCGAAAATATGGTGGTTGATTTTGCTCAAAAAATAATCAATAGACTTCCAAAACAAATACACCTTCATTCGTTGAAATTACAAGAAACAGAAAGTTCGTTTGCCGAATGGTTTGCTGCAGATAATTTGTAATTTTATTATTTTACTATGACAACCAAAAAAATATATTTCGCATCCGATCAGCACTTTGGAGCTCCAACACCAGAAGCTAGTTTTGTTCGTGAACAAAAATTTGTTGCTTGGCTTGATGACATAAAACAAGATGCAGAAGCACTTTTTTTGCTGGGTGATTTATTTGATTTTTGGTTCGAATATAAAACAGTAGTTCCCAAAGGTTTTATTCGTGTTTTGGGTAAGCTTGCCGAAATTAAAGATAGCGGTATTCCGGTTTATTTTTTTGTTGGAAATCACGATTTGTGGATGGGAGATTATTTTGAAAAAGAATTGGGAATCCCCGTTTTTCATGACAATCAAGAGTTTACATTTCATGGCGCAACTTTTTTAATAGGTCACGGCGACGGAAAAGGTCCTGGCGACAAAGGCTACAAACGAATGAAAAAAGTATTTACAAACCCTTTTTCTAAATGGCTTTTTCGATGGTTGCATCCAGATGTTGGTGTTAAATTGGCACAATATCTTTCGGTAAAAAACAAACTTATTTCGGGTGCCGAAGACGTTGTTTTTTTGGGCGAAGATAACGAATGGCTTATTTTGTATGCCAAACGAAAACTGCAAACTAAACACTACAATTACTTTGTTTTTGGTCACCGTCATTTACCAATGGTTTTGCCTGTTGGCGAAAATTCTAATTATGTTAATTTGGGCGATTGGATTGGCTACTTTACGTATGGGGTTTTTGACGGGACTTCATTTGAATTAAAAAAATTCGAGTAATATTTTTTCTAAACAAATTTATTTTAGGTCTTTTAACCGCAATTGGATACTCACTTCGCCTTTGTATTCGTTTTCGTCAATGCAAAAAGCCATTTCAAATGGTGTTCGGTTTTTAGTTATTTTTAATTTATCCCCAAGTCCAAATCCAATAGCTCCAAATCCTTCAGAATCGGATTGTTTTACAAATAATTTCAAATGCTCATCGGTTTGCCCAATTGTTTTGGCATATCCTGTATCAAAAACATTTTCGGTTACAAAAACTGGTGTCATATTTTCGGGTCCAAATGGCTCAAATTGATTGATTATTCGAACCAATTTTGGATTAATATCGGTTAAATTAATTTTTGCATCAATTGAAATTTCAGGAATTAATTGCTCCGGAAGGATGGTTTTTTTTACTTCTTCTTCAAATGCGTTTTTAAAAGCGGCGTAGTTTTCGGGCTTTATGGTCATTCCTGCGGCATACATGTGACCTCCAAATTGTTCTAAATGTTGGGCGCAATTTTCGAGTGCGTTGTACACATCAAATCCTTTTACAGACCTAGCAGAAGCTGCCAGTTTATCGCCACTTTTAGTAAAAACCAATGTGGGTCTGTAATACGTTTCGGTGAGTCGTGAGGCAACAATTCCGATAACGCCTTTGTGCCAATCTTCTTGAAAAACGACTGTTGTAAAGTTGTTTTGTTCGTTGTTGCGTTCAATTTGCGAAAGCGCCTCAATGGTAATTTGTTTGTCTAGTAATTTTCTGTCGCTGTTATATTGTTCAATTTCAGATGCAAATTGTTCAGCCTGCTCTTGGTTGTATTCTGTTAAAAGTTCAACGGCATGATTGCCATGTTTTATTCTTCCGGCTGCATTTATTCGGGGAGCAATAATAAAAACTACGTCTGTAATAGTTAAAGTTGTTTTTTTTATGTTTTTTATCAATGCTTTTATTCCGGGTCTTGGCGATGTGTTTATTACTTCTAACCCAAATTTAGCGAGCACTCTGTTTTCGCCCGTAATAGGCACTATATCAGCAGCAATAGCAGTGGCAACTAAGTCAAGATAAGGCGTTAAATCTTCAATAGTTTGATGCCTATTCTGTGCCAAAGCTTGTATTAATTTAAAACCAACTCCGCAGCCGCAAAGTTCGTCATAAGGATAAAAACAATCGTCTCTTTTGGGGTCTAATACTGCAATGGCATTGGGTAATTGGTCGCCTGGTCGGTGATGATCACAAATAATAAAGTCAATCTGCTTTTCATTTGCGTAAGCGATATGGTCAATTGATTTTATACCACAATCAAGCGCAATTATTAGGGTAAAATTATTATCATCTGCAAAGTCAATTCCTTTGTATGAAATGCCATACCCTTCGTCATATCGGTCAGGGATATATGTAGCAATGTTGGGGTGAATTGTTTTTAGATAACTACAAACCAACGAAACTGCAGTTGTTCCATCAACATCATAATCGCCAAAAATAAGAATGTTTTCATTGTTAATGATAGCTTTTTCAATTCTATTTACGGCTTTGTCCATATCTTTCATCAAGAAAGGATTGTGCAAATCATCAAGTGAAGGCCTAAAAAAAGTTTTTGCTTTTTCAAAAGTTGTTATGCCTCGTTGTGCCAATAATTGGGCAATTGTGGTATCAACCTGAAGATCGGCTTGTAAATTTTTAATAATTTCTGATTTGGTTTCAGATGATACATTCCAGCGCATATAATTTATTTTAGGTAACTATTTTTTGCTATTTTTTTGCTATTTTTTTCCACCAACAATGGCAACAATTTCGCCTTTAGCAGGTTTCGCTTCAAAATACTGAAGCACTTCGGATGCTGTTCCTCGTTTGGTTTCTTCATGTAATTTTGATAATTCTCTTGAAACCGAAACTGGTCGGTCGGCTCCAAAATATTGGACAAATTCAGCCAAAGTTTTGTTTAATTTGTGTGGCGATACGTAAAAAATCATGGTGCGGGTTTCATCGGCTAAAGCCAAAAAACGGGTTTGACGTCCTTTTTTTTCGGGCAAAAATCCTTCAAAAACAAATTTATCATTTGGCAAACCACTATTTACCAAAGCAGGGACAAATGCCGTTGCGCCGGGCAAACATTCTACAGCAATATTATTTTCGACACAAGCCCGAGTCAACAAAAATCCTGGGTCGGAAATGGCTGGAGTACCCGCATCAGAAATCAAAGCAATGGTTTCTCCGGCTTGCAATCTTTTAATGATATTTTCCACCGTTTTATGTTCATTATGCATATGATGGCTGTGCATGTGTGTAGCAATTTCAAAATGTTTAAGCAATTTACTACTGGTTCGAGTGTCTTCAGCCAAGATTAAGTCAACTTCTTTTAAAACTTTAATAGCTCTAAAAGTCATGTCTTCTAGGTTGCCAATTGGTGTAGGAACGATGAATAATTTAGACATTTATTCGAATTTTTTTTCTACAATTTCTAAAAATCTTTGTTCATAATCTTCAACACCTTCCCAATTATTATAATCAGGTTTAACAAAATCGGTTATAAAATCTTCTGCTTCTTTAAATGAATCAAAAGTATTAAGTTGCGATATTACTCGGTTATAATCTTCATTGCTGCCGTTAAATAAATAGTTTACAAAACCAATTTTATCATTTAATCCCACTGAAATTACATTAGATTGGGGAATTTCGGTTTTAGATGATTCAGATTCTACAATTTGTTTTTCAACAGAATTTACTTCACTTGGTTTAATAAAAACGGGTTCCACATAATCGTTTCCAAGTAAGTCTTGAAACGAAAATTGGTCTGTTTTTTTAATTTCTTCTTTATTTTCAGTTGAGTTTTCGTCATTTGGTTCAAAAGAAATTTCAATTTCTTCCTTTAAATCAGATAATTCTTCTTCGTTTTCATCTATTTCCTCTTCTTGCTCTTGCTCATTTAATTCTTCCTCAACAATCAATGGTTCTTCCTCAACAATCAATGGTTCTTCCTCATTCTCATTAATTTCTTCCTCAACAATCAATGGTACTTCTTCAATTTGTTCGTCAATTTCAGAAGTATTTTCAACTTTTACCTCTGTTTTTGTTTCTAAAAAATTAGTTCCTATAGATTCATTTTCAGTTGATTTATCCAACAAATCATGAAGTTCATCTTCTGAAATAGTTGATTTTGCAACATCAATATTATCGTTATAAAATTTTAAAACGGTCAAAATTTGGTACAATTTATGAGTTTCTGCATGTAATTGATCAATTTCAGACTTGTTTTTTAACTTTAAAACACGATGCGCAATGCTTATTAATTCGGCTTCTAGTCTTTTCTTCATAATTTTAAAATTATTGTGAGTTGGTAATCTAAATTTTATAGTAAATTTGTTTTTTACAAAGTAATAAAAACAATTCCTTTTTTAAGGTCTAAAAATACAAAATGTTTCTCGAAAATACAGTAAATCATAAAGAACAATTTGGTTGGATAGAAGTAATCTCTGGCTCGATGTTTTCTGGCAAGACAGAAGAGCTTATTCGTAGGTTAAAAAGAGCCCAATTTGCCAAGCAAAAAGTAGAAATTTTTAAGCCGTCTGTCGATACTCGATATGATGAAGAAATGGTTGTTTCTCATAATAAAAATGAAATTCGTTCTACGCCCGTACCTGCCGCAGCAAATATTGCTATTCTTGCTCAAGGTTGTGATGTTGTTGGCATAGATGAGGCGCAATTTTTTGATGATGAAATCGTTAAAATATGTAATGATTTGGCAAATTCTGGAATTAGAGTAATTGTTGCAGGATTAGATATGGATTTTAAAGGAAACCCGTTTGGTCCCATGCCTGCATTAATGGCAACTGCAGAATATGTTACTAAAGTACATGCAGTGTGTACCCATACAGGAAATTTAGCTAACTATAGTTTTAGAAAAACAGATAATGATAAATTGGTGATGCTTGGCGAAACCGAAGAATATGAGCCACTTAGCAGAGGAGCATTTTATAATGCAATGCGAAAAAATCAAGAAACAAACGAAAATTTATTAAACGAATAATACAATATTTTGATTCTTTCATCTAGAAATATCGTTTCAATACTAAATGCCGAAGTTATCGGAAACGATGCTATTTCTCTATTTGATGGAGTTTCAATAGATAGCCGATCGATGCAAAATAATGCAGACACTCTATTTTTTGCATTGACGGGGCCCAATCATGATGGACATCAATACATAAATGAACTTGTCCAAAAAGGCGTTTCACATTTTGTGGTCCACCAAATTCCGGATGGTTTTGATGAAACAGTTACGTTTTATAAAGTTAAAAACACATTAACGGCGCTCCAAAGTTTGGCCGCTTTTTACCGACAAGAATTTGACCTACCCGTTATCGGAATTACGGGAAGCAATGGTAAAACAATTATTAAAGAATGGTTGAACTTTCTGCTTAATCCTGATTATAATATTATTAGAAGTCCAAAAAGTTACAATTCCCAAGTTGGAGTGCCTTTGTCAGTATTAGGAATTAACGAAAAACATAATTTGGCCATTTTTGAAGCGGGGATTTCAACCCGAAATGAAATGGAGAACCTTCAAAAAATGATTAAACCAACCATTGGGGTTTTGTCCAACATAGGGTCAGCTCACGACGAAGGTTTTGATGATTTGGCTGAAAAAATTAAAGAAAAACTCCAACTTTTCAAGTCAGTTTCGGTTTTAATTTTAAACAAAAACAAAACTATTGAAGTTTTTATTCCTTCAAAAATAAAAACATTTACATGGAGTTCCAGTGACAAAACCGCTGACGTATTTGTTATGACTGCTGAAAAGGCTGAAAACACTCAACTCAAAATTACATACAAATCGGTATGTTTTTTGGTTGAAATTCCATTTCAGGACCAAGCCTCAGTGGAAAATGCCATCCAATGTTTGATGGTTTTACTTTATTTGAACTACAATCCAGCAATTATTCAAGACCGAATGAAAATGTTGTTTCCAGTGGAAATGCGATTGAAAGTTAAAAACGGAACAAACAATACAGCCCTGATTGACGATAGTTATGCTTCTGATTTTCAGTCGCTAAAAATAGCTTTGGATTTTTTAGAAAACCAAAAACAGCACAAAAAGAAAACCCTGATTTTATCAGATATTTTTCAAAGTGGTTTGCCCGACGAAGAGTTGTACTCCAAAGTTTCGCAGTTAATTGTTTCTAACAAAATAAATAGGGTAATCGTTATTGGAACAACCATCTCCAAATATCAAAAAAAATTTCCAAATAGCATTTCGTTTGCCACAACCCACGATTTTTTATTAAAAATGGATCAACTCTCATTTGAAAACGAAACACTTTTAATTAAAGGTGCCCGAAATTTTCATTTTGAAGAAATAGTCACTGCTCTGGAAGAAAAAACCCACGAAACAGTACTAGAAATTAATTTGAATGCAATTAGCCATAATTTGAATTTTTATAAATCAAAACTAAATCCAACAACCAAATTAATGGTTATGGTAAAAGCATTTGGTTATGGAAATGGAGGTTTTGAAATTGCAAAATTACTGGAACATCACAAAATTAATTACCTCGGTGTTGCCTTTGCAGATGAAGGAATCACACTCAAAACAGCCGGAATTACCTTGCCCATTATGGTAATGAATCCCGAAACAACAAGTTTTTTATCAATCATTCAACATCAGTTAGAGCCTGAAATTTATTCGTTCAAAGGGTTAGAAGCTTTTATTAAATTGGCAAAAGCCAAAAAATTAAAGCAATTTCCTATTCATATAAAATTAGACACGGGAATGCATCGTTTGGGCTTTCAAGAAAGTGATATACCTCAATTAATTTCAATTCTTACTAATCACACTTGCATAAAAGTCCAAAGTATTTTATCTCATTTAGCGGCAAGTGATGATTTAAAGTTACTCCATTTTACTTTAAACCAAGTAGCACAATTTGAAACCATGTCAACCCTTTTAATTAACGCATTGGGCTACGCTCCTATAAGGCATTTGTTAAATACGTCAGGAATTTCAAATTTTACAACCGCACAATATGATATGGTTCGCTTAGGCATTGGTTTATACGGTGTTTCCAACGATGTTGAGGAGCAAAAATCTCTTGAGATTGTAGGAACACTAAAATCCGTTATTTCCCAAATCAGAACTATACAAAAAGACGAAAGTGTGGGTTATGGGCGTCATTTTATAGCCACCAAAACCACTAAGGTTGCCACTATTCCAATTGGATATGCCGACGGGATTTCAAGGCAATTGGGTAACGAAAACGGATATGTTTTAATTAAAAATAAACCCGCCAAAATTATTGGAAATATTTGTATGGATATGCTAATGGTAAATGTTACCGATATTGAATGTAAAGAAGGTAATGAAGTAATTATTTTTGGTAAAAATCCTACAGTGAATCAAATTGCAAAACAATTGCACACCATTCCTTATGAAGTATTAACCAGTATTTCGCAACGAGTAAAACGAATTTTTTATAGAGAGTAAACATCTGATTTGTTTTAAATTAATATATTTGTAATTATTAATCATTTAAAATTTAAAAAAATGGGGATTTTTTCAGATTTCAAAGCATCGTTAATGAAAGGTGATGTTTTAAGTTTAGCCACTGCCGTTGTTATTGGTGGTGCATTTGGTAAAGTTATTGGGTCGGCAGTTGATGATATCATTATGCCAATTATCGGTTTGTTAACAGGTGGTGTTGATTTTACAACAAAATTTATTTCATTAGACGGAAATAGTTATGAAAACATTGAACTGGCAAAAAAAGCAGGAGCGGCCATATTGACTTATGGTAATCTAATCCAAGCTATTCTTAATTTTGTAGTTATTTCATTCTTTATCTTTATGGTTTTAAGAGGGGTTGAAAAAGCTAAAAAGAAACAAGAAGAAGTGGCTGCACCAGCAGGGCCTTCTCAAGAAGAATTACTAACTCAAATTAGAGATTTATTAAAAAAATAAACGCAATTAGATTATTTAATCCAAGTCAATCCCGTAAATTTTGCGGGATTTTTCTTTTTTTAAGGAATCTGTAGAAACTAATTTGTTTTCTAATTACTTTTGTACTTATTAATAATTAAAATATTTAGTATGAAAGTTGCTGTTGTAGGTGCAACCGGCATGGTTGGCGAAGTAATGCTTCAAGTATTATCAGAAAGAAATTTTCCTGTAACCGAATTAATTCCTGTAGCTTCTGAGAAATCAGTTGGCAAAGAAATTGAATACAACGGAAAAAAATATAAGGTTGTAGGCATGCAAACAGCAGTTGATATGAAAGCTGATGTTGCGTTGTTTTCAGCAGGTGGCGACACCTCGTTGGAGTGGGCACCAAAATTTGCCGCAGCAGGCACAACCGTTATAGACAATTCATCGGCTTGGAGAATGGATCCAACTAAAAAATTAATTGTACCAGAAATCAATGCAGACCAATTAACAAAAGAGGATAAAATAATAGCTAACCCCAATTGTTCAACCATTCAAATGGTGATGGTGTTAGCTCCATTACACAAAAAATACAACATCAAAAGAGTCATTGTTTCTACCTACCAATCCATTACAGGTACTGGCGTAAAAGCAGTTCGTCAGCTTGAAAACGAATATGCAAACATAGACGGCGAAATGGCTTATAAATATCCGATCCATAGAAATGCTATTCCGCAATGCGATAGCTTTGAAGAAAACGGATACACTAAAGAAGAGATGAAATTGGTGCGCGAAACCCAAAAAATCCTAAACGATAAAACTATAGCTGTAACCGCAACCGCAATTCGAGTACCTATTGTTGGGGGACACAGTGAGGCTGTAAATGTTGAGTTTTCTAACGATTTTGACATTAACGAAGTCCGATCTATTTTGGCAGCAACTGACGGGGTAATTGTACAAGACAATACTGCGGAATATAGCTACCCTATGCCATTGTTTGCACAAGGAAAAGACGACGTTTTTGTAGGAAGAATAAGAAGAGATGAAAGCCAGCCCAACTCCTTAAATATGTGGATAGTAGCAGATAATTTACGAAAAGGAGCTGCAACCAACACCATCCAAATTGCAGAATACTTAGTAGCTAAGAATTTGATTTAGTTAAAATTAGTTATTACAACATTTAAAATAAGTTTTTTTTCTACTTTTGAAACAAACTAAAACAACATATATGAAAAAAGCAGTTTTTTTATTTAGTATATTTATTGCTTCCTTTGGTTATAGCCAAACCAATGATGCAACTAGTATTCCTAAGAACGAATTAAAGGGAAATGGCTTACTTCTTTTAACTGGGTTTCCTGAATTTTCTTACGAACGAATTATTAATGATGAATCTTCATTTGGGGTGTCGATGGGTTTTGCAATTGATGAAAGCATCACCTCAAAATTTCAATTAACGCCTTATTACCGTCATTTTTTTGGCAAAAAACCAGCCTCTGGGTTTTATGCAGAAGGGTTTACCATGATAAATTCTGTTAAACCAGAAATATATGATTATATTTACTTTCCTGCCACAAATAGTTATATAGAATCAACAACCAGCGAATCATATACCAATTTTGCCGTTGGTTTTGGACTAGGAGGTAAATGGGTTTCGAAAAACGGATTTATTTTTGAAATTGGAGCTGGAATAGGAAGAAATTTAACCAATTCTGACAAAAATGATTTTTACGACACCACCTTTGTTGGACGTGGCGGCATCACATTTGGATATAGATTTTAAGTATAAAAATAATATGAAAAAAAAAGCTTCTCTATTGAGAAGCTTTTTTTTGAATTAAACTGTTTTCATTAACCAATTTCTCATGGAAACTTCGTTATTGATTATATCTCTTAAGTCAGCAATTGCAACTCGATCCTGTTTCATTGAATCGCGGTGTCTGATAGTAACTGTTTTGTCTTCCAATGTTTGATGGTCAACAGTAATACAAAAAGGAGTTCCTAAGGCATCTTGCCTTCTGTAACGGCGTCCAACGGCGTCTTTTTCGTCGTATGCAACGTTGAAATCCCATTTCAATTCATCAATAATACTTTGTGCTACTTCTGGCAAACCATCTTTTTTTACTAAAGGTAAAACCGCAGCTTTGGTTGGAGCCAAAACAGATGGTAGTTGTAAAACCGTTCTTGTTGAACCGTCTTCTAGGGTTTCTTCTTTCAATGAATTAGAAAAAACTGCCAAGAACATTCTGTCCAATCCTACAGAAGTTTCAACCACATAAGGAGTATAATTAGAATTGGACTCATTGTCAAAATATTGTAATTTTTTGCCTGAAAATTGTTCGTGTGCTTTTAAATCAAAATCAGTTCGGGAGTGAATACCTTCCAATTCTTTAAATCCAAAAGGGAAATTAAACTCGATATCGGCAGCTGCATTCGCGTAATGAGCTAGTTTTTCGTGGTCATGAAAACGGTAGTTTTCTTTACCTAAACCAAGAGAAAGGTGCCAGTTTAATCGGGTTGTTTTCCAATAGTCGTAGTACTTCATTTCTTCGCCTGGTTTTACAAAAAATTGCATTTCCATTTGTTCAAATTCTCTCATTCTGAAGATGAACTGACGCGCTACGATTTCATTTCTAAAGGCTTTTCCAGTTTGTGCAATTCCGAAAGGAATTTTCATTCTTCCCGATTTTTGAACGTTCAAGAAATTTACAAAAATACCTTGTGCTGTTTCTGGTCTTAGGTAAAGATCCATGGCACTTTCAGCCGATGCACCAAGCTTTGTGCCAAACATAAGGTTAAATTGCTTTACATCAGTCCAATTTCTAGAACCGCTGTCTGGACACGCAATTTCTAACTCTTCAATAAGCGCTTTTACATCTTCTAGATCTCCAGCACCTAGAGAACGCCCCATTCGCTCTAGAATTTCTCTTTCCTTTGCAAGGTATTCCATTACTCTTGGGTTGGTCGTTTTGTACTGTTCTTCGTCAAAAGAGGCACCAAAACGCTCACGAGCTTTGTCAATTTCTTTCTTTGCCTTCAGGTTTAGCTTTTCGGCATAGTCTTCAATTAAAACATCGGCACGGTATCTTTTTTTCGAATCTTTGTTGTCAATTAATGGGTCGTTAAATGCGTCCACGTGTCCAGATGCTTTCCAAGTTGTTGGATGCATTAGTATTGCGGCATCTAGTCCAACAATGTTTTCGTGCATTTGCACCATTGCCTTCCACCAGTATTCGCGGATGTTTTTCTTTAATTCAACACCGTTTTGTGCGTAATCATATACTGCACTTAAACCATCATAAATTTCGCTTGACGGAAAAATAAATCCGTACTCTTTTGCATGCGAAATTACATTCTTAAATAAATCTTCTTGTTTTGCCATTTTGCAAAAATATAAAAAGAAGCAGTATTGTAAAGGTAAAAAGGGTTGTTTTTTTAATTTTTTTTAATTTTTTGTACAAAGTACATAGTTTGAAGCAGTGTTTTTTGGATAAATAAATAAGTTTAAAAAAAGTACAAAAAAATAGTTCATGGTAATCCATTTTTTTTAAATTTAATACCTAATTAATTGCCAAATTGTATAAAAGCCAAATATATGATAAACCACCTGCTAAATTTGTTTTACCCTAAAGTTTGCGCTGGATGCCATGCCTTTCTTTTGAGTTCGGAGTATGTAATATGTACTGTATGCCGTCATGAATTACCACTTACACAACATCACTTTTTGGATAATAAAGATGTTATGGAAAAATTTTATGGTCGTTTGGATGTTGAATTTGTGGGTGCTTTATTATATTTTCATAAAAAAAGCATTGTGCAAGAAATGATACATAACTTGAAATACAGAGGGCATCAAGAAATTGGAACCGCACTTGGTTTGTGGTACGGGCATGAGTTAAAAAATGCCCAAGTATTGAAAAATATAGATGTAATTATTCCTGTACCCTTGCATAAAAAAAGGGAAAAACAACGCGGTTATAATCAAGTAGTTACTTTTGGGAAAGCCTTGGCTGATAGCTTGGAAGTGCCTTTAAATAATCAATTACTTTTTAGAACGGTACATACAGAAACCCAAGTGCGCAAAAACCTTATTGAACGAAGTGATTTAGCCGAAAAAGGATTTACTGTTACAGTTAATGAAAAAATGGACAATAAACATTTTTTGTTGATTGATGATGTCATTACAACTGGCGCAACGCTTGAAGCTTGTGGCAAGGCTTTACTTTCTATTCCTGGCGCAAAGTTAAGTATTGTATGTATGGCAGCGGCTCATTTATAGTTAGCAATAGTATGGAAACTAGGAATTTATTAGAAATTTTTTAGCCCTGATGGAAGCGGCAGCCCCGAGTAACAGATTGCTATTTTTTTCTAAATAGCACAAAGCGACGCAGGAGCTCTTGTGGTATGTAAGAAAAAAAGCAATCTGTACGAGGGCTATAGCGAATAGCAGGAATAGCTTCATAAAAAAAAATGACTTATATTTTTCTTAAATTGTTTTTGATATACTAAATATAGTTGTTATTTTGCCATTATAAAAACAGAAATTGATGTTGAAAAAAGCAGTAATTATAGTAATGTTGTTGGGTTTACTAACACAAATTGGATGTGCCAAAAGAGGTACTATTACGGGTGGAGCAAAGGATACTTTGGCGCCAGTATTGAAAACGAGTTTCCCCAAAAACTACGCTACAAATTTTAAAGGAAATGAAATTGAATTGGTTTTTGACGAATATGTAAAGCTGAAAAACGTGACTAAACAACTGATTGTTTCGCCACCAATGAAAAAAACACCTTCCATTTTACCCTATTCGGCGAGTAAAACTATTGCTATAAAATTGTACGATACGTTATTGGAAAACACCACATACAGTTTTAATTTTGGAAATAGTATTGAGGATAATAATGAAGGCAATAAATTTGAACAGTTTAAGTACGTTTTTTCGACCGGAAAGTACATTGACTCGTTGGTTTTGAATGCAAAAGTTAAAGATGCATATAATGATAAAGTAGATAATTATGTTTCTGTTATGCTGTATGAAATAAACGCAAGTTATTCAGATTCAATTGTTTACAAGGAAGTTCCACGATATTTAACAAGTACTTTAGATAGTTTAAAATTGGTTAAATTGGAAAACATCAAAGAAGGAAAGTACCAATTGGTTGCTATGAAGGATGTAAATGGGAACAACAAATTTGACCCAAAGACGGATAAAATAGGTTTTCAAAAAGAGGTTATTTCGATTCCAAATGACACCTTGTATGAAATAGAATTGTTTAAAGAAGAACTTGCTTTTAAGGCAGTAAACGCAGTTCAGGCATCGGGCAACCGAATTACTTTGGGCTATGAAGGAAACCCAAAGGATGTGAAAATTGAGTTGAAAAAAGGTGTTGAAAAAATTCCGTTTAAGGTGACTAAATTAGCCTCAAAAGACTCGTTAAACATTTGGTTTAAAGCTCAAAAAAATGATTCGTTGGCAGTGGAAGTTGTTAACGGAAAATTCAAAAAAACTTTTGCCTTGAAGGTAAAAGACCAGAAAAAAGACAGTTTGTCAATTGGTAATGAACGCAGTGATGTGTTGCATTTTAGAAATCGATTTGCGGTGCAATCTAACTCGTTTATTGAAAAAATTGATGCCTCAAAAATTAAATTTATTCGCAAAGATTCAACCAATGTAAAGTTTACAACCGAACATGATCCTTACAATCAGAAGGTTTATTTTGATTTTGAGAAACAACCTTTGGAAAAATATAAAATTACCCTTTTTCCTGGTGCAATTGTGGATTTTAATGGCAAACAAAACGACACACTAGACTATAGTTTTGTTACAAAAGTGGAAACCGATTATGGAAATTTACGTGTAAAGTTGGAAAATGTAAAACGTTTTCCAGTAATTGTTGAACTAACAAATCCTGACGGAAAAATCATTGCTAGTGCTACATCAGACAAAGAAACTGCACTAAATTTTGATTTAGTGGAACCGCAACTTTTCACACTTCGATTGATTTATGATGACAATAAAAATCAAATTTGGGACACCGGAAGTTTTCTAGAAAAACGCCAAGCTGAGGAAGTTATTTATTTTCCAAAACAAATTGATGTACGCGCCAATTGGGATGTGGAACAACCCTTTGATGTAGGAAAATAAAAGAGAGGTCAAGGGTAATTTGAATTTTAAAAGTCAATTTCACTTGCATTAATTGTAAACTATGAAATGGTTAGATCGTTACATTAAATAGTGTATCCTTTTATGATTTTTTTAGTACAACCAGATACACTCCAAGAAAAACTAAAAGTGCTGATCCAATTTTTACAGCATCTAAACTGTCTTTACCCATACTAATTGCAAAAATAGTTGCAAACAAAGGCTGTAAATACATAAATACCGCAACAGTTGTTGGCGACAATTGTCTCATAGACAGTAAGTTGAGCAAGTAGGTAAAAAATGTTGAAAATAAAACCACAAAACCAATTTTGTAATAAATATCAGTTGGAATACTGTTCCATACTACCTGTTCAATTTCGGACCATCCAAAAGGCAGCACCATTAAAAAACCAATGGTATAAATCCATTTTACAAAAGTAAAAGCATTGTATTTATCCATTAATTTTTTAACAATAATAAGGTAAAAAGCATACGAAACAGCATTGATAAATACCAAAAAATTCCCTAACATAGCATTTGGCATACTAGCCAACTTTTTGCCATAAAGAATAAGAATAGTAGCACCCGAAAGCCCAAGAATAATACCTATCACTTTTTTGGGTTGAAGCTTTTCCTTAACTATAATTGTTGAAAAAATAAGCACCAAAATAGGCGATGTTACCATTAAAACAGCACTAATAATTGGCGATGTATAGCTTAGCCCTTTAAAAAAAGTAAGCATATTAAAAGCAACCCCAAAAAAAGCAGCTGCAGTAATTCGAAGGTAATCCGATGGGGCTATTTTTTCTTTGGGTGTAAACAAAGAAATTAACCAAAACAACAATGTAGCACCCAATACACGCAACACAATAAACCCGAATGGCTGAATGAATAGCGGCATTACATCTTTAGCGATAGAAAATGTAACACCATATATTAGCGAAACAATTGTTGCCCCAATAATTGCAAAATTTCTTTTTGTCATTAGCTCAAAACTTTGGTTACCTCCAAAATATTTTTTTGGCTATTGCCAATATAAATCTTATTGTTAATAATAAAAACAGGGCGACTCAAAAAAGTATAATGCTCCAAAAGATATTTTTTAAAATCAAGCTCTGTAAGATTTTTATCCTTTAGTCCAAGCGATTTATACAACTGCGCTTTTTTACTAAATAATGCTTCATAACTACCCGCCAACAAATACATTTGTTCCAAATCTTCCTCCGAAATCGGATTTTGACGGATGTCATGAAAAGTCAAACTATCGCAATTTGGTAATGATTTTATAATTTTTCGGCACGTGTCGCACGAAGCTAGGTAGTAAATTTTGTCCATTTTCCTCAATCTAATTTTGAACCGCAAAAATAGGTAAATTAAATTTGCAATCACTAACAGTAAGTAATTCAAAACTTGAAGTAACATTTACAAACGGGATAAGTCTATAAGTTTTGTGTGATTTCCTAACTTTTGAGTTTTCATTTACCCGCCAAAAGGTTTTCGCAAATACGATATTCTGTTTATTTACGTTCTAAATTTTAAGTTTCCGATAAAAATTAATTTTAAAAAATTGATTTAAATCTGTTTAATAGATACAGTTATTGTTATTATTGTTTTTAAATAGGCAGAGAAACAATAATACAATTTATTTTAATTTTTTATAGAATAATGATGATATATAAATAAAAAATAAAAAATTAATAGAATAAAATCAATAAACACATAAAAAACTAGTTGTTTGTTTTACATTTGACAAAAATTTATGATAAAAAAATAAAAATACTGAGAATTTCAAAAAAAAGCAAACTATATTTTTATAAAATGTATCTTTGCTCTAAATTACGAAAACGTTTTCTTAAAAAGGAAAATTAATAAATAGTTAATTGAAATTTGACAAAATTGTTAAAAAATGGAAGAAAAAATCAATCAATTTATGGCTTTAGTTGAAGCCAAAAATCCAAACGAGCCAGAATTTATTCAAGCAGTTAAAGAATTTGCAGAAACCGTTATCCCATTCATTTCTGAAAGGTCAAAATATGATGGTAAAAACCTTTTGTTACGAATTGCCGAACCTGAACGCTCCATCATTTTCAGAGTTCCATGGGTTGACGATGCTGGTGAGATTCAAGTAAACAGAGGTTTCAGAATACAAATGAACTCCGCAATTGGACCTTACAAAGGAGGTATTCGTTTTCATCATACCGTAAATCTTTCCGTTCTAAAATTCTTAGCTTTTGAGCAAGTATTCAAAAATAGTTTAACCACTTTGCCTATGGGCGGTGGAAAAGGAGGGTCTGATTTTGACCCAGAAGGAAAATCAGATTCAGAAATTATGCGTTTTTGCCAATCATTCATGACTGAATTATGTCGTCATATTGGCCCAGATCTTGACGTACCTGCCGGAGATATTGGTGTTGGCGCAAGAGAAATTGGTTACCTATTTGGACAATATAAACGCATCAAAAATGAGTTTACAGGAGTATTAACCGGAAAAGGAATCGCTTACGGGGGTTCACTCATTCGCCCTGAAGCAACTGGTTATGGCGTAGTGTATTTTACCGAACAAATGTTGCGCACAATTGGTCACGAAATTAAAGGAAAAACCGTTGCAATTTCAGGTTTTGGTAACGTAGCTTGGGGAGTAGCACTAAAAGTAAACGAATTGGGTGGAAAAGTGGTAACTATTTCTGGTCCTGATGGATACATTTATGACAAAGACGGAATTTCTGGCGATAAAATTGAATTTATGCTCGAGTTAAGAGCCCGTGGCGATAACAAAGCTGAAGCTTACTTGGAAAAATATCCAACTGCCGAATTTCATAAAGGCAAAAGCGTTTGGGAAGTAAAAGTGGATATTGCAATTCCGTGCGCAACCCAAAATGAATTGAATGAAGAAGATGCCAAAAAATTAATTGCAAACGGCGTAATTTGTGTTACAGAAGCCGCAAACATGCCTTGTACACTTGATGCTATCAAACAATTTGTAAACCACAAAGTACTATTTGCGCCAGGCAAAGCTGCAAATGCTGGTGGTGTAGCAGCATCAGGACTGGAAATGACCCAAAACTCAATCCGTTTAAATTGGACTAGTGAAGAGGTTGACCAACGTTTAAAAGACATTATGGTAGGCATACATAACCAATGTAAAAAATATGGAACTGAAGAAGACGGATATGTTAATTACGTTAAAGGTGCCAACATTGCTGGTTTTGTCAAAGTTGCTGATGCTATGTTAGCTCAAGGAATAGTATAATTTATTTTTAAATAATCATTAGCCTTCTCAAGAAATTGAGAAGGTTTTTTTTGTTTATATTAAAAACCGTTTTTTAGCGTTTTGTTTTATATTTGTAAAATCGATTTATTTATTATGTTCAAAAAACAAATTGCTCAACTATTCATTTTTATTTTCATCTATGTAAATGCTCAAAACAATCAAGTTTGGCAAGGGTATTTTTCATACAATCAAGTTACTGCTATTTCACAATCAAACGAAGCATTTTATGCTGCGACTGAAAACGCCATTTTTTCAAAAAATCTGAACACTAATAATTTAAGCACCATCAATTCAGTTGACGGACTAAAAGCCGAAACAATATCTGCATTATATTATAGCGAAACTTCACAAAAAACATTTATAGGCAATAACAACGGATTGTTATTAATCAAAAACCAAGAAGGAAATTTTTTAACCAAAAACGGGATAGTTGAAGAGTTACCCGTTTCACCTTTTATTAAAAAAATAAATCACTTTACCGAATTTCAAAACAATGTATATTTAGCGTGCGATTACGGTATTTCAACATTTAATCAAACCACCAATGAATTTGGAGACACTTTTTATATAGGAAATGGTGGCAGTACGGTAAAGGTTTATCAAACAGCAATTTTAAATAATGAATTATATGCTTTTACCGATAGTCAAGGAATAAAAAAAGCATCCATTTCCAATCCAAATCTTGTTGATTATAACCAATGGCAAGTTTTTGATCCGGTTAATTGGCTTGGCGGATGCACTTTTAACGGTGCACTCACAGGTTTTAATAGCAACGGAAGACTTTACCGATTTGCAGGTAGTTCAATAGTTGAAATTGCTTCTATTAATGATGAGTTTAAAGACATCCGATCCTCAGGCGATTATTTAATTGTTACCACAACCAATCATGTGTATGTATTTAACAATTTGTTTCAGCAGGTGGCACAGATTGCCGCCAATCAATATACTGCTGCGTCAGTAACTTTTACTTGCGCAACGGTCATACAAAATACAATTTTTATTGGAACTAATGAAAATGGAGTGCTTTCTTCTACACTTTCCAACCCAACAAGTTTTGAAGTAAATTTACCCAATGGTCCTTTTATGAATTCCGTTTTTAGAGTAAAAAAGGCAACAAACGCTTTGTGGGCTGTTTATGGCAAATACACCCGAACCTACAATCCTTATGTTGACTATACAGGTCCAGGAAAATACCCTATAAGTAAATTTACAGAAACAAACGGTTGGAAGTTAATTCCCTATTCTAGTTTGTTTGGTGCAAGGTCGTTATCTAGCATTGCCGTTCATCCCACAAAAGTGAACGAAATTTATATTAGTTCCTATTTTTCAGGTTTGTTAAAAGTAGTAAATGATGTGCCAACAATTCTTTATAATCATACCAATACTGGTACAAACGGACTTGAATCTTTGGGTTCCGATCCAAATTATATCGACATCCGAATAAATGGACCCGTTTATGACTCCAACGGAAATCTTTGGATGACAAATTGTTTAATTCAAAAAGGTTTAAAAGTAATGAAAACTGACGGATCATGGGCCTCATATGACTTATCACAAGTAATACCAGTTCCCATAAACGAAAGCTATGGTGTTCCAACAATTGATAAAAACAATTCAAAATGGCTTACAACTATAACCAGTGGTTTGGTAATTTTTAACGAGACTTTAAATAAATCGATGCAAATTACGGATAACACATCAGGAAATTTACCTTCATTAGATGTTAGATGTGTTGCGATAGACAACCGAAATCAAGCTTGGATTGGAACCTCAAAGGGATTGCGAATTATTTCAAGTGTAGATCAATTTGTATCACAAGACGAAATAGAAACAAAACCGATCATTATTTTGGAAGATGGTTTGGCACAAGAACTTTTTTACGAACAATTTATTTTAGATATTGCCGTTGATGGTGCCAACCGAAAATGGGTTTCTACAGCAGATGCAGGCGTGTTTTTAGTGTCTTCAAACGGTCAAGAAACTATTCATCATTTTACCAAAGAAAATTCATCGCTACCAAGCGATAATGTCATTGATATAGAAATAGACGGCGTTACAGGCGAAGTTTTTTTTGCAACAGACAAAGGTTTAGTTTCTTACAAGGGCACGGCAACCAAACCAAGCGATTCTTTAGATAGCGTTTATGCGTACCCAAACCCTGTTCGCCCCGAATTTACAGGGAATGTAAAAATTGCAGGACTCACATCAAAAGCTAATGTAAAAATAACAGATGTTGAAGGCAATTTAGTTCACGAAACAACTTCTGATGGAGGCACTATAGAATGGGATACAACTGCTTTTGGCAAACACAAAGTAGCATCGGGTGTATATATAATACTTGTTGCTAGCCAAGACGGGCTTGACACGACAGTAAAAAAAGTAATGATTATTAGATAACCATGTTAGAAAAAAACGCTTTTGATTTTTTAAGATTGTTTTTTGCGAGTACTATCCTTTTTTGTCATTTGGCAGAATTGTCAATGCAAAATGAATTACATTTTTTATCACAAATATTTAGTTCGGATATTGCTGTGAAAGCCTTTTTTGTAATGAGTGGCTTTTTAATTGCCCGAAGTTATACAAATTGTTCATCTGTAAAACAATATTTTATAAAGCGAGCTAAAAGAATTTTACCTGCATACATTTTTGTAATAGTAAGCTCGGCTCTACTGCTATCTTTAGTTTCTAGTTTGGATACCACGACATATTTTTTAAATGAAAATACTTATAAATACGTAGGATGGAACCTCCTTTTTATGAATTTTATGCAACCTTGTTTGCCCGGGGTTTTTGAAAACAATCTTTTTTGCCCTGTAAATGGTGCATTATGGACTTTAAAAATTGAAGAAGGATTTTATGCAACAATTCCAATTCTATTTTTTCTATTTAATAAATTTAAAAATAAAACAGTTTTATTAAGTATCATATATTTTTTATCAATTATATATTTTCAGATATTTACAAATTATTATAATCTTCCACTAATTGCAAAACAATTACCTGGTTATATGTCGTATTTTTCAGTGGGTATGCTTTTGTTTTTCAATTTTCAACTAGTACAAAAATACAATAAACAACTACTTTATTTTGCTATTGCTTTGTTTTTATTGCTACAATATCAATACAACCTCTACTTATTTCCGTTTAGTCTAGGTCTTTTAATTATTATCTTGGCTTATAATTTACCCTTCTTGAATAACTTTGGAAAATATGGAGATTTTACATATGGAGTATATATATTTCATTTCCCTATTATTCAAATTTTTAAACAATATGATTTATTTGAAAAATTTAACCCTTATATTTCCAGCTTAATGATTCTTTCTCTGACGCTTTTACTTGCCTATTTTTCTTGGTTTTTTATTGAAGTGAAATTTTTAGATCGATATAAAAATAAATTCGCAAAATGCTAATAAAAACCAAAGCCATCGTTTTATCATCTTTAAAATACCAAGAAAAAGGACTCATAGCCAAATGCTATACCCAACAAGATGGTGTAAAAACCTATTTTATTCCCAATGCGTTTTCATCCAAAAAATCAAACCAAAAAATAGCCTATTTTCAGCCTCTAACAGTCCTTGAAATTGAGGCTAATCACAAAAACAAAGGGACATTAAATCATTTTAAAGAAATAAAAATTGCCTACCCTTATCAAACCATAAACAATGATATTTACAAAAGTACTATTGTCATTTTTCTATCTGAAGTTTTAAGTAATTGCATTCAAGAAGAAGAACGAAATGAAGATTTATTCCTATTTTTAGAAACCGCTTTAACTTGGTTGGACACCCATGATGAACCTCAAAACTTTCATTTGCTTTTGCTTATTGAATTAACAAAATTCCTTGGGTTTTACCCTGATATTTCAACTATTGACTTGCCTTTTTTTAACATAAACGAAGGGAGTTTTACGCTGTTCCAAGGATTACAGTGTATGTCTGAACACCATACTTTTTTGTTCAAAAAACTACTTCTTCTCAAGTTTGACGGCAACCAAAAACAATTTTCTGGTACAGAAAGACAGCTACTATTGCAATTACTTTTAGACTATTACTCTATCCATCTCGATGGCTTCAGAAAACCAAAATCACTTGATGTATTGAAAGAAGTATTTGCATAAAAGTTGATTTATGAAAATTTGTATTGATTTTTTAAAACTAGTAAGGAATTAAGTTGCATTAAAAAGCACACATAATTTGTGAAATGTGTGTTTGATTGAATTTTCTAAATTTCTTAATTTTTTCTTCAGAAAAAACTGCTTATCAAGTTTAGCTCCTTCCAAACACTTCAAAACGGGACAAAATAGCCTATGAAAAAATTGGGTGCTTTTACTAAAACATTTGGCTTTAAAATTGGAATTTAAGTTGAACTACAACTGTTTTTTTGATTTCGGTATTTAAATTACTGACTGAAATTCCGAGTAATCTGACAGATTCTTTCATGCGTTCTTGGTACAAAAGGTCCTTGGCGGTTTCAGCAAGGAGACCTTTGTCGGAAATAAAATAAGGTAAGGTTTTACTTCTGGTTTGGGTGGTAAAGTTGCTGTATTTTATTTTTAGGGTGACGGTTTTGCCCGATATGTTGTGTTTTTTTAGTCTTCGTTCAAGTTCGGATGCTATTTGCTCCAAGCGTTGTTGCATGTATATTTCGGAAGTGAGGTTTTCGTTAAAGGTATGCTCGGCGGCAACTGATTTTGAAATTCGGTTGGGTTTCACTTCGCTGTTGTGTGTGCCTCGCACGATATTGTAATAAAATGCGCCGCTTTTTCCGAAGTTTTTTTCTAGGTAATCGAGTGATTTAGATTTGAGGTCTTTGCCTGTAAATATGCCGTGTTGGTACATTTTTTCTTTGGTAACCTTTCCAATTCCATAAAACTTTTTGATATCTAGATTTTCTAAAAAGGTTTCTACCTCGTCGGGGGTTACGGTTTTTTGACCGTTGGGTTTGTTATAATCGCTGGCAATTTTAGCTACAAACTTGTTGATTGAAATACCTGCCGAAGCGGTGAGTCCGACTTCGGTAAAAATTCGGGTTCTAATTTCATGAGCAATAAGCGATGCGCTTGGGTTTCCTTTTTTGTTTGTAGTTACGTCAAGGTAGGCTTCGTCTAAAGACAGTGGTTCAACGAGATCGGTATAATCATGGAATATTTTTCTGATTTTTTGGGATATTTCTTTGTAGCGATCAAATCGGGGTTTTACAAAAATAAGTTCGGGACAATTTTTTGCTGCTTGCACACCGCTCATGGCGCTTCTGACTCCGAATTTTCTGGCTTCATAGCTTGCTGCCGATACAACACCACGAATTTCACTACCGCCCACAGCAAGAGGCTTTCCTTTTAATTCAGGAAAATCCATTTGTTCTACAGAGGCATAAAATGCATCCATATCGACATGAATTATTTTTCGTTGTAGTATTTCGGGATTCATGATACAAAAATAGTAATGAAAAGCGTATTTGAGGTTAAATTATAGTATTTTTATGGTCTAAAATGCATTTGACATGATTGAGATAGAAAGAAAATTTTTGGTGCTTTCAGAAGCTTTTAAATTAGAAAGCATTAGGCAAAACAAAATTGCTCAAGGTTATTTGAGTTCGGTACCTGAAAGAACGGTACGAATTCGGATAAAAAATGACACGGGTTATATTACCATTAAAGGAAAAAGCAGCGTAAGTGGATTGTCCAGATTGGAATGGGAAAAAGAAATAAGTCTTGAAGATGCTCAACTACTTTTGTCGCTTTGTGAAAAAGGCGTTGTTGAAAAAATCAGACATGAGGTACCTGTTGGTAATCATATCTATGAGGTTGATGTTTTTGAGGGAGAAAATAAAGGGTTGATCATGGCAGAAATAGAACTACAAGCTGAAACCGAAGAGTTTTCACTGCCGAATTGGTTGGGCAAAGAGGTAACTAATGATACTAGATACTACAATTCGTATTTGAGTAAAAACCCTTTTGGTAGCTGGTAAATGATTATACTATTATTTTTGCAAAAGTTCAATTGATGCAATTACTCTTCCAGTATTTTTATTTTCTGTAATGGTCATAAAGGCTTTTCTGGATAAATCTATTTCACGTCCTTTTACAAAAGGGCCTCTATCTGTAATTTCAACTATTACTGATTTTCCATTGGCTTCGTTTGTAACTCTTACAATCGATCCGAAAGGAAGTTTTTTGTGTGCAGCGGTGAGTTTATTTTTATCGTAAATTTTTCCGCTTGCAGTGCGACGTCCGTTAAATTTATCATTATAGTAAGAGGCGTGAGCCTTATTTTTAAAAGGTTTAAATTTCCCTTTATATACAATTGCGGTATCGGCTTCTTGAGTTGATAAAGCTTTGTTTGTTTTGGTAGTATCTTGTTGTTGCTTGTTTTTTTCTTTCTTTACTTTGGAATCAAATGATTTTGTAAAACTTGATAGTCCGACAAGTAAAAAAAGAAACGAAAACAAATAAATTAAATTCTTTTTCATATTTTTTTATTTTGGAAATTACTTCGCTGGATGGCATTTTAAATAATTTAAAGGCATATAACTTATACGCTTATTTAGCAAACCACAAATGCCAAGGGATTCTAGCCAAAATTAAAATCAATCCTAAAGTGTAAAAAATAGCAAAGGTTTTAAATTTTGATTTGCTATCGATTAGTTTTTTATGTTTAGACCAACCAATTGTAATTAAAACAACAGCAATAATGTTAATTAATGGGTGCTCCACTGAAGTTAACCGTAAGGCGGCATGCTTCATATTACCTAAACTTGCTTTGCCTAGTGGCGAAACAAAATATAAAATAAGTCCAACAAGTAGTTGAATATGAATTGTGATTAAAGCAATTAGAGCAATTTTTCTGTCTTTTGCTGTAAATTCTTTGTTTGAAAAATAACCAACTAAAGCGTTAACTACTGCAATTGTAAGTGCGAACAAAGCTAAATAAGCCCACCCTGAATGAAATTTTTGTAAAAATGTGTACATGATAATTATTTTAAGTTTCAAATATAAAAAAAAAACATAAAAAAAACGACATCTTAATGTTAAGATGCCGTTTTTAATGTAATAAAAAAATTATTAGAAGTTGTAACTAATTCCGAAGTTCCAAGTTCTACCAAAACCAAACCATACTCTGTTAGCATCAGCTACTCCATTGTATGTTCTGCCCAACTGGTTGTATGTTTGACCACCAGTAGCAACATCATCTGCAAAAATATTAGTTTGTGACTCTAAAATAAAAAATTCATCAAATAAGTTATCTACATTTAATGTTAAACTAACTGAATCTTTTTTATCACTCCCTACAGCTAATTTATAGTTTAAACCAGCATCAAAAACGTAATAAGATGGTAATTGTAAAGTTCCTTTGTTTATTGGATTACTGAAACTTGCAGGATTAATATCGGCATACAATTTATCATAATAATTTCCGGTAATGTTGAACTTAAATTTTGGTAAAAATTCATAATCCAATCCAAGTGATGAAGTTAATTGCGCAGCACTTCCTACTTTAACATTATCTAAATAAACTGTAGTACCTGTTGCAATAATTTCATTTTGATTGTTGAATGTATCGCCCGTTGATTCTCCTTTGTAAGACCAATCTCCAATTGAAAACATACCGTTAATTCTTAATGTAGAAATTGGTTTATAATTAAAGTCAAATTCTGCTCCTTGATGTAATTGGCTAACCCCGTTGAACACAAAATAACCTTGAGGATTGGTTGGCGCAGTATCTCCTCTACTTGTAAATCTATCGTCCCATTGTGTTCTATAAACATTTACGTTAGCATTAAATTTAGAAGATCTAAATCCGTAACCAGCTTCAATACCTAGTATTTTTTCATTAACAACGTCGTCATTAACTAAGTTTCTGCTATTAGGAAAAATTGCATCAATAAATGGTTGTCTAGAATAATAACCAACATTAGCAAATACATTATGCTTGTCATTAACATTGTAATTGGCTCCTAATTTGATATTTCCACCTAACCTATTTTGTTTTTCTGATGTTTGAATTGGATCTACATTTGTATATAAAAACCTGTCTACTCTTTGAAAATCTTGATTAGAAATAGCTCCTTGTACAAAAGCGGTTAATTTTTCTGTAGCATATTCCGCTTGTGCAAATCCTCCAATCCAATTCACCAAACCATCCCAATCCCTGTCAACTATGGTGTTTTTTGTAGCGTTAAAAAAAGGATTTAAAGATGGCGATGCCGCAAAGGTTTGATTTGTATAAAACGGATTGTTATTCACATTTCTTGCATCTTTATAATAATCTGCTCCTAGCAAATTGTTAACATTTCTAACATGAATTCCTTTATAAGTTCTATAATCAATACCTGCATCTAACGTTAACTTATCAAATTTTTTGTTAATGTTAATAATACCTCCAAACCAGTTGTGAGAATTAATTCCAGAAATCATTGATACACCATTTGATGCTGTATTTACGTTACCAAAACCAGCTTCGGGCGCTTTAGATGTATTTACAGTATTTGTAAAAGTTGCATTTGGAATTGTAATTATTTGTCCTTGGTTGTACTTACGAATTAATTCATAATTAACCAATCCATTAGCGTCTCTTAATCGGTCATTAGCATAGTTTAGATTAGTTGTGCCTGCTACAACATTTCCAAATGCTCCTGAACCACCACCACGACCCCATGAGCCATAAACTAATGCGTTTAATTTAGTAGTACTATTAATATCCCATTCCCAATTTAATGATCCAACTGGTTTGTGATAAAAGTTTCTTCTTACGTTAAATTCTTTTCCATCTAAATACCCCCAGTCATCGTTCCATCTTCTATTTGGCTCACCATTTTCACCTCTAGCGATAAATCTTTGAATTGTTATACCTGAACTCCTTTGGTGATGCCATTGAGGTGCACCTGTAAAAGTAAATTCAAGATTGTGTTTCTTATTTATTTCATAACCAAACGCTAAAAAATAATTTTGTCCTTCAAATTTTGTGCCATCTACATAACCGTCTCCTCCTGTTGAACTCATCAAAACAGATGCAGAAAGTCCATTTTTCATTTTTCCTGTTGAATAATTAGCTACAAACTTTCGATAATTATCATTTCCAGTCATTGCATTAACAAAACCACCTTCTTTTCTTTGTGAAGATTTAGTTACAATATTTATAGTTCCTCCAACTGAAGAAATTGCAAGCCTAGAAGATCCTAAACCTCTTTGTACTTGCATTGAACTAGCAACATCAGATAGTCCTGCCCAGTTACTCCAAAAAACTCTTCCGTTTTCCATGTCATTAACAGGCATACCATTAATCATTACGGCAATATTTTCTTGCCCGAACCCTCTTACTGTAATCCTTGAATCACCAAAACCACCACTACCCTTTGAAGCGTATACAGATGGTGTTGAATTTAATATCTCAACAAACTCTTTATTTCCTAGTTTTTGTTGTATTTCTGATGCTTTTACTGTAGAAACTGCAACAGGAGTTTTTCTGTCTTTTGCAATATCAAAAAGTGAAGAACCTTTTACAACAACTTCATCCAAACTATTTGCATTTGAAGTCAAAACAACTGCACCTAAGTCAACCGTTTTTCCACCAGAAACACTGAAATTGATTGTTTTTGAATCAAATCCAACATAAGAAATTACCAATTGCCCTGAAGCAGTTGTAACATTTAAAGTAAATTTACCGTCCATGTCAGTTGCAGCAGCAGTTTTAGTCCCTTTAACAGAAACAGTAGCTCCTGGAAGTGAACCTTTCAAATCTGAATCAACTACAGAACCTGTAATTTTTCCTTGAGAAAACACAACTGATACCATCATCAATAGTACCGCAGTGAATGACCATTTTTTAAAATTTTTCATTTTATAGTTTTAGTTAAAATTTTATGCAAAATTCGTACTTTTATTTTTTTGTAATGTTAAGAAATTGTTAAGAAAAAATAATCAATTAAATTATTGCTATTCAAACAACTAAATCTGAAAATTATTCGCACTACACTAGCGATAAAATATAATATTTAATGAAAAAAAATAATTTAAAATCATAATTTTTTTAACATTTACCCAAAATACATATTAGCTGTTTTTTAAAAAATGATTTAATAAAAAAGTAGTCGAACTATCATGATTTTGTGGTTTTTTATGTTCAATATCATTTAAAATTGAATTTGCTAACTGTTTTCCTAACTCCACTCCCCACTGATCATAACTAAAAATATTCCAAATAACGCCTTGTACAAATATTTTATGTTCGTACATAGCTACTAACGACCCAAGCGTTTCGGGTGTTAAAGAATCAACTAAAATAGTATTTGTTGGTTTATTCCCTTCAAAAACCTTAAACGGCTGTAAAAAGTTAGCGGTATTGGCATCGGTACCAAGTTTGGTAAATTCATCAGCAACAATTTGAGCTGATTTACCATTTAGCAGTGCCTCTGTTTGAGCAAAAAAGTTAGACATCAATTTATTATGATGGTCAGTATCGTTGTATAAAGGCTTAACAAACCCTATAAAATCGGTTGGAATAAGTTTTGTCCCTTGATGAATTAACTGAAAAAAAGCGTGTTGTGAGTTAGTGCCGGGCTCACCCCAAATAATGGTTCCCGTTTGGTAATTTACTTTTTTTCCGTCGCGACCTACACTTTTACCATTACTTTCCATTATTCCTTGTTGTAAATAAGGTGCAAGTTTTTGCAAATATTGAGTATAAGGTATTATTGATTCACTTTCGGCTCCAAAAAAGTTATTATACCAAACACTTATAAGTGCAAGTACAACAGGTATGTTTTTATTGAATGCTGTTTTTCGGAAGTGGGTATCCATTTGGTGCGCACCTTTTAACAAATTATCAAAATTTTGAAATCCAACAGCTAAACTGATTGAGAGTCCAACAGCCGACCATAATGAAAAACGTCCTCCAACCCAATCCCACATTGGAAAAATATTGGATGCATCTATGCCAAATTCTGTTACTTTTTGAATATTGGTAGAAACAGCAACAAAATGCTTGGACACATCGTTTTGAGAAGCAGATTTTAAAAACCATTTTCTGATAGTTTCAGAATTTGTTAAGGTTTCTTGAGTTGTAAATGTTTTTGAAACAATAACAAAAAGAGTTGTTTCTGGATTTATTTTTTTAATAATTTCATTTACATGATCGCCATCTATATTGGAAACAAAGTGTACATTCAAATGATTTTTATAGAACTGTAAAGCTTCCACAACCATTGCCGGTCCTAAGTCAGACCCGCCGATACCAATATTTACAATATCAGTAAATGATTTGCCTGTATAACCTTTACGAGTACCATTGATAATTTCGGCAGAAAACGTTTCGATAGTTTTTTTAACAGCAAACACCTCAGGGATTACATT
Organism: Flavobacterium sp.; assembly: GCA_044373115.1. GTDB lineage: Bacteria > Bacteroidota > Bacteroidia > Flavobacteriales > Flavobacteriaceae > Flavobacterium. Next base: position 195,058 of record JBILQQ010000001.1, read on the forward strand.
TACCCCGTCAACAAAAACTTCATCACTTTCAGGCGATCGGAGTGCAGTGTGCAAAACAGCTCGGTTTTCAGTTTGATTAATGAGTTCTCCTGTAAAGTAGTCCTCAATAGCTGTTGATAAATCAAGCTCATTAGCCAGATTAACAAGTAAATCAAGGGTTTGATTTGTAATATTATTTTTTGAAAAATCAACCAAAAATTGGTTCCAATGGATATGAAAATCAGACGCACGGTTTGAGTCAGTAGTAAACAGTTCTTTAATAGAATTGTTTTTCATGTTTTGAAAATGCGATTCTAGTGCTAACCAAGCTGCGGTTGAAGTGGGGTTTGTTGTTTTAAGTGCCATAGTTTTTAAATAATGTGCAAATTTACAATTAAAATTGAAATGGTTTAAAAATATAAAATATAGATGAAATATAAATATTGAACCTCTTATAAAACAAAAAAACCGAGCGTAAACTCGGTTTTTTTAGTTTTGAAATGAAATTATTTTACAATCAAAAATTCTGAACGTCGGTTTTGAGCATGCTCTTCTTCAGTACATTTGTCGCAAGCAACTTTTGGTTCAGTTTCACCAAATCCTTTACCTGTAATTCTTGATGCGTCAATTCCTTTTGAAATGATATATTGAACTGTAGATTGTGCTCTTCTTTCTGATAAATCTAAGTTGTAATTGTCATCGCCTCGTTTATCTGTGTGCGATTTTGCAAAAATTACAAGTTTATCATTATCCTTTAATACTTGAACTAACTTATCAAGCTCAAATGCACCTTGTTGTGTAATGTTGCTTTTGTTAAATTCAAAATAAATTGGATTCAAAATTATTTCTGTTGGTGTTATAATAACTTCTATAGGTTGTAATGGAGCAAGCACTTTTCCGTTCGGTCCTTTGCTTTTAGCAAATACGAAAGAATTTCCTTCAAAGGTTTCTTTAGATGCCTGTATAGTGTACGCTTTGTCACATTCTACCTTATAGCTTACTTCACCTTGTGCATTAGACTGTTCAGTAGCTACAATATTATTTTTATCATCCAAAATACTAACTTTAGCGTTAGCAAGTAGTTCTCCTGTTTTAGCATTAGAAACAACTGTTAATAATTCAACCGCACAAATTGGTGTTGCACTAAATATATCGTCGTTTCCATTTCTGTTAGAAGATAAAAAACCAATATTTTTAGCTTTATTGAAAGTAAAAGCAAAATCGTCTTTTTCGCTGTTTACAGGTTTTCCTAAATTTACAGCTTCAGATGCATTTGATAAATCAATTTGATAAATATCAAGTCCGCCAAGTCCTTGTTTTCCAGAAGAAGCAAAAAACAATGTTTTATTATCATCTGAAATAAAAGGAAAACTCTCATTACCCTCAGTATTTACTTTTGGCCCTAAATTTTCAGGTGTTCCAAAATCACCATTTGCATCAACAGAAACTTTCCAAATATCCACTCCGCCAACACTTCCAGGCATATTAGATGAAAAATAAAGTGTTTTTCCATCTCTACTTAAACTTGGGTTACTTGTTGAATACAAATTACTGTTAAAAGGTAATCTAGTAATTGAACCCCAAGTATCACCAGTTTTAGTTGCTTTGTATAAATTGTTTTTACCTAATCTTGAATTATTTGGTTTGTCTTTTTCATAAACACCTTCTTTAAAACTATCGCTTGAAAAATACATTGTTGATCCATCAGCAGAAATTGTTACAGGACCATCATGAAATTTAGTATTTAAATCACTTACAACAGCAGCTTCTGAGAAAGTACCCGATTCAGCTCTGATAGATTTATACACATCAAGAAATGGTTCTTCGTTCCAACCATAACTTTTTCTAGACTCGTTTCTAGCGCTACTAAAATAAAGCGTTTCGTCATACATTACAGCTCCAAAATCAGATTTATCTGAGTTAATATCAAGTTTTTGGGTTGTGTAAGATGGCATTTTGCTTAGCAATTTAGGCATATAGTTAGGGTTTTTATTAAACTCTTTTGCGCGTAAATCATTAGGTGCCAAACTAGCAAATTTAGTCATTTGCTTGTTTGCTTCTTCATATTTAGCGTTAGCTCTAAGCATTTGGGCGTATCTAAAATAAGTTTCAGCATCTTGATTTGTTTCAACGGCTTTGGCATAATTAGAAATAGCTTCGGTTGTATTGAACATATTGTAATTTGCATCTGCAATTTGTTTATAAACATAACCATCTGCTTTACCATTCGTCACCAATTTTTGATACTCCTTTACGGCATCAACATATTCGTATCGGCTAAATAATTTATCTGCAATTTTGGTGTCTTTGTTTTGAGCAATCAAAGATGAACTAAAAGTTAAAAGACTAATTGCTATATATAATTTTTTCATTTTTTTACTATCTTTTATGTTAGAAATATCTTGGTGATTGTGATACTTTTTTCGGGAAATTCAAATTAAACAACAAGATCAACTCATGAGAGGCAGGTGTTGTAACCTTTAAATCAGAAACAATATGATCATAAGCATATCCAATTTTTAAATTAGGCGAAATAGCATAATTTACCATGGCACCAAATGAATCGCTTAAACGATATGTTGCTCCTGCTTCAAATTTATCATTAAACAAAAAGTTAGTTGACAAATCCAAAGAGGTTGGTGCGTTTAAGGCAGATTTCACCATTACAAAAGGCTTAAATTTTAAAGTTGGATTGATGTCAAAAACATAACCTCCTGTCAAAAAATAGTGTAAGGCTTCTGTTCCGAATGACCTTCCATTATAATCCAAATGTTTTGATTTCATAATATTTGGAACTGAAAGAGCTACATAGTATTTGTTGGTGTAATAAAACACCCCTGTTCCAAGATTAAAATAAGTATTGCTTGTGTTTTCCTGAAAAGCAGGGTCGTTTGGATCTGGAACATTTCCATTACCAATGTCATCATAAAGACCAACATTATGAAATGTTGCTCCTCCTTTTAAACCAAAAGCAAGTTTTGCTTCGCCGCCTAAATTAAGTGTATATGAAAAATCAGCATAAATATTTTTTTCTTCAACAGGGCCAATTTTATCAGTTATTGCAGACAAACCTAAACCAACATTTTTTCCAACAGGACTGTGTAAGAAAAAAGTACCTGTTGTAGGTGCATCCTCAATTTCTACCCATTGTTTACGGTATAATAAACCCCCTGCCATGTTGTCTTTAGATCCTGCATAAGCTGGATTTATAACACTCATGTTGTACATGTATTGCGTGTAATGAGGGTCTTGTTGGGCATTTACGTCATTAATTGCTATAAAGGCAACTAAGGCTAAGAAATATAATTTTTTCATTGTTTTATTTTTTTTGGGTGAACTAATTTTCAAAAGTTATTACATTATTTTATTTTTTATTTTTCTCTATTAATGTAAATCCAACCTGTTTTTGTTTCACTATCTGAAAAAGAGATCACATAATAATACGTTCCGTCAGGTAATTCTTGACCACTATTAGATTGTCCGAACCACTCATCTTCATAATTAGATTTATCATATACTTTTAACCCATGGCGGTTAAAAATTTCTAGTTTACTTACATTAAATCCTGATAAATCGAAATTATCATTCAAGCCGTCTCCCGCGCCAATTCCTTTTGGAGAAATTCCTTTTTGAATGTCACAACCGTTTACAGTTAAAGAAACCGTAGTTGTTTCTGCACACATAGTTGCCATTGGTGTAAACACATAATTTGCAGGTCCAGAAATAGTTGTATTAACTAGTGCTGGCGCCCATACACCGGCAACTCCGTTTTGGGAAGTTGTTGGTAGTGGATCCACTGTTTCGCCAAGACAATATTCAGGTACTAATGTAAAAGTTGCTGATGTTAATGCAACTACTGTTACTGTCAATGATTGGGTTGTTGGCTGCGAACATCCGTTTAATGAAACATTACTTAAGGTAACTGTTGTATTAGCAGTTAAATCATTAAGAGATATTGTGTTTTGCCCTGAGGCACCTAATACCAATTGCTGACTTGCACCTGTACCTATTGAATAAGTTACATTTGAATTAGCAGTACCTGTAACGGTTAATATAGCATCTAGTCCTGAACAAATAATTGTTTCAGGCGTTGTCAAACTAGTAACAGACGGAACTGGTTTCACAATAATTGAAGCTGTATTTGTTAACAATCTGGCACAGGTGTTTATGCTTATTGAAGTCATTGTCAAGTTGACTGTTGAAGTTGGCGCAATTGATGTAATAACTCCAGTTCCTGTAGCACTTAAAGTTAATAATTGTGAAGCTCCACCGTTAATACTATAAGAAATTAAACCATTTGGCAATCCAGTTACATTAAATACAGCATCACCACCTATGCACATTTCTGAAACATTAGTAATTGTTGGATCATATAAAACTGGTGCTACTAAAACCGTTAATGATTGTGTTGATGGTAAAGCACAACCGTTTAAATCAATACCACTTAATGAAACAGTTGTATTAGCAGTAACGGCGTTTACTGTAATTGTATTTTGTCCCGTTGCACCTAATGCCAATTGTTGATTTGAGCCGGACCCAATGGTATAATTTACGGTACTGTTTGGGGTTCCTGTTATTGTAAACACAGCATTATCTCCTGCACATAAAGGTGAATTAGAAACAAAACTAGTTAGTGTCGGAACTGGTTTCACAGCTATTGAAGCTGTATTTGTAATTACTCTTGTACATCCATTTAAGGTTAAATTACTAAATACAATTGATACCGTAGTTGTAGGAGCAGTAACTGTAATTGCTGCTGTACCTAAGTTATTCAAAGTAATTGTTTGTGCTGCTCCACCATCAATAGTATAAGATAAAATTGCATTAGGCAATCCTGTTAGATTGAAAACAGCATCACTTCCAGCGCAAATTTCAGAAACATTGGTAATAACTGGATCTGTTAAAACCGGAGTCACAGTTATTGTGCTTGTTTTAATTGCTGGTGCATCACAACCTGGAGCGTTGAAACTATATTGAGCTCCATCTACAAATGTATTCCCATTATTTCTGGTAATTATTATTGTGTTGGTATTAACGGTTGGTGTAAAAGTAATGTGTTGAATTACAGCATTAGGCCCAGGATAAACTACATTATTAAATACAGTTGGTGGTGCTGTACTTCCGTCGCTTATGTTTACACTTCCAGCAGTATTTGAACGCGCAATACTTATTGTTACGTTTGTTCCTGCTAAAATTTCATCATCAAAAGTAAGTGTTAATGTTGAGTTTCCGTTGTTTATAGTGGTACAGTTAGCGGCAGAAGCTGTAGCCCCTACAGCTGAAATTGGCCCTGTAGCATTTACAGGCGTTACACCTCCAACTGCGGTTATTGCATTTCCTGAAGTAGGAACAACTGGAGCTGTAATGTAGGTTGTATTGATAGTTGTGGAAGCAGTTAATCCAGTCAAATTAATTACTGCTTGTCCTGTACTTCCAAGAGCAACTGATTGACTCGCTCCTCCATCAATTGAGTAACTTACAGTTGTATCTGGCGAACCTGTAAGCGTAAATGAACTATTACCACCATTACAAATTGGCGATACTGATGTAACATCAGTTAATGCAACTCCAGCTGTAACATTTAAACAAACTTGTTTTGAATAAGTACATCCAAAATCATCAGTCATATTATAGGTATAACAATTTTGACCAACAGTAGTAGGCGTCACAGTAATTGTTTGCCCATTTGTACTAACAATAGATGGGTTTGCTGTCCAACTTGTATTGGCAACTACTGGTGTAAATTGATAATTTGTTGGTAAAATTGAATTGGCAAAATCAATTGTCCAATCAAAAATATATCCATTATCAATATTTAAATTATCTGTTACCAATAAAGACCAGTTACCATTAAGTGGGCTTCCTATCAATCCTGCAAAAGATTGAACAGGGGCATAGTTTCCTGCAACTATTGAGTTTCCTGGGGTTGTGTTTGCACAAGCTGCAGAAGTTGTTCCATTAACAAGTAATGTTGTGGCTGATGGAGTAAAACAATAGGTTCTTCCAGTTCCTGGGCCAACAGCTGGGTCATCTAATGGGCATCCTAAATAAGTTCCTCCTCCTCCGGGATATTGATGTAAAATAATTGATTGCCCCGTTGGGCTAATTAATCTTAATTCTAAATCTCCTAAATAAGAATGTTCCATATTGATACAAACTGAAGCTATTTGACTTGCTGAGGTTAAATTTGTTCCAAATGGAAAACAATCTACTGGAACTTGAGATTGGTACGAATTTCCTGCACCGTCTGGTAAGAACGTAGTTCCACTCACTGGTGGCGCACAATCTTTAAAGAAAGGTTTTGGAACTACTGATCCTAAGATAGTGGTACTTTGTCCTAAACAAATTTCATCATCTGCAATTGTTATTCCATTAAAGTTTGGAGTAGTTGAAACATACACCAATTGATTTATTTTGTTATTGCTTCTACATCCATCAGCAGCAACAATTTTTAAATTTGCTAAATAAATTCCTTCATTTGCATACGTATGTGTAGCAGTTGCAGTTGGAACCGGTGTAGAACCGTCACCAAAATCCCACTCATAAGTGGCTCCTGTTCCTGATCCCCCAAAAGTTCCTGACCCTACAAATTCAATGCTGCCACCTTGGCATATTTTAATTGTATTATCAGCAGCAGCAGCAGGTGTAGAGGCATTTATGTTAGCAACAATTGAAGGGCAAGGAGGCCCACAAATAATGGTTGCATCCCAACCAGCTGCATTTAGTGTTCCGTTTGAAACAAATCTGAATGTTAAACATCCTGATGGGCCAGATGCTGTATAGTTAGGTATAATATTTGTTCCATAATAGGTTCCAATTACTGCTCCTGTAGTTGTATTATTTCCATCATAAATTGTTAAGGTATCATTTAAACTACTTACCAAATTAAATGAGTTGAAATAAACTGTAACTACCTGTCCCGGTGAATCAGGACAAATGGTTACGGTGCTATTAGCATTGTTTGGATAATTACCTGTTGCACCACCTAAATCATAAAAATGATCACCAGCGCAATAATTTGGTAACGTAGATGTTGTACTTGCTGTAATTGACCACAAACCTATATCTGTACCAGAAGCTGGTTGACAAATTGTACGTACATAGAAATCATAAGTCGTTTGAGAATTTAACCCCGTATATAAATAAGGACTTGCAGCCGCTAATTGACCTAATGAGGTTGCGGTTGGTGCTGGTGAACCTGTTGGAACCGCAATCACTTCCCACTGAGTAGCTCCTGGAGCGTTATTAGTCCAAGCTACAGAAACTGTTGAAAAAGTTTGAACTGTTGCTACAACGTTTGTAGGTTTCGGACAACTTTCTGGAGTGGTTAAAGTTGCTTTGATGTTTGACCAAGGTCCAACATCGTTTCCAGGACAAATTGCTCTAACATAAACATCATATGAAGTAACTGGTGATAACCCTGTATAAATATAAGGGCTTGCCGTTGCGATTTGGCCTACTGCACCAGCACCTGGTGCTGGAGATCCTGCAGGAACTGCAATCACTTCCCATTGTGTTGCAGTAGTAGCATTATTTGTCCAAGAAACTGAAACAGTTGAATATGTAATATTTGCTACCGCTACATTTGTAGGTTTTTGACAAGATGGAAAAGGTTGACAAACAACATTGGCAGCCCAACCTGTTGATTGGGTAGTTGCGTTACTTATAAATTGAAACGTTAATCCGTTACCTGTTGTTGACTCAACTACTGGTAATGTTGCTGATAGATCACCTGAATACGTTCCAATTAATGTAGCAGCTGTTGAACTTCCGTCGTACACTCGTAAAACATCCGAAGTAGCTTGTGTGTTAAAAGCTGTAAATGTTACAATAACTTGCTCTCCAGCAACAGTTGGGGTTATCGTTACGGTTCCGCCTGGTGTTGTGGCTGTAACACTATTTGGGTAGTTACCCGCTATACCACCTAAATCAGTATAAACAGATCCACAAACAGGTGGTGCAACCAAAGTAGTCACAGCTTTCGGTCCTGACCAACCACTTGACAATGATGAACTACAAACGCTTCTTACATATATATCATAACAAGTATCTGGGTTTAATCCTGAAATTACCTGCGGATTAGTTGTTGTTGGAGTAAAACCTGTTGCTGTTGCTGTTGGAGCAGGAGACCCACATGGTAATGCTAAAACTTCCCAAGCTGCTGCAGTTCCAGCTTCTTGCCATGCAACAGAAACCGAGGTTGATGTTACTAATGAAGTACTTACTGTAAATGGTTTAGGACAAGTTGGAAGCGGCGCACAAGTTATATTAGCTACCCAACCCGTTGCAGTTGTGTTTGAATTACTTCTAAAAACATACGTTAAACAACCATCAGGGCTTGATGATGTAAATGGTCCTGGAAAAGTTGTGCCGCTAAAAAATCCTGCCGTTGTTAAAGGGGCAGCAGCAGCAGCAGCGCCACTTGAAATTAATGGTGCAGCTGCAGAGTTTCCATTATATATGTACATACCGTCTCCTGCAGCAATGTCAAATGAGGTAAAGGTAACCGTTACTGCATCGCCTGGTAAGCCTCCAGTTGGACAAATTACTACTGTAGAGTTGGCAGTATTAGCATAGTTTGCTGCAACACCCCCCGAATCAGCGAAATTTCCGTTACATTGAACGGGCGCAAGCAAGGTTGTAAATTGAGCTGATGTTGTCCAAGCACTTGTATTGTTTGTGCCACATACATTTCTTACATAATATTGATACGTTGTATTTGGCAATAAACCTGTTGCTGTATAAGGTAGTGGTCCACTATAAAGTGTACCTACTCCTGTTGGTGCATTTCCTGCAATTACAACTTCTATTTCCCATGTAGTAACCCCAGGGCTTTGCCAGTTGAAGTTAGCAGAATTATATGTTATTGTACCTGTAGTTGGTGAAGTTGGTGCATTACATTGTTGCACTACTTGTGCATTATCAATAATCCATCTATCTCCTGTTATACCAGTTGATGGTTGGGTTAAAACCATTACAAAAGCAATATAAACACTTTGATTTGCATAAGCACTTAAATCAACTATTTTTTCTTCATATATATTAAAGGTAGTAGTTAATGATGTTTCATTCCATTGTTGTAATAAAGTATATTCCGCTGGATTGTTTTGAACGGCAGTTGCTGGAGCTATTTTTATTTGATAAAAACAGTTTCCTTGTGGTCCATTTGTTCCAGTTCTTGTCCAAAAACGTAATCGTCCGTTAGTTGGAACTGTTATTAAAGGTGTGGCTAAATAATCTTCTGAAGTGTTACCTTGTCCAACGTTTTCTCTATTAATAGAAGCAGAATTTACTCCCGCGTAAACATTGGCAGCAGGGGAATTATAAATATCCCATCTTTGACCTGTACCTACACCATTATCAAAAACCATCCATTGGTTTCCAAGTGTTCCAGTATCAAGTGTCCATTCAGATGGATTGGTTGGTAAATCCGGACCAGATGAAGTGTTTTCAAAACCTTCTAATGGCAATCCTTGCGAAAAACCCACAAATGAAAGCAAAGAAAAGATTAATATTAAAGTAATTTTTTTCATTAAATGAAATTTTAGTTAGTTGATATAAATAGTTTCAAAGCCAAATTTAGCAAAAAAAGTTAACGAATGTTAAAAAAAATCATTTTTAACTTAAAAAAAAAAAAAAGGATGTAATTTAATGCCCAAAATCTAGTGTGTTTTGCTTTTGAATAGCTAATTTTGTTGCATATTATTTATTATGTTAGAAAAAGAAAAAACAAGTTTTGAAAAAACCGTAATAGTTGGTATTGTTACTCAAAACCAAAGCGAAGATAAACTTACCGAATACTTGGACGAGCTCGAATTTTTGACTTTCACAGCAGGTGGAGAAGTCGTGAAACGATTTTGGCAAAAAATGGACAAACCCAATCCAAAAACCTTTTTAGGAACCGGAAAAATTGAAGAAATTCATCTGTATGTGAAAGAAAACGACATTTCTTCTGTAATTTTTGATGATGAACTTACTCCTTCTCAACAAAAAAACATTTCTAAGATTATGGATTGTAAAATCCTCGATAGAACCAACCTTATTTTAGATATTTTTGCCCAACGAGCCGAAACATCCTATGCCAGAACTCAAGTAGAATTGGCACAATGCATCTATTTATTGCCCAGATTATCAGGGCTATGGACGCATTTGGAGCGTCAAAAAGGGGGAATTGGTATGAGGGGACCAGGAGAAACAGAAATTGAAACCGACCGACGAATTGTTCGCGACCGTATTGCTTTATTAAAAGATAAAATCAAAACCATTGACCGTCAAATGTCTGTTCAACGCAGCAACAGAGGCGCTATGGTTCGTGTGGCATTGGTTGGATATACCAATGTTGGAAAATCAACTCTCATGAACGTTATTAGCAAAAGCGAAGTTTTTGTAGAAAACAAACTATTTGCAACACTCGATACCACTGTCAGAAAAGTAGTTATTGGCAATTTACCGTTTTTACTCTCCGACACCGTTGGGTTTATAAGAAAACTACCTACACAACTTGTAGACTCCTTCAAAAGTACCCTTGACGAAGTGCGCGAAGCCGATTTATTATTACATGTAGTCGATATTTCGCACCCTGATTTTGAAGACCATATTGCCTCAGTAAATCAAATATTACAAGACATAAAATGCAGTGACAAGCCAGTAATTATGGTGTTTAACAAAATTGATGCGTACAAACATTTAACCATTGAACACGATGATTTAATTACTGAACGCACATCCAAACACTTTACTTTGAACGAATGGAAACAAACCTGGATGAGTGCCGTTGGAAGTGAGAATGCGCTGTTTATTTCAGCCATTAATAAAGAAAATTTTGAAGAATTTAGAGAACGTGTTTATGAAAAAGTGCGCGAAATTCATGTAACACGCTTCCCATACAACAAATTTTTATACCCCGATTTTAAAGATATTGTGGTTGAATAAACAACTTTCTTTTATATTTGAAGCACACATCTACATTCCATAAGCCATTTTGTCCTGCTTTCGCCTTTATCTCCCTTGCCCTACGGGACTACGGGAGGATATCGGCTCTATCAGGGCTAAATTAAACAAGTTGTTTTTCAGCTCAAAAACAGTCAAAAGTCGTAAAGTTGTAAAATTGTAAAGTTGCAAAGTCGCCAAAAAACACCAAAGCACTTTAAAAACTAAAAAACTTTGAAACTAAAAAACTTTGAAACTAAAAAACTCTGAAACATCTAAAGTTTAGGCATAAAAAAAACTCCTATGAAAAAAATTTCGTAGGAGTTTGTTGTTTTGTTTGTTTTGGTTTAAAAACCGTAGTTTACACCAAGTCCAATAACTTGTCTGGTTTGGAAACCTCTGAACGCATTGTCGTCATAAATGGTTTGAAATGCGAAATTTGCTGAAAGTACTTTATTGATTTTCATTGCAATATTTAACTGGTAATCAATGTCAACGTTTTGTGGATCTTCTAAATAATTTGAGTAAAGGTTCAAAATGTTTTCAGCATATACGTTTTCCATTAGTTTGAATTTGTAATACCCGTTTACAGCTGCTCCTAGCTCGTAACGAGATGATTCTCCTTGCGCAACCCCAAAGGATGGTCCAAAATCTGTAAAATGTGGGTGAACAATAATTAATTTTGAGGTTAAAGGTGCAAAGTTAAATTTTAAATTATCGCTTTTTTTCCATAAAAAACCAGGTCCAAATTGGAAAAATGCTGGTGAAAAGAAATGTGAAATTTTAACTGAATTTGTTGTAGGATCAAAACCAGAATCCATTTGTGTTTTGAAATTAAAAAAAGCTGAATAAAACCAGTTTCCAGAGGCTTTTTTACCTAATAATGAATTGTATTCAATTCGGTCGTCAGTTTTTTGTAGGTCTTGATCTTTAATTTTGGTAAGTCCGTAAGCTACAATCAATTTGTTGTCCCAATTCCATCCGTTTTGTTTGTAATTGAAGTCATAGTTTACACCCACGTTACCTGAAATGTTACTTTGACCTCCAGCAAGCCAGTTATTAAAACTTGACTGATTTACTAAAAAGGTAAAAGTTCCTTTTTTCACCCAACCATTAGGCTTGTCTTCGGCAATTTTTTGAACCGCTTCTTCTGTTTTTTTTAATAGCGTTTTCTCGTTTTCTTGGGCATTTAGGTTGTAAATGCTGACCATTAATGTTACAGCTAATACTAATTTTTTCATTGTGTTAGATTAATTTTTTAAGGCGCAAATATATTTTATTTTTTTCTAAAAAAAATTGTTATTTCACAAGTTTTTTGTTTTTTTATATAACGGAACTGCTGAGCAAGCCTCGCCATACATGATGCTTTTGGCAAATTTTTGAAGTTTTTGAAGGGCTAAAATGTAAGCAATTTCGGGGACCGGCTTTTTTGAGCATCCTTTTAGTATAACTGCTTTGTCCAAATAAACTGAAAAATCAATTCCTGAAATTATTTCTGAATAAAGTTGGGCATCAATGGTTTCAATGGTGCCTAAAACAATTTTTTTGGCATAAGGGGTTAAATATGACGTAACTAATAATGAAGCCCAAGCTGGCAAAATAGCATCGGTAGCGCAATAGACGGAAACATATTGGTCTTTGTATTGCAGCCAATTGTGGTTTTTTAAAACCTCTCTAAACTCTTTTTCTTTTAACAAAAACCCATCTTGCAGCCATTGCGAAATATCAATTGCGGTTTTTTCGCCTATTGGATAATAGTCTTCTAAATCAAAAACTTCTAGTGCTGAATTGGCTACTTTATTTATTATCTCGTCCATAATTGAGTTGCAATGAATAGTAATTAAAGCATTCCAAGTTCAAGTTTTGCTTCTTCGCTCATTAAATCTTTGCTCCATGGTGGGTCAAATGTAATTTCTACTTCACAAGATTGAACGGAATCAATTTTTTTGATTTTTTCCTCTACTTCTAATGGTAATGTTTCTGCCACAGGACAATTAGGCGAAGTTAAAGTCATTAAAACTTTTACATCATTATCTTCGTTAATCATTACATCATAAATCAGCCCAAGTTCATAAATATCAACTGGTATTTCGGGATCATAAATGGTTTTTAATGTTTTTACTACATTGTCGCCTAAATTTATTGTATCGTTAAATTCTTCCATTTTATTTAAAGTTTTTTGTTTTGTAATTGTTTTTTGAAACATATAATTTTTTATGATTTTAACATATAAGTCATATAAGTTTTTGTGTTTATATTAATTTTTTTTAACATATAATTTTTTATATTTTTTGAAACATATAAGTTATATAAGTTTTTGTGTTTTTAATGTTTAACTTATTATAAGCACATATAAGTGCATATAAGTTTTTGTAATTATTGTATTTTTTTTAGATTTGGTTTTATTATTCATCTAATTGACTATAGAAATTATTGACTATCGTTTTTTGTCCTTCATAGTAGATATTTTTTACATTAAAATTAATTAGCAATCCAATTGGAGCATTTAATAAGTTCATATAAGTCATCAATTGTGCGTCAAAAACAGGATTCATTTCAGCTACCGACTTTAGTTCAACTACAAGTGTGTTTTCAATAAATAAATCACATCTAAGTTTTGATTCTAACTCATAACCTTTATAATTTAACGGAATCAAAAACTCTGATAAATAGTTACTATTTCGTAATTCTAATTCTTTTTTCAAACATTGATGATAAATATTTTCAAATAATCCTGGACCTAAGTTTTTATGTACTTCAATAGCTGCTCCGTTTACTTTGTAAATTAAATCTTTTAAATATGTTTTGGTTATATTCATAATTATCAAAAACTTATACTACTTCCTAATTTGAAATTAAACTTAAAAATTCACAAACACTTTTACACACCTTTATGCATTTTTATGCACCTTTATGCCCTTTTATGCACCTTTATGCACTTTTATGCGCTTTTATGGACTTAAAACCGTTAAAATTAATTATAAAAACTTATATAACTTATATGTTTAAAAATTAAAAACTTATATGAACTTTTATTACTTAAATATTAAAAACTTTAATTTAAAAAACACAAAACTTATATAACTTATATGTTTAAAAATTAAAAACTTATATGTTTAAAAAATCAACATATTAAAATCAGTTTTTTGCCTCAAAAGCCAGCGCATACATTTTTATTTTTTTAACCATCGAAACCAGTCCGTTGGCTCGTGTGGGCGACAAATGTTCTTTCAAGCCAATTTCGTCTATAAAATCGGTGTTTGCTGCTAAAATTGCCGCTGGAGTTTGATTAGAAAATGACCGAATCAAAATCGCAATTATTCCTTTTGTTAATATAGCATCGCTGTCGGCGGTATAAACAATTTTGTCGTCTTTTACTTCTGCATGTACCCATACTTTGGACTGGCATCCTTGTATGATATTATCTTCTGTTTTATATGCAGAGTCTATCAAGGGCAACGATTTCCCCAAATCGATAATGTATTCATAACGTTCCATCCAATCATCAAAAATTGAAAATTCGTCAACAATGCTTTCTTGTATTTCTTCTATGTTCATTATTTTTGTTTTGCTAATTCAACTATTTTGTTGATTAATTTTTCCATTTCAACAGGTGGCATTCCGTGATCAAACTCAACCGATTGATATTCTTTTTCTTTAAAAGTTATTTTCACATTTGCAATAGCAGCACCATCAGAAAACCTTTTTTGAGTTGGATCTTTGTATGTTGCAATTTTCTCTAGCTCAATCAATTGAAAAGCAGCCACCATTTCTTTCCAATCACTTTCAGATATTGAAATGGTCTTTTTATCTAAACCATTTCTATCATTTTGAACAACCATTTCTTTGTTTTTAACAACAATATTTTGATAAAAACCGCGTGACGAAGCATTGTAAACAATTTGAGTTGTGGTTAAATCATCCCCATTGGAACATCCTTTTCCTAAAAACAAACTCAAAAAAATTAGAGATAAAATTTTCATAAAATTATTTTATTTTAACATTAATGCAGCTCTTTTCAATGCTGCTACAAAAATATCAATTTCTTCTTTAGTGTTGTAAAAAGCAAACGAAGCCCGAATGGTGCCCGGAATTTCAAAGAAACTCATAATCGGTTGTGCGCAGTGGTGACCCGTTCGCACAGCAATACCTAATTTATCCACAATAGTTCCAATATCATACGGATGAATGCCATCAATATTGAATGATATCACCGATGTTTTGACTTCGGCGGTTCCGTATATTTTTAAACCTTCAATTGCCAAAAGTTGTTCGGTTGCATAGGTTAACAACTCCATTTCTTGCTTTTGAATGTTATCAAAACCAACCGAATTCAAGTAATCAACGGCAGTTCCTAGTACAATTCCGCCTGCAATATTGGGTGTTCCTGCTTCAAACTTATGTGGCAATTCAGCATAAGTCGTTTTTTCAAAAGTGACTTCTTTAATCATTTCACCACCACCTTGATAGGGAGGCAATTTATTCAACCACGCTTCTTTACCATACAAAATCCCAGTTCCAGTTGGTCCACACAATTTATGCCCCGAAAAAGCATAAAAATCACAATCCAATTCCTGCACATCGGGTTTCAAATGCGGTACAGCTTGCGCGCCATCAATAAAAACGGCAGCGTCAAACTGATGTGCTTTGTCAATCATATACTTAATCGGGTTAATCGTTCCCAGGGCATTGGAAATATGATTTACCGTCACAATTTTTGTTCGCTCCGAAAGCAATTGGTCAAATTCTGACATAATCAATTCGCCTTTTTCATTCATCGGAATGACTTTCAAAACAGCGCCTGTTTTTTCGCAAAGCATTTGCCAAGGCACAATATTACTATGGTGTTCCAAAGCGGAAACCAGCACCTCATCGCCTGCTTTCAAAATCGATGCAAATCCATTGGCAACCAAATTCACGCTGTGCGTAGTCCCTGAAGTAAAAAGCACTTCGTGAGAAAATGGAGCATTGATGTGGTTTTGGATTTTTATACGGGATTCTTCATAGGCATTGGTAGCTAACTGACTCAACGTGTGTACTCCCCGATGAATATTTGCGTTTATTTCCTGATAATAAGTTGCAATGGCATCAATCACCACTTGGGGTTTTTGCGAAGTTGCTCCGTTGTCAAAATACACCAATGGTTTCCCATTGACTTGTCTTGAAAGTATCGGGAAATCGGCTCTTATTTTTTTAATGTCAAACATTTGTTTAGAATTTTTCTAAATACAAAAGTAGTGAAAATGAAGTTGATTCAACTATAAAATTAACATATTTAATAAACGATTTTTCAATTTTTAATCATTATTGTCCAATAAAAATCAAATACCATTTTAACCATTTTTTTTAAAACCATTACTACATTAAGCCTCTTCAAGAAGCAACTTTAATCCGTGAAATCTGTGGCAAAAAAATTTATTTAAACCATTAAGGCATTAAGTTTCATTAAGCTGCACGCAAAATTTGTGAAAATCTGTGAAATCTGTGGCAATAAAATTTATTTAAACCATTAAGGCATTAAGTTTCATTAAGCCGGACGCAAAATCTGTGAAATCTGTGAAATCTGTGGCAAAAAAATTAATTTAAACCATTAAGGAGTTAAGATTCATTAAGAAGCATCAAAGATTCGTGTAAATTTGTGAAATTTGTGTTTAATTAACCTTGCAATTGATATTGATTTTGTGAATCTCTGTGATCCCTTTGTGAAACTTCGTGAAATACCAAAAAACACAGTTTTTTCAAACCCCTAAGGCATTAATTTTCATTAAGCTGCACGCAGAATTTGTGAAAATTTGTGAAATTTGTGTTTTATTAAAATTGACTTTATGAAATTTTGTAAAATAAACTAAACACCTATTAAAAAAAATACTATATTTGTTTTAAATAGCCAAAATGTACCACATTGATCGCCAAACAAATAACCTTGGTTACAGATTGTATCTTTATCAAGTTACATAAATTTACTAAAAGTGATTCTTGTTTTTTTGCTACAGCACCAAATTTTTAAACCTATGAACCATTTACAACTATGAAAAAACTACTACTTACCCTAACCTTTGTATTGTGTGGACTTTTTGCCAATGCGCAAACGATTACCATACCCAATTTCAATTTTAAAGCCAAGTTACTTGCTGCAAGTCCATCAAACACTATTGCAACAAACCTAAGTGGCAATTATTTTAAAATTGACGCCAACTATGATGGTGAAATACAGCAAAGTGAAGCGTTGCAAGTAAAAGAATTATTCGTTCCTTCTTCCACTATTTCAAGTTTGGAGGGTATTCAATACTTTACAAATCTTACTTCTTTAAATTGTTATAACAATTATTTAACAAATTTGAATATAAGTAGCAATACTGCTTTAACGAATTTGAATTGTTCTAACAATGAATTAACCAGTTTGAATATAAGTAGTAATACTGCTTTAACTTCTTTGGATTGTAGCGACAATCAATTAACCAGTTTAAATGTAAGTAACAATACTGCTTTAACGAATTTGAATTGTGGTTTTAATCAATTAACAAGTTTGGATGTAAGTAACAATACGGCTTTAACTTCTTTGTATTGTAATAGCAATCAATTAACAAGTTTAAATGTAAATAGCAATACGGCTTTAACTTATTTGTATTGTAATAGCAATCAATTAACAAGTTTAAATGTAAATAGCAATACGGCTTTAACTTATTTGAATTGTGGTTGGAATCAATTAACAAATTTGAATGTAAGTAGCAATACTGCTTTAACTGGTTTGGAATGTCATAACAATCAATTAACCAGTTTGAATATAAGTAGCAATGCCGCCTTATCAAAATTGAATTGTAATAACATTCAATTAACAAGTTTGAATGTAAATAGCAATACTGCGTTAACTAGTTTGACTTGTGGTGAAAATCAATTAACTAGTTTGGATGTAAGTAATAATACTGCGTTAACTAGTTTGGGTTGTAGCTACAATCAATTAACAAATTTGGATGTAAGTAATAATACTGCGTTAACTGGTTTGGGTTGTAGTAACAATCAATTAACTAGTTTGAATGTAAGTAGTAATACTGCTTTAACTTATTTGCATTGTAGTGGCAATCAATTAACCAGTTTGAATGTAAGTAATAATGCTGCTTTAACTAGTTTGACTTGTAGTGACAATCAATTAACCAATTTGTTTATTAAAAACAATAAAAACGAATCGACTTTAGATTTTTATAATAACCCCAGCCTAAGTTATATATGCGCAGATGAAGGGCAAATAGGGACTGTGCAAACAAAAATAAGTTATGCTGGTTATGCAACCACCTGTCATGTAAACAGTTATTGCTCGTTTGTGCCTGGGGGTGCTTTTTATACCATTCAAGGTACTAATACTTTGGATAACAACAACAACGGTTGTGAAGCTACAGATGGTGGTTATCCCAATCAAAAGTTTACTATTACCAACGGTAGTATTTCAGGTAGTTTAATTGCAAATGCATCAGGTAATTTTGCTATTCCTGTTCAGGTGGGCACGCATACCATAACACCTGTTTTTGAAAATCCTAGTTATTTCAACGTTTCACCAACATCGGCATCGGTTACTTTTCCGGCAACGGCAAGTCCTGCAATACGAAATTTTTGTATTACTCCTAACGGGGTGCACCACAATGTAGAAATTACGTTGTTGCCAGTAACGGTGGCTCGCCCAGGATTTGATGCAACGTACAAATTGGTGTATAAAAACATTGGCAATCAAACAGAAAATGGTTCGGTTACGTTTTCATATTCCAACCAAGATGCTTTTGATGTGGTATCTGCAACGCCAATTTTTACTTCACAAAATGTGGTATCGGGTGTAAACACACTTTCGTGGAGTTATGCCAATTTAGCTCCTCAAGAAACAAGAACAATTTTTGTAGTACTCAACTTGAACGGTCCAACAGAAACTCCTGCCATAAACGGTAACGATGTATTGCCATTTACTGCTGTGGCATCAACCACCGCAACCGATGAGGAACTTACAAACAACACCTCAAACATCAATCAACTCGTTGTAAACTCCTACGACCCTAACGACAAAACTTGTTTGGAAGGTACTACCATTACTCCAGATATGGTCAACAAATACGTGCATTACCTTATTCGTTTTGAAAATACAGGTACCTATCCAGCCCAAAACGTTGTGGTAAAAGACATGATTGACACGACCAAATTTGATATTTCGACCCTAACACCTATTGACGGTAGCCACGCTTTTGAAACCCGAATTGCAGGAAATAAAGTAGAATTTATTTTTCAAAACATCAATTTACCGTTTGCGGATGCCACCAATGACGGGTATGTAGCGTTTAAAATCAAAACCAAGCCAACCCTAGTTTTGGGCGATACGTTTAGTAATTTGGCAAACATATATTTTGATTATAATTTCCCAATTACAACCAATACCGCCACCACAACTATTCAAACACTTGGTACGCCAACCTTTGATTTTGATGCTAATTTTGCTTTGTATCCAAATCCTGCCAAAAACCAAATCACATTATCAGCCAAAAACGAAATGGAACTAAATTCTGTAGAAATTTACAACACCTTAGGCCAGCTTATTTTGGTTGTTGCCAACGCCGAAAACAGCAGTACTATTGATGTTTCAGCATTACTTTCAGGAACCTATTTTGTAAAAATAAACACCAACAAAGGCGTTTCAAGCAGTAAATTCATCAAAGAATAAAACGATAAAAAACATATTTTTTAACAAAACCCTGTTAGCATCAACGTTAACAGGGTTTGTTTTTTTAAACATTAAGCCACATTAAAAAACATACTAAATCTGTGAAAATCTGTGAAATCTGTGGCAAAAAAAATAATTTTTTCAAACCATTAAGAAATTGAGTTTCATTAAGAAGCATCAAAGATTTGTGAAAATTTGAGAAATTTGTGTTGAATTGACATTGCAATTGACATTGATTTTGTGAATCTCTGTGATCCCTTTGTGAAACTTTGTGAAACCCATCAAAAAACACAGTTTTTTCAAACCCCTAAGGCATTGATTTTCATTAAGAAGCACGCAGAATTTGTGAAAATTTGTGAAATTTGTGTTGAATTGCCATTGATTTTGTGAAATTATTTAAAATAAACTAAACACATGTTAATAAAAATACTACATTTGTTACCGATAGCAAATGTTTACCACATTGATCGCCATACAAATAACCTTAGCTAAAGAATTTATCTTTATTAAAGTTACATAAATTTACTAAAAGCGATTCTTGTTTTTTTGCTACAGCACCAAATTTTTAAACCTATGAACCATTTACAACTATGAAAAAACTACTACTTACCCTAACCTTTTTATTGTATGGACTTTTTGCCAATGCACAAACCCTTACCATACCCAATGCCAATTTTAAAGCCAAGTTACTTGCTGCAAGTCCATCAAACCATATTGCAACGAACCTAAGTAATGCTAATTTTAAAATTGATACCAACAATGATGGCGAAATTCAACAAAGTGAAGCGTTGCAAGTAAAAAGATTGAATGTTTCTCAATTCAATATTTCAAGTTTGGAGGGCATTCAATACTTTACAAATCTTACTGGGTTAAATTGCAACACAAATAAATTAACCAGTTTGAATATAAGTAGCAATACTGCTTTAACTTCTTTGGCTTGTGATTACAATCAATTAACCAGTTTGGATGTAAGTAACAATACGGCTTTAACTTCTTTGGATTGTGGTTTTAATCAATTAACAAGTTTGAATGTAAGTAACAATACGGCTTTAACTTCTTTGGATTGTGATTTTAATCAATTAACAAGTTTGAATGTAAGTAACAATACCTCTTTAAATTATTTGTATTGTAATAACAATCAATTAACAAGTTTAAATGTAAATAGCAATACGGCTTTAACTTATTTGAATTGTGGTGACAATCAATTAACAAATTTGAATGTAAGTAGCAATACTGCTTTAACTGGTTTGGAATGTCATGACAATCAATTAACCAGTTTGAATATAAGTAGCAATGCCGCCTTATCAAAATTGAATTGTAATAACATTCAATTAACAAGTTTGAATGTAAATAGCAATACTGCGTTAACTAGTTTGACTTGTGGTGAAAATCAATTAACTAGTTTGGATGTAAGTAATAATACTGCGTTAACTAGTTTGGGTTGTAGCTACAATCAATTAACAAATTTGGATGTAAGTAATAATACTGCGTTAACTGGTTTGGGTTGTAGTAACAATCAATTAACTAGTTTGAATGTAAGTAGTAATACTGCTTTAACTTATTTGCATTGTAGTGGCAATCAATTAACCAGTTTGAATGTAAGTAATAATGCTGCTTTAACTAGTTTGACTTGTAGTGACAATCAATTAACCAATTTGTTTATTAAAAACAATAAAAACGAATCGACTTTAGATTTTTATAATAACCCCAGCCTAAGTTATATATGCGCAGATGAAGGGCAAATAGGGACTGTGCAAACAAAAATAAGTTATGCTGGTTATGCAACCACCTGTCATGTAAACAGTTATTGCTCGTTTGTGCCTGGGGGTGCTTTTTATACCATTCAAGGTACTAATACTTTGGATAACAACAACAACGGTTGTGAAGCTACAGATGGTGGTTATCCCAATCAAAAGTTTACTATTACCAACGGTAGTATTTCAGGTAGTTTAATTGCAAATGCATCAGGTAATTTTGCTATTCCTGTTCAGGTGGGCACGCATACCATAACACCTGTTTTTGAAAATCCTAGTTATTTCAACGTTTCACCAACATCGGCATCGGTTACTTTTCCGGCAACGGCAAGTCCTGCAATACGAAATTTTTGTATTACTCCTAACGGGGTGCACCACAATGTAGAAATTACGTTGTTGCCAGTAACGGTGGCTCGCCCAGGATTTGATGCAACGTACAAATTGGTGTATAAAAACATTGGCAATCAAACAGAAAATGGTTCGGTTACGTTTTCATATTCCAACCAAGATGCTTTTGATGTGGTATCTGCAACGCCAATTTTTACTTCACAAAATGTGGTATCGGGTGTAAACACACTTTCGTGGAGTTATGCCAATTTAGCTCCTCAAGAAACAAGAACAATTTTTGTAGTACTCAACTTGAACGGTCCAACAGAAACTCCTGCCATAAACGGTAACGATGTATTGCCATTTACTGCTGTGGCATCAACCACCGCAACCGATGAGGAACTTACAAACAACACCTCAAACATCAATCAACTCGTTGTAAACTCCTACGACCCTAACGACAAAACTTGTTTGGAAGGTACTACCATTACTCCAGATATGGTCAACAAATACGTGCATTACCTTATTCGTTTTGAAAATACAGGTACCTATCCAGCCCAAAACGTTGTGGTAAAAGACATGATTGACACGACCAAATTTGATATTTCGACCCTAACACCTATTGACGGTAGCCACGCTTTTGAAACCCGAATTGCAGGAAATAAAGTAGAATTTATTTTTCAAAACATCAATTTACCGTTTGCGGATGCCACCAATGACGGGTATGTAGCGTTTAAAATCAAAACCAAGCCAACCCTAGTTTTGGGCGATACGTTTAGTAATTTGGCAAACATATATTTTGATTATAATTTCCCAATTACAACCAATACCGCCACCACAACTATTCAAACACTTGGTACGCCAACCTTTGATTTTGATGCTAATTTCACCATGTATCCAAATCCTGCCAAAAACCAAATCACATTATCAGCCAAAAACGAAATGGAACTAAATTCTGTAGAAATTTACAACACTTTAGGTCAGCTTATTTTGGTTGTTGCCAATGCCGAAAACAACAGTACCATTGATGTTTCAGCATTACTTTCAGGAACCTATTTTGTAAAAATAAATACTGATAAAGGCGTTTCAAGCAGTAAATTCATCAAAGAATAAAACGATAAAAAACATATTTTTTAAATCCAAAACCCTGTTAACATCAACGTTAACAGGGTTTTCTGTTTTTAAACATTAAGAAAATAAGAAGCAACTTTAATCTGTGAAAATCTGTGAAATCTGTGGCAAAAAAAATTAATTTTTTAAAACCATTAAGGCATTAAGATTCATTAAGCCGGACGCAAAATCTGTGAAAATCTGTGAAATCTGTGGCAAAAAAATTAATTCAAACCATTAAGGCATTAAGTTTCATTAAGCCACACGCATAATCTGTAAAAATTTGTGAAATTTGTGTTGAATTGACATTGCAATTGACATTGATTTGTGAATCTCTGTGATTCCTTTGTGAAACTTCGTGAAACCCATCAAAAAAATACAGTTTTTTCAAACCATTAAGGCATTAGTTTCATTAAGAAAAAGGAATGATTTTTGGGATTTGGCTTGGATACGTGATGCCCTAGCCCAGATAGAAGCGGCATCCTTTTTATTTTTTTTTGGCTATGAAGTAGCTGCATTTGCCAAAAAAAAATAAAAAGATAGAGCGGATAGCTGGAAATAGCTCCTGAAAAAAAATGTAGAAAAATTGGGTAATGTCTTGGTTTTTTATACATTGGCTAAAAAAATACGTAACTGATGAAAAAAGTTGTAAAATTTGGTGCCCTAATTGTTTTAGTTGGGCTGATTTATTTCGGTTTTACCACCTACCCTAAACTGGATTTAATCTCGGGTTTTTCTGCCAAGAGCATTGCCTCGGGGCATTTTATCGACCACCGCTCGCAACAAATGATTGAAAAAGGCGACAACGACATCAACCTCATCGATTTGGCACAAAATGAAATTGATGAATCGGGTCAATTTGCTACGGCTTCTGTCAAAGGGTTGAAAGAGCGCAAAGCCATTTACCGAGAAGGTTTGGGTGCTACTTTAATCAACGAAGATTTTGATATAAACCAACCGTATTTAACTCCCAAAAGAGAATTTTCAAAAAATAATTTATCATTCCCTTATGGCGATAATGAAAGTAAAGACAGTATTTTTTCAACTATTGATTATCAAAAAATTAATCAATTGGTTGAAAACGCATTTGACAAAAAAGGAGAAAAAACAAAACGAACTCGTGCTTTATTAATCATTTACAAAGACAAAATTATTGCCGAAAAATACGATACAGGATTTAATAAAAATAGCAAAATTTTAGGCTGGTCCATGACCAAAAGTATTACGGCTACCCTATTTGGAATTTTGGAAAAACAAAAAGGTTTTAATATTTACCAACCCGCTCCTATTCCGGAATGGGCAAATGATGACCGTAAAAAAATCACCACCAACGATTTATTACACATGAATTCGGGATTGGAATGGGACGAACATTATGACCGAATTTGCGATGCGACCGAAATGCTTTTTCAGGCGGAAGACATGACGCGTGTTCAGCTCGAAAAACCTTTGGCTTTTCAGCCGAATACGCATTGGAATTATTCGTCTGGAACAACCAATTTGCTCTCGGGAATTTTGAGAAAACAATTTAAAACACATCAGGAATACTTGGATTTTTGGTATTCAGCTTTGATTGATAAAATTGGGATGCACTCCATGTTGGTCGAAACCGATATGACGGGCAATTATGTGGGTTCGTCTTATGGGTGGGCAACAGCGCGTGACTGGGCAAAGTTTGGATTGTTGTATTTGCACCAAGGCAATTGGAACGGAGAACAGCTTTTTAAGCCCAATTGGGCAAAATATGTGGCTACGCCAACCAACACTTCAAACGGACGTTATGGAGGGCAATTTTGGTTAAACTCAAGCGGTTATTTTCCTGATGCGCCAAGAGACATGTATTATGCAAGTGGTTTTCAAGGACAAATGGTAGCGATTTTCCCGAGTCACGATTTAGTAATTGTGCGAATGGGACTGAAAGAAAATCCGGAATTTGATTTTAATGGGTTGTTGAGCGGAGTTGTTGGGAGTATTAAAAAGTAAAATAACAAAAGAGCGCAACGTATTAAAACCTTGCGCTCTTTTTATATTCTTTTATTTATCATTTTCTACAAATCAAAACCTAATTTTACGCCTAGTTTATTGGCAATGATCGTGGTGATTCGTTTCTTTAATTCTGGTATTTTGATGCTTTCGATAACTGCATTTGAAAACGCATACATCAATAAGGCTTTGGCTTCTTTCTTTGGAATACCGCGTTGTTGCATGTAGAACAAAGCTGTTTCGTCTAATTGTCCTACGGTGCATCCGTGGGAACATTTTACATCATCTGCAAAAATTTCCAATTGCGGTTTGGCGTTAATTGTGGCTTTATCGCTTAACAAAATGTTATTGCTTTTTTGGAAAGCATTCGTCTTTTGCGCTTCTTTTTCTACATACACTTTTCCATTAAAAACACCTGTCGAACGATCAGAAAAGATGCCTTTGTAATCTTGGAAACTTTCACAATTTGGAGCCGCGTGGTGTACCAAAGTATAATGATCCACGTGTTGCTTATCGCCAATGATGGTAATTCCGTTTAATGTACTCGTTAAGTTTTCGCCAAAATGGTAAAAATTCAAGTTATTTCTGGTCAAATTTCCTCCAAAAGAGAAAGTTTGTACCGATACGTGACTTTCTTGTTTTTGGGACACGTAAGTGTTGTCAATCAAGTTGGCTTCTAACTCGTCATTTTGGATTTTATAGTAATCAACAATGGCACGTTTTTGGGCAAAAATCTCGGTAACCGAATTGGTCAAAACCGCATTTTCATTCAAGCATTGGTGTCTTTCGATAATTTGCACATGTGAATTTTCGCCAACAATAACCAAATTTCTCGGCTGCACCAAAAGCGCTGCTTCTGAACCGGTAGAAAAATACATAATCTCAATCGGTTTATCAGCCACTTTACTTTTCGGAATGTTGATATACGCCCCTTCATTGGCGAAAGCCGTATTCAAAGAGGTTAAACTTTCATCCTTACTTGCAATTTGATTAAAATAGGTGTCAATTACCATTTTGTATTTTGGTTTGGTCAATACCGAAGACATCAAACAAACATCTATACCTTCGTGAGTAGTAGCGGATAAATTAGAGGCGAAAACACCATCAATAAAAACTACTTTGTAAGTATCTATTTCGTGTAAAAAGTATTTTTTTACGTCCTTGAACTCAATCGTAGGTTCGTTTTTAGGGAATACGCTAAAATCATTCTTTAGAACTGTGTTCAAAGAGGTGTATTTCCAAGCCTCGTCTTTTTTGGTTGGGAAGCCTTTATTTTCGAAGTTTTGTATAGCCAAAGTTCGCAAGTCGTGAAGTTCAGTTTGAACATCCACACCCGCTTCAAAAGCCATAAACGACGATAGTAATTTTTCTTTTAATTCCATTTTTATAAGTCTTAAAGTCGAAAGTCGAAAGTCATAAAGACTTACTATTTTCAACAAAATGTTATTTAAGGGTTTGTAATTTGAAAAGTTTTTTAAAAAAGAAAATCTCTTTAAGATATTAGACTTTATAACTTTGGACTCAAATATTTAATTAAACCACTTAATAGTTTTGATATTTCTGTAACCGATTCTAATAGTTCATCAAATTCTTGTTTTGCTATGTAATCTAAATCAAAAGCTAGATAAATTTGCGAACGAACTTCGCCAGCAGACGCTTTTGCAACATATAGAAAATATATAAATTCTTTATCTGTATTTCTTTCAAAACCTTCAGCAATGTTGGAAGAAATTGAAATAGATGCGCGTCTTATTTGCCTCACAAAATCAAAATCTTTCTTAAAGTTTAAGTTTTCAGTTATTTGATAAATTCTTTTATTGAAAATTCTTGATTTTTGCCAAGAATTAATTTCTTCAAATGAACTGAATTTTCCCATCTTTTGACTTTAAGACTTTTGACTTTCGACTTCTTGCTCTTCCTTAATCCAGTCGTAACCTCTTTCTTCAAGTTCCAAAGCCAAAGCTGCAGTACCTGATTTTACAATTTTTCCATCCATCAAAACGTGAACAAAGTCAGGAACAATATAGTCTAACAATCGTTGGTAGTGTGTAATCACTAAAACCGCATTGTTTTCGTTTTTCAATTTATTAACACCGTTGGCTACAATTCGTAACGCATCGATGTCCAAGCCAGAGTCGGTTTCGTCCAAAATAGCAATTTTAGGCTCCAACATTGCCATTTGAAAAATCTCATTTCGTTTCTTTTCTCCTCCCGAAAAACCTTCGTTTAACGAACGTGACAAGAACTTTCTGTCCATTTCTAATAATTCAGATTTTTCACGAATCAATTTCAACATTTCGTTAGCTGGCATCTCCTCTTGACCGTTGGCTTTGCGCTTTTCGTTAATAGCCGTTTTGATGAAATTAGTCACCGAAACACCCGGAATTTCTACTGGATATTGAAACGACAAGAATACGCCTTTGTGCGCTCGTTCTTCAGGAGCCAATTCAGAAATTTCTTCGTTATTTAAAAAGATTTCTCCTTCCGTAACTTCATAATTTTCGTTTCCAGCAATGATAGAAGACAGCGTACTTTTTCCGGCACCGTTTGGTCCCATGATAGCGTGCACTTCTCCAGCTTTTACTTCAAGGTTGATACCTTTTAATATTTCTTTATCGCCAATATTGGCGTGTAGATTGGTTATTTTTAACATGTTGTTTTTTTCTAATATTTAATCGTGTGATACTTCTGTGTAACAATGTGGTTGCTCCTCTGAATCTAAAACAGAAATGGCAAAAATTCTTTTTCTAGTTTCAACATTTGTTGTGTCCCACAAAATATCATTCAATATGTCCAATGCTTTAGAACATGAGTCCAATTGATCAATCCAATTTGCTTTGACTTCTAGAATATATTCTGTATTATCCTCAATTAAGCAATATGTTTCCAAAGGATATCCTTTTGTTTTACATTCCTCAAAAAAATTACGAAGATTTTTTTCTAATTCTTTAATATCCATGATAATAATCCATTTTCGTTTTTTAATAATTCAATTGCATCTTGAACATCTTTACTGTTTTTTGGTTGAATGTCGTATCTTGATTTTTCAGACCAAACATCAATTAACAATGATGTTGTTTTAAAAAGCATCTTATTGTTGCTTTTGTCTTCATCAAATTTTCTTTTTAACCCTGAAAAAACCAATAATGTGTTCAAATCATGAGAGAAAAAAGGATTTCTTCCGTCAAAATATTTTTTAAGATTACACTTTTCGTCAAATAAATCATCAATATTTAACATTTTACATATCTTATATTTAAGATTCAATTCCACCGTATATCCTAACAAATAAAACGCTCCGTTAGTTTTTCCATTCTCTAATAAAATTTGAGCTTCTTCTAATCTTAAATCTGCTAAATTCTTAATTTCTTCTGATGTATTCATTAATTTTTAATAAATATTTTACTTCCACAAATCTTCCAATTTAATTTTAACCCCTCGACCTTCTTTGATGCTTTGCTCGGCTTCCAAAATTTCTTTTACAAATTCTGGATTATACGGTTTATCTTCTTTTTTTTCGATTTCAAAACCCAATGATTTAGCTAATGATTTAAAAATAGCCAAATCCTTTTTCTTAACATTTTTTAAAACTAAATCCATGATTAATGTAATTTGAAATTATAATTCATAAATAATGACATCAACTTCTTCAATGTTTTTTAACTTTTTATCGGATGTTAAAAAAGGTATGTCATAATATTTTGCAATTGCTAAAATAATACTATCAGGTAATTTTAAATTATATTTTTTTCTTAAAAAAATTATATGATTTTTAATAAACTCGTCATAATTATATATTCTAAATTGGCTAATAATTTCTTTAATTATTAATTCTTCTTCAATTGAAATTTCTTTAAATGATAGAAGTTCTAATTCTGAAATAAATGAAATACAAATATTTTTATCTTGAAGAAAATCAATAACTTTTTCATCTCCTTTTGTAAGATATATGAAAATATTAGTGTCAATTAATAAATTACCATTCATTTCTTAATCGTTCTTGTGTTTTATTAGGGTTTAATTTTTCAAAAGATTTTATAACTCCACAATATTTTTTAGCATCAAACCCCTTTGTGTTTTGATTTTTTCTTTCAATTAAAAAATTATCGAAATCTTCTTTTTTTGACTTTTTATTTATTATTAATACCATAATCTGTTGATTTTAAACAAATATACTAATTTTACCCCACACTTCCTTCCAAACTTATCTCCAATAATTTTTGTGCCTCAACGGCAAATTCCATTGGTAACTTGTTCAAAACTTCTTTACTAAATCCGTTGACGATTAAGGCAATAGCTTTTTCTGTTGGAATGCCTCGTTGATTACAATAAAACACTTGGTCTTCGCCAATTTTACTCGTTGTGGCTTCGTGTTCAATTTTGGCCGTTGGATTTTTACTTTCGATGTATGGAAACGTATGTGCTCCACAACTATTTCCCATCAACAATGAATCGCATTGCGAAAAGTTACGTGCATTATCCGCTCTTGGGCTAATTTGAACCAATCCACGGTAACTATTTTGTGATTTTCCGGCCGAAATTCCTTTCGAAATAATGGTCGATTTGGTGTTTTTACCCAAATGAACCATCTTGGTTCCTGTATCGGCTTGTTGGAAATTATTAGTTACGGCAATCGAATAAAATTCGCCTACTGAATTATCTCCTTTCAAGATTACTGAAGGGTATTTCCAAGTTACTGCCGAACCGGTTTCTACTTGTGTCCATGAAATTTTGGCGTTTTTCTCACACAAACCTCTTTTGGTTACAAAATTATAAACGCCGCCTTTTCCTTCCTTGTTTCCTGGATACCAGTTTTGAACGGTCGAATATTTGATTTCGGCCCCATCCATCGCAATTAATTCTACTACAGCTGCGTGCAATTGATTTTCGTCACGACTTGGCGCCGTACAACCTTCTAAATACGAAACATAACTGCCTTCGTCAGCAATTAAAAGCGTGCGCTCAAATTGTCCTGTTCCCGCTTGATTGATTCGGAAATACGTTGATAATTCCATTGGACAACGCACTCCTTTAGGAATATAACAGAATGAACCGTCTGAAAATACCGCCGAATTTAAAGCGGCATAATAATTGTCTTTTTGAGGCACTATTGTTCCCAAATGTTTTTGAACCAATTCAGGATATTCGCGAATGGCTTCGGAAATACTCATAAAAATAATGCCTTTTTCGGCCAATGTTTTCTTAAAAGTTGTAGCTACCGAAACCGAATCAACTACAATATCCATCGCAACGTTGTTCATCATTTTTTGCTCATCCACAGAAATGCCTAGCTTTTTGTACATCTCCAAAAGCTCTGGATCTACATCGTCTAGCGTTTTGTTAGGATCCGCTTTTTTAGGTGCTGAATAATAGGAAATGGCTTGAAAATCAGGCTTTTCATAATGAACATTCGCCCATTCTGGTTCAGTCATTTCTTCCCAAGCACGAAACGCTTCAATCCTCCAATCGGTCATCCATTGTGGCTCCTCTTTTTTCTTAGAAATGGCGCGAACAATATCTTCATTTAAACCAATCGGAAAAGTCTCCGAATCAAGTTCAGTGTAAAACCCGTACTCGTACTCCTTGTTTTCGAGTTCAATTTTTAAATCGTCTTCTGTGTATTTTGACATATCAGCCCCCTAGCCCCCAAAGGGGGAACTCCTATTAGGGGTAAATAGGATTTTAATATATTAAAATATAAATTTTATGTACAATATTGTCAACGCCCCCTCCGGGGGTTGGGGGGCTAAAGAGAAAAAGACTCCCCACAACCACAAGTTCTACTTGCGTTGGGATTGTTAAACACAAATCCTTTTCCGTTTAAACCACCTGAAAATTCCAAAATTGTACCAGCTAAGTACAAAAATGATTTTTTCTCCACGGCAATTTTCACATTATTATCTTCAAAAACTTTATCGTTATCGGTGAGTTCTTTATCGAATTTCAATTCGTAAGACAAACCTGAACAACCACCACTTTTTACGCCTACTCGAACGTAATCTTGGGCAGCATCAAAGCCTTCTTCTTCCATCATATTGATGATCTTTTTGCTGGCAGTATCTGAAACTTTTATCATTTGCAAAAATTGTTATTTTTATTTTTTCTAAATAAACGACAAAGTTACTACTTTTCTTCATTTTATTAATAAACAATAACATTTTTTAACAATTGTTGTAAAAAATAAAAATGAAATATGCAGTTTGGAACTACAAATTACATCAAACGCTTGTTTTTTTGGTGAATTAGATAAAAAACGACTGCTCATTTATAGTCCGTTTAAGAAACTAGTAGTTATTAGTATTTTTTTGTAAATTTCGCAAAAAATAAATTTCATGCTATGAAAATATATCCTATTGAAGCCGGTAACTTTAAATTAGACGGTGGCGCTATGTTTGGCGTGGTTCCAAAAACAATTTGGAGCAAAACAAATCCTGCAGACAGCAACAATTTAATAGACATTGCAGCACGTTGTTTGTTAATTGAAGACGGAAATCGGTTGATTTTAATAGATACCGGAATGGGTAACAAACAATCGGACAAATTTTTTGGTTATTATTCGCTTTGGGGCAATCACTCGTTGGACAAATCGTTGGCGATGTATGGTTTTCATAGAGATGACATTACCGATGTTTTTATGACGCACCTTCATTTTGATCATTGTGGAGGTAGTGTAAATTGGAATAAAGACAAAACGGGTTACGAAGTGGCATTTAAAAACGCAAAATTTTGGACCAACAAAAACCATTGGGAGTGGGCAACAAAACCAAATTCTAGAGAAAAAGCTTCGTTTTTGCACGAAAATATTATTCCGATGCAAGAAAGTGGTCAATTAAACTTTATAAAAAGACCCGAAGGAGATTTTTTGGAAAAATCCGAATTAGGTTTTGGAATCTTTTTTGCAGATGGGCATACCGAAAAACAGATGCTGCCGCACATTCAATACCAAGGAAAAACATTTGTTTTTTGTGCTGATTTGTTGGCAACAGCAGGACATGTTCCAATTCCGTATGTAATGGGTTACGACACAAGACCGCTATTGACTATGGATGAAAAAACAAAATTTATGAACTTGGCTGCCGAAAATAAGTATCATTTAATTTTGGAACATGATGCTCATAACGAAATTATTACTGTGGAAAAAACAGAAAAAGGTGTTCGATTGAAAGAGGTAATGCGTTTTGAAGATTTGTCTTAATCAAATGTTAAGTTGTATTCTTTTTGTAACAATTTATAAATATATTTGACTCATAAAAAATTACTTCCTAAAATTGTAATAGCTTTTTTGGAAATTTATTAAAAAAACATTTTAAAACTATGAAACCAATAAAAACAATGGTATTTGCTTCAGTTGCAATAGCCTCATTATTTAACAGTTCGCTTTCGCAAGCACAAGACAACAAATTAACTCCAAAAAAAGCAGTGCTGAAAGAAGCTGATTTAATGCGTTGGAGCCACCTTGATTTAGCAAAAGACACAGTGCCAGGAATGAGTATTGACAAAGCTTACACCGAATTATTAAAAGGAAAAAAAGGTACGCCAATTATAGTTGGAGTAATTGATTCAGGTTTAGATATTGACCACGAGGATTTGAAAGGAAAAATTTGGGTTAACAAAAAAGAAATTGCTGGAAACGGAATTGACGATGATAAAAATGGTTTTGTTGACGACATTAACGGATGGAATTTTCTTGGTGAAGCTACAAACGAAAACCTTGAGTTGACTCGTATCGTTAAAAAAGGTGACGATGGATCTGCAATATACAAAGCCGCTAAAAGCGAATTGGATCAAAAACGTGGTGACTTGATGAAACAAAAGCCACAAGTTGATATGATTTATGAGGCAGACAAAGCAATAAAAACGCATTTAAACAAAGAGGTTTATACAATAGAAGATTTAAACGCAATAACTACAACCGACGAATCATTAAAGAGAAGTAAAATGATTATGTCTAGCATTGCAGGACAAGCTGGACCAGGATTTCAAGAAGAAATTAAAGGATATATTGATTATATCTACGATCAATTGAACTATAATTTGAATGTTGATTTTGACGGTAGAAAAATAGTAGGCGACAATCCAAACGATATTAATGATAGAAAATATGGTAACGGAAACGTAAAAGGTCCTAATGTAGAAGATGCGCTTCACGGAACCCACGTTGCTGGAATTATTGCTCAAACTAGAGGAAACAATATTGGTGGCGACGGAGTTGTTGCAAATAATGTTCAAATAATGGCGGTAAGAGCAGTGCCAAATGGCGATGAGTATGACAAAGATATAGCATTAGCAATTAGATATGCGGTTGATAATGGTGCTAAAGTAATCAACGGAAGTTTTGGAAAAGATTATTCGCCAAACAAAGAATGGGTTTTTGAAGCAATAAAATATGCTGAAAGCAAAGATGTTTTATTTGTTCACGCAGCAGGAAATGATGGAAAAGATGTAGATTTTGAACCAAATTACCCAACAGACGAAGTTAATGGAGTTGAATTTGCTAAAAATTTCTTAACAATAGGTGCATTAAACACCGGAATTGGAAAATCTGATTTAGTTGCTGGTTTTTCAAATTATGGAGCTAAAAATGTAGATGTATTTTCACCTGGAATGAAAATTTATGCAACTGTTCCAAACAATAAATATTTGTATGAACAAGGTACCTCAATGGCGTCGCCAAATGCTGCAGGAGTAGCTGCTTTAATCCGTTCGTATTATCCAAACTTAAAAGCATCGCAAGTAAAACAAATTTTGATGGACTCAGGAACAGCTATGCCTGTTGAAGTTGAATTAGGAGAAAATAAGGAAGTTAAACCATTTGCAAGTGCTTCAAAATCAGGAAGTATTATTAATGCGTATAATGCTTTGAAAATGGCTGAAAAAATGTCGGCAAAAGCACCTAAGGCTAAAATGAAAAATTAATTGTTTTAAAAATAATTTAAAATTTGGCAAATGTTCTTCAGCAGTTTGAAGAAAATTTGCCAATTTTGTTTTTTATAAATCCCAAAAAAAAATTACCCTTATAAATATGAAAAAAATAGTCATCGTTTGTTTGATAATTATTGGTTATCAATCGGCTAAAGCCCAAAACAGAACGTATTGGCAACAAGAAGCCAATTATAAAATGGAGGTTGATATGGATGTAAAAACCTATCAATACAAAGGAAAACAAGAGTTAAAATACACCAACAACTCGCAAGACACTTTGCAAAAAGTGTATTACCATTTGTTTAATAACGCCTTCCAGCCCGGTAGTGAAATGGATCATCGCTTGCAAAACATTAAAGATCCCGATGCACGTATGGTAAACAAAGTGCGAGTGGTGGACAAAGATGTAAAAGAAAGCAGGATTTCGAAGCTTTTGCCTACTGAAATGGGGTTTTTACATATTCAAAATTTTAAACAAGATGGTATTACTGCAGTTGCAAAAGAAGTAGAAACGATTTTAGAAGTAACCTTAAACAAGCCACTGCTTCCTGGTAAAAGCACCATTTTGACCTTAGATTTTGATGGACAAGTACCAATTCAAATAAGAAGATCGGGGAGAAACAACAAAGAAGGCGTAGAATTATCTATGGCGCAATGGTATCCAAAAA
The DNA here is from genome assembly GCA_044373115.1 of Flavobacterium sp. Lineage (GTDB taxonomy): Bacteria > Bacteroidota > Bacteroidia > Flavobacteriales > Flavobacteriaceae > Flavobacterium. The sequence goes on from JBILQQ010000001.1 coordinate 229,425, forward strand.
TTGCCGAATTTGATTTTGAAGGATGGCATGCCGATCCCTATATTGCACGTGAATTTCATGGCGTTTGGGGAAGTTTTGATGTTAAAATTACAATGGATAAAAATTATATTTTAGGCGGAAGTGGTTACCTTCAAAACGGAAACGATATTGGATATAATTACCAAGATAAAGGCATAGAAGTAAAACTTCCTAAAAAAACAAAAACGCTAACATGGCATTTTATTGCTCCAAATGTTCATGATTTTACATGGGCAGCGGACAAAAATTACATTCACGATGTGGTTGAAACTTCATTTGGTACAACACTTCATTTTTTATATAAAAACAATCCAAAAATACTGGAAAACTGGAAAAATGCGCAGCCAAAAACGGTAGCTTTAATGGAGTTTTATAACAAAACTGTTGGTAAATATCCTTACAATCAATATTCTGTGATTCAAGGAGGCGATGGCGGTATGGAGTATGCCATGTGTACTTTAATCCTTGGAGAAGGAACATTTGAAGGGCTTGTGGGAGTAATTGCTCACGAAATGGCACACTCGTGGTTCCAGCATGTATTAGCAACCAACGAAAGTAAACACCCATGGATGGACGAAGGATTTACTTCGTATTTGGAAGATTTGGGGTTAAATGAATTAGCCGACAAAAAAGTACAAAACCCTTTTGAAGGTGCTTACAAAACATACGCAAAATTGGTTGAATCAGGTAAAGAACAACCTCTTTCTACTCATGGTGACCGCTATGATGAAAACAGAAGTTACAGCATTGCATCTTATGTAAAAGGCGAGTTATTTTTAACTCAACTGGAGTATTTGTTGGGCAAAGAAAATCTGTCAAAAACATTAAAAAAGTACTATGCCGATTTCAAGTTTAAACACCCAACTCCAAATGACATTAAACGAACAGCTGAGCGTATTTCGGGAGCTAATTTAGATTGGTTTTTGGTTGATTGGACGCAAACACTAAATACCATTGATTATGCAGTTGCTGACATTAAATTTGACGGTAATTATGTAGGTGGAGCTAGTACAATTAAATTAAACCGAATAGGTAGAACCCCAATGCCAATTGATGTTTTGGTTGAATATACAGACGGATCTATTGAAAGTTTTTACATCCCACTGCGAATGATGTCATTTGAAAAGGGAAACCCAATGCCCGAAGTGAAAAGAACAACATTGACCGATTGGACTTGGGGAAATCCAAATTACACCCTAACAATTCCGGGTAATAAAACGATTAAAAAAGTTACCATTGACCCAATTGGGATGATGGCAGATGTGAAAAGAGAAAACAATATATTGGAAAACAAATAAAAAATAGACTAAATCAACGACCCATATATTTGTGTTTTATCATTAAAAAAGCCCCAAAAAATTGCACTTTTTGGGGCTTTAAATTTAATATTAGATATATAAATTTGTTGGCTTAATCAACAAAAAAAATCTATTTATTAATTATAGTTTGTAAGCAAATCCTAAGTTGATGCTATTAACTGCTGAACCATCTCTTGAAATTCCTTTGTAACCTAAAGTAATATCAAATTTTTCAGTTTGGTAACCAACTTTTGGTAAATACAACAAACCTCCATCTACTCCGCTTGGCGCAAGTCCAATTGCATAACCGAAATCTAAACCAACAAAAATATTCTCTGAGAAAGAATACTCAGCTGCAGCATTAATTGGTAAAAAGATAGCTGTATCACCTTTAACAGTTGTAGAAATAGTCCCAAAAGAAATTGTTTGTTCTTTAGGTAAATAAGCTGTAACCCCTGTGTTGAAACCTGCTTTAAAGTCTTTAGAAACACTCCAAAGGTAAGTAAAGTCAGCCCCTAAGTTTAAATTAGAAACTTCCTTAGTGTCTCCAGTTGGCAAACCTAAATGAGCTCCAACTTTCATTGTTGAGTCCTGTGCATTTGCAAAAGCAAATCCGAAAACTGCTACTGCAGTTAAAAGTACTTTTTTCATAGTTTTTTGTTTTAAATAAATTTTTGTGCAAAAATATTTAGTTTTAGAGTATAAAAAAATGTGAAATAACAATAAAATTTAAAAAAATTAGTAGTAAAAAAACCGCCCGAATTTTGATTTTTTTACAACTTAAAAATGTAACTAATTGAAAAACTGTGATTTATAAAAACGTTTTTTTGTTAAAAAAAATAACTATTTCACAAATAAAAACATTTTTAAAAAAATAGAACAAAAAGAAAAAAAGCTCCAAAAACATAAGTGTTTGGAGCTTAGTTATTTATTTGATTTAAAATTAAAGCAACTTCAAGTTTGAAATTTCGTTATATACTTTGTACGTTTTTGATTTGGCATCAAAAAACTCTAATTCGGCATATTCAATTTCAATTTTATCACCTTTTGCGATTTTATTTTTTATCAATAATGAATCGCCTTCAAATGAAAACAACCATATAAATTCTTTACGTTCTTTGGCTTCGTTTATCAATACAATTGTATTAAATTCGTTTGAGGTCATTACTTCAAAGGTGCCTGTAAAAGATAAAGCAGGTTCGTCTTCGTAAACTTCCTCAACAGTTGCCTCATCATCTGATTGTAATTTTGTGAACACTTCAGGACAAACAAATGCCATTTGAGTACCAATTTCTTCGGCTATATTTTTAATTGCATCTGCTTCTTTTCCAGATGTAAAACCTATAGTTTTCTTTTCTTTTTCTGATAATTTACCAATGGATTCCAACAAGCACAAACCAAGTGCGGTTTCGTTAACTTCTGGTTTATCTTTGGTACATTCACAGGCAAAATTGGCAAGTTTTTTAACAACCTCATCTTTTTTTTGGGCAAAAATTAGTGACGGCAGTAATAATAATAAATAAATTTTTTTCATCTTTAAAGATTTAAGGTTGGATAATTGGTCAAATCTAATAATAATTTGAAATTAAATCAGCAAATTCTGATAAAAAATTAATTATTTTGTGGTACAAAACAATTTATATCATAAAAAAAACGTTTTAAATTCATTTTAAAGTTAATGTTCAATTTTTAGATTAAAATTTAGTCGAGAAAATAATTTTGCCAAAACGGCGGGCCTAATTTTCGTTTTTTTTCTAAAAATAGAATTTGTAGATTTACAACATATTAAAACATTTCAAATGAAACGAATCAAAATTATTATCCCCTTTTTATTTTTAAGCCTTGTTGCTTTTGGACAAACAATTACTTTAAAAACAAGTTCGGTTAGTATAGTTGAAAAAACCGTTAAAAAAGGATGGGGCGAATGGTCAGAATTTGTACCAGCAGAATTGCTCATTACTATAGATGCCAAAAAAGACAGAATTGTTGTAAATTCGCCTCAAATTCAGGTGTTTACTATTACATCTTATGGTGATAAAATTGAAACTGAAAACGATAAAATAGTTCCATTTGATTGTGTTGACAACAACGGATCAAAATGTAAAATTTTGGCAATTACTCGAAAAAAAGAAGGTAACCGAATGCAGTTTTACATCAACTATTCGGAAGTTAAATTTGTTTACAACATCTATAATTAAGTATAATTATGGATGCTACATATCCAAAAAAGGAAAAATTAAAAAGTCAAAAAACAATTGGTCTTCTGTTTTCAGAAGGGCAATCAGTGGCTAAATATCCGTTACGATTGGTGTTTTCGGAAACAAAAAATCAAGAAGAAAAATTGCTTTTTGGCGTTTCTGTTTCCAAAAAACATTTTAAAAATGCGGTGGACCGAAATTATTTCAAACGGGTTCTGCGTGAATGTTACCGATTGAACAAGTCTATTTTACATAATCAATTTAACAAAACGTATGCTGTGTTGTTTTTTTATCAAACAAAGGAGCGTTTGTCCTATCAAGAAATAAATGAAAAAACGATTCAATTATTTGAAAAATGGGTAAAAAAAATACAAGAATATGAACAAGAAAATCAAAATAATACACAATAAAAAAGATGCTTTCAAAAATTAAAAAAAGATATTTTATACCCTTTATAGCAGCAGGATTTTTATATGTTGGCGCAAGTTTTAAAGATGATTTCTTTGAAATAGCGAAACAAATAGAAATTTTTACAAGCGTATTTAAAACGGTAAACCAAAATTACGTTGACGAAATTAACCCTTCTGAACTAATGGATAAAGCCATTAAAAGTATGCTGGCAGATTTGGATCCCTATACCAATTTTTTTAATGAACAAGACGCTATTAAATTTAAAATCAATAATACCGGCGAGTACACCGGCATAGGTGCAATGATGACCAGAAAAGACGACAAGTTGCTTATTAAAGAACCCTACAAAGGCTATCCTGCTGACAAAGCAGGGCTAAAAGCTGGCGATGCCATTATTCAAATTGGCGATGTGTTGTTATCCGATTACAAAGAAGATGCTTCTCAGTTATTAAAAGGCGTAAAAAACACCAAGGTAGATGTCAAATACATCCGACAAGGCAAAACATTATCTGCCCAAATAATTTTGGATGAAGTGGAAATCAATGCGGTTCCTTTTTTTAGTAAAATTGATGATAAAACGGGATATATTGTACTTTCTTCATTCAATTCAAAAACAACAAAAGAAACAAAAGAAGCCATTGAAAAACTAAAAAATCAAGGGGCAGAAAAGTTGATTTTAGATTTAAGAGGCAATCCTGGAGGGCTGCTCCACGAGGCGGTAAATATTTGTAATTTGTTTGTCCCACGCGACGAAATTATTGTAACCACTAAATCAAAAAACGCAAAAGCAAGCAGCACTTACAAAACCACAAAAGACCCATTTGACTTAAACATTCCACTGGTGATTATTGTTGATGGCAAAAGTGCATCGGCATCCGAGATAGTTGCAGGCGCATTACAAGATTTGGACAGAGCAGTTGTTGTTGGAAGCAGAAGTTTTGGCAAAGGACTGGTACAACGACCTTTTGATATGACTTACGGCACACAAGTAAAAGTAACGGTTTCTCGATATTACACACCATCAGGCAGATGCATTCAGTCATTAGATTATTGGAATAAAGACAAAAACGGCAAAGCCGTGCGAACGGATGCAGCCAATTATAACGCATTTAAAACAAAAAAGGGACGAACCGTATATGATGGCGGCGGTATTCAGCCCGATGTTGAATTGGAAGAAACCAAAAAAAGCACTATAGCCGAAGCTTTGTTAAAAAATGATGCACTATTTGATTTTGCAACCCAATATTATTATAAAAACCCAAACATGGGCGAAACAATTCCGGTGATTTCTGATGCCGATTTTTTGGAATTTAAGGCTTTTTTGAAAAAAGAAAAAATTAGTTTTGATACAGAAACAACCCTTGCATTAAAAACAACTCTTGAAAAAGCAAAAAAAGAAAAATTAGATGAAGCCATAAAAAACGAATACAATTTACTTGCAAATGCTTTGCAAAAAAGTGAAGAAATTTTGGTTGACAAAAACCAGAAAGAACTAAAAAAACTTTTGCAAGAAGAACTCATAAAACGTTACCAATACAAAGAAGGGCTTTACAACTATTATACAAAAAATAATTTTGAAATTATGAAAGCAAAATCAATTTTAGATGACAGTGCAGCGTATAACAAAATCCTGAAAAACTAATGAAAAGGTGGCTTACACTATTTTGTTTGATAACAATTGGGTTGATACAAGCTCAGGAAGAAGTTGTACAATCAGTTTACTTTGAATTTGATAAATTTTCAATTGACGAAAAACAAGGTGAGGCATTGTTACAGTTTATTAAAACCTCCGACTCTACCCGTATTGAATCCATTCAAATTTACGGTTATACAGACGATGTTGGCAAGGACGACTACAACTTTGTTTTGTCAACCAACAGAGCCAATACTGTGCAATCATTGTTAATTAATAACGGAATAAAAAACAAAATTATAGTTACCATTGAGGGAAAAGGGCGTGTATTAATTGAAGACGATATTGTTGAAAATCTTCCCGAAAAAAGATCAAAAAATAGGCGAGTAGATGTTGTATTAAATTTAAAACCATTACCAAAAATTGAGTTACCTGGTTTTTATGATGGTATAAAGAAAAACCACGTTGTTGGCGATCATATTTATCTTAACGCCATATTATTTGACAAAGGAAGTAGTAAGCTCACTATGAAATCCAAAACCGAATTGGACAAGGTAGCATTATTATTAGTGCGCTACAAAACACTTCATTTTGAAATTCAAGGGCACGTTTGTTGTACGCCACCTTACCAAAAAGACGCCATTGACAAAGACACTAAAAAAAGACAATTATCTCTTAACAGAGCCGAATCGGTTTATAAATATTTAGCCTTTCGGCGAGTGACAAAAAACCGAATGACGTTTAAAGGTTACGGAAATACGGTTCCGCTTGGGAAAGAACCTGAGTACGACAGAAGGGTAGAATTGGTTATTACAAAAATATAATCGTCAAATAGCGATGATAATATATATTTATAAGCTTTTTAAAGTTTAAACAAAAAATACTGACCTGGTAGGGTTGATTAATTAAAAATAAAACACCTAATGAAAAAAATACTTTTTTTGCTTTTGCTAATTAATTTGGGTTTTAGTCAATCTAAAAAAGATACCCTAACCGTATATTTCGAATCGAACGAATTTAAAATTAGTCCCGAAAACGAAGTTGTTTTAAACACTTTTTTTTTAAATAAAGAAATAGAAATCACAACCGTTTCAATAGAGGGTTTTTGTGACGATATTGGAAAAGAAAATGCCAACGATAAGCTCGCAACTAACAGAGCCAAAATAGTAGCTGATTATTTAGATAACAACTTTGCAATACTAGCAACAACAGTAACAGGAAAAGGCGAAGTAGCACTTAACGACGTTACAAACCCTGAAAAATATAGAAAAACAAACAGAAAAGCAACATTAGTAGTTGAGTATCAAAATAAAATTAAAAAAAGTAGTGTAAAATCTAGTCCATCAGTTTATAAAACTTTTGACGATTTTTTGAAAACTGGAGATAAAATTATTATTCAAAATTTGATTTTTAATGGCAGCTCTACTGTTTTTGAAGATCCCGAAGAGGCGGAGGCATCGCTTCAAAAAGTGGTAAATTACCTTAAATCAAATCCAAATATGGAAATAGAAATACAAGGTCATGTTTGTTGTATAAGTAAATCGTTTAAAGATGCGCGCGATGCAAAATCGGGCAAAAACAACCTATCAGAAACTCGCGCAAAAAGAGTATTTGATTATTTTATTGACAACGGAATTGTCCCTGAACGATTAACCTACAAAGGATACGGAAGAATGTTTCCTATTGTAAATGGTGAAGAAATGAAAAATAAACGTGTAGAAATTTTAGTAAAAAAAATATAACTCCCCTACTCTATTTTCATTTCTATGTGCGGAATGTCGTCTTCAAGATACACGTCGCTTGTTTGAATAAATCCGTGGCTTTCGTAAAATTTTTGTAAGTACAATTGAGCAGAAATTGTAATTTGTTCTTTATCAAATAGCCTTTTTATTTGTTCTATAGCTTTTTGAATTAATTGATGTCCTAATTTTTGGGCTCTTGCCTCAGGATGCACAATTACTCGTCCAATTGATGTGTTTTCAAAATAAATTCCAGCATCAAATAATCGGGCGTAAGCCACTAATTTCCCATCTATTTCTCCCATAAGATGTAATGCTTTTTGATCTTTGTTATCTATGTCTTGATATACGCAGTTTTGCTCCACTACAAAGACCAAAGAGCGCAGTTCAAGTATAGAATACAATTCCGACAAAGATAAGTCCGCAAACGGCTTTATTTTCCATGTAATATTATTTTCCATTTTTGGGTAGTAAAAATTGTATTGATTTAATAATAGATTCCAATTCAAACATTACGTCGCGCTTTTTCTTAGAAGGAGCATAACAAAATCCTTCAACAACAAGTATTCGGTTGTTTTTTTGGTCAATAATGGCATAGTTAATAAAAGGCCCTGCCATTGACTCGTGTAATAATTCCCAATTTCCTTTGGTTTCAAAGGTAGGTTTGCCGTAAATTTTGGTTTCGGTTAGGTAGGGCGAAAAGGCTTTTTCAGTAATCATACGTGTTTTTGGAACAGCTCCATGTATGTAAATGGCGCCTATTGAATCCCTTATTTTTACTATTTGGTTGACTACATTTTTACTGGTATCTATTGCATTTAATGGCAATTGATAAAAAATTAAACTTACGTTTCCGCTGGTGATTTCTTTTTTGAACCAAACAAATTTTTTGCCATACATTACCATTTTGTACTTGACTGGTATTGGTATTTTGATATTAAATTTATCAATAAGCTTTTGTGAAAAGTTCACTGAGTCTTGAATCATTTGGTTTTGATACACCTCTAATTCCGATTTTTTAATGGTTTGGATAATTAGTGAATCGTTGGACTGAATGGAATCAAGTAATTCCCGAACGGTTTTGCCTGATATATGAACTACTACTTGCGGATTTGCAAATTCGTTAGCCGTAATTTTGAATTGACTTTTGGCTTCTTTTTTTATTACAATAATATTTCTACTATTGCTCATAAAACCTTCAAGTAATTTTACTGGATATTGATTTAGAGTAAAATTAGGTTCCTCCTGCGGAAGACCTAATACGGGTGATGCAAATTTGTTTCGGATGCTATCACCTACTTCACCATTCCAAATTTCATCATCAATAATTACCGATACGGTGTTTATTTTTCCTGAAACATCGGTGGTGCGTTTTGTTTTTTTTTCGGTGCAAGACACAAAAAAAGACATAACAATTAGATATAAAAAAAGGGCTCTTTTCATAAGTTGAAATAAAGCCCAAATTTATATAAGATTTTTGTTATTATCCGTTAATTTTTAATTTCATTCCAGGTTTAAGTTCATCTTCTTTAATTCCGTTCCATTTTTTTAGGTCAGAAACCGATACTCCGGGAAATTTTTTGGCAATTTTATATAATGAATCGCCTTGTTTAACTTGGTATATTTTTTCTTTTACTTTTTTAGCATTTGTTGCAATTGCGGTGTTTTCTTTTTCAGATGCAACAACATCAGTAGAAGATGTTTTTCCAACAATTAAAGTTGTACCTGCCTGAACTGCATTACCTTCAATATGGTTTAATGCCCTTAAATCATCAATAGAGATTTTATATTTTCGTGCAATTGCTCCTAAAAATTCACCCTTTGCCACTACATGCTCAATGTTTTTAACTTCGGCAATTGGTTCACTAGCACTAGAGGACACGATTAATTGGGTGCCAACTTTTAAATTATCATCTGCGAGTTTGTTCCATTTTCTGATGTCGTCAGGTTGAACATTGTATGCTTTTGCAATTGAATATAAGGCATCTTTTTTGACTACCGTATGCAACTTAATTCCAGTTGGTTCTATTACGGTGTCAACAGATTTTTTAACTTCTACCTTTGGTTTTTTTGCAACAGCAGCTGCAACTGTTTGTTGTGGTTGAGTTGAAGGAGTACTAGTTTTTGTTGCTACGGCTTCAATTTGTTTTGGACTAGCAATGGCTGGAGTTTTCACTTCCTTTTTGATGGTAGTGGTAACTTTTTCATTTTTAATGATTTTTATTTTATCGCCTGGGTTAATTGTTGACCCTTTTATTTTGTTCCATTTTTTTATATCAGCAACGGAAACATCATATTTTTGGGCAATTTCACCTAAATTATCACCTGATTTTACCTTATGGGTTTTAGTAACGTCTTTGAGTACAGTAACTTTTTCCAAAACATATTGAGGTTTTATTTTAACCGTCGCAACTGCCTCTGCAACAACTTCATTTGAAGCTACTGCAGGTTTTGAAAGGGTATCTTTGGTTGCAAAACTTGATTCGGAAATTTTAATTTTTAAATTTTTTCCATATTTTAAGTACGATGATTTGAGTCCGTTCCATTTTTTTATATCATCTTCAGAAACTTCATATTTTGCTGCTATATCAGCAATATTATCTCCTTTTTGCACTTTATGAAATTTAACTTCCCCTGGGGCAATTTTTTGAACTATCGGATTTTGGTTTGGTTTTTCGCGTTTACTTTCTTCATAAGCAACATAGGCGTACACTTTGTCTTCGTTTGAAGTAAAAACGGCAATTTTGTCCTTTGGTAATCGTAAAAAATTCTGATCTCCAGTAACAAATGGCACTTCGCCTCTTTTGTAAGAAGGATTATAAAATTTTAATTCGTCGGTTGAAATATCCAAAAGATCCGAAATTTGTTTGAAAGTCATGTGTTTTTTAACCATAATTGTATCTGTTGCAAAATGATTTGCAATAGCTTTGTTAGGCACTATTCCGTGCTCCTTATGGTATTCAAAAATATACATTGTTGCTAAAAATGCGGGTAAATACCCTTGCGTTTCTTTGGGTAAATTTTTGCGAATATTCCAATAATTTTGTTGTCCCCCCGATCGTCTAATTGCTTTAGCAACGTTTCCTGGTCCTGAGTTGTACGATGCTAATACTAAATCCCAATCGCCAAAAATTTTATACATATTGAGCATGTATTGACTTGCTGCCTGACTGGCTTTAAGCGGGTCACTTCTTTCGTCTTCATAAGAGGTGATATTTAAGCCGTATTGTTTTCCTGTTTGGTACATAAACTGCCACAAACCTGTGGCGCCAACTCTTGAAACGGCTAATGGATTCAATGCTGATTCTACAACTGCTAAATATTTTATTTCAAGTGGAATATTATTTTTAGCTAATTCTTCTTCAAAAATTGGAAAATAAAATTGGGAGATTCCCATTAATCGTTCAAAACCTTTTTTTCTATTTTTTAAAAATGATTTGATAACATTTTCCAAACCAATATTGTACTCAATGTTAAATGGTGACTTTTCGTCTAATAGTTTTAATCGCTCTTTAAGTAATTCAGTAGGTAATTCATAATCAACCTTTACATCTGGGTCAATTGTTTTTATATCCAAAAGTAAATCATTGTAAACATCTAAAGCGGCTAATTCTTGTGTCCATCTATTGTCAATGCACGATGCCATTTCGTCGTTAATAAATGTTGATTTTATAGAATCTAAAAAAGAAATTTTAATAGGTTTTTTATATACCGAATCCTGATTTACATTGTTTAATGTGGGTTGAGACAGGTTGTTATTGTTTACCTCTTGTCCAAAAATGGATAGAGAAGTAAGTAATAAAAGCGCTATTATTTTTTTTGTTTGAATCATATTGTACTTGATTTTTAATCAGTTGAAGAAGCAGTAAGTAACAAACTTACTGATTAATAACCTATTAAAATGTTTAATTTTTGTTAAAATACCAGAGCTAGTCCAATATTGCTTGTATTCCTGGTAAAATTTTACCTTCTAGCATTTCCAACATGGCTCCTCCGCCGGTTGAAACGTAGCTCATTTTATCTTCAAAACCAAATTGTTTTACTGCAGCTACAGAGTCGCCACCACCAACCAACGAAAAGGCTCCGTTAGCAGTTGCTTCAGCAATAAACTCTCCCAATTGAATGGTTCCGTTGGCAAAAGTTGGTAATTCAAAAACGCCTAGTGGACCGTTCCAAAGAATGGTTTTTGATGCTAAAATAACTTCTTTAAAATTTTCTAACGATTTTGGTCCGGCATCAAGTCCTTGCCAACCGTCAGGAATTTGTTTTACATCAACAACTTGAGTTTTTGCATCGTTTGAAAAAGCATCAGCTGCAATTACATCAACTGGGATATGAATTTGAACCCCTTTTTCTTTAGCTAATCGCAAAATTTCTAATGCCAATTCTTGTTTATCGTCTTCACAAATAGAATTTCCAATATTTCCACCAAGGGCTTTCACGAAAGTAAAGGTCATTCCGCCACCAATAATCATGTGGTCAACTTTGTCTAATATATTTTCAATTACAGTTATTTTGGAAGAAACTTTTGACCCTCCTAAAACTGCAGTTACTGGCTTTACTGAGTTATTCAATACACGATTTAAACTGTCAATTTCTTTACCCAAGAGCAATCCAAAACATTTTGAATTTGGAAAAAACTGAGCAATAATTGTGGTTGATGCGTGTGCTCTGTGTGCGGTTCCAAAGGCATCGTTTACATAAATATCTCCCAAAGAAGCCAACTCTTTTGCAAAAGCAACGTCTCCGGCTTCTTCTTCTGCATAAAAACGTAAATTTTCAAGTAATAAAACTTGACCTGGTTGAAGATTTTGAGCTGCTTGCTGGGCAACTTCGCCTCTGCAATCGGCAGCAAATAATACGGGTACACCCAATACTTGTTGAGCTGTAGCTACAATATGTTGTAATGAAAATTGAGCTTCTTTACCTTTTGGTCGCCCTAGGTGCGACATCAAAATAACGCTTCCGCCATCGGCAAGAATTTTGTCTATGGTTGGTTTTGCAGCTTCAATTCTGTTGGCATCGGTTACAGCAAAATTTTGATCTAAAGGCACGTTAAAATCTACCCTTACAATTGCTTTCTTATTATTGAAATTGAAGTCGTTTAAAGTTTTCATTATTCTGTTTTTGTTGATGAATTAATTTACAAAGTTACAAAATTATTTTTTTGGGGTGGTTTTAAAAATGATTTTATTGCGCATAGTGTGAGAAGTGAATTACAAGAACCTACATCAGTACAGTTACATTTAGTAAAATATTGGGATTTAAAGAGATTTAAAAAAATAATATATCTTTGTAGCTGTTTTTTAAAAAATAATCAAAACAATTTTCTTTTAAGGGCATTTTTTTGATTGTTTTGTATATACCAATACATTTTATCAATGAACAAAAAAATAATTTTACTCTTTTTCATACTACTTGTTGGGTTCAATTTGAATGGGCAAACTGACACTTTAAAAATCACTGCCAACCAAAACAAATGGACTGATATTAAGCCGACTATTGGGTTGCTTAATCAAGTGGAACAACTATCAGGCTCTCGATTTACTAGCACTCAGGAGTCGCCGTTTACGATTTTTACAATTACCCAAGACGATTTAAAAAAACACGGTATCACTTCACTTATTGAGGCATTAAGTTTGTTGCCAGGTATTCAATCCGCAGAAATAGGTTCTGGTTTAGACGGTTCAATGTTTCAATTTAGAGGGTTGAACGGAAATAATTATGCTAAAATTTTGATTAATGATGTTAATATAAAGCCCTTTATTGTTGGGGGTATGCCATTGGGCGAACAATTACCCATTGCTTTTGTGGATAGAATAGAAGTTTTATATGGCCCATCTGCAACTCTCTACGGAGCCGATGCAAGTGCGGGAGTGATCAATATCATTACAAAAAATGCTACCCGACCACTTTCAGTTTTTGGTAACATTAGGTACGGAAGCCAAGATTATCAAAACATAAATTTAAAATTTGACATTAACAAAAGCACCTCCAAACGCACCCTTTCTTTTGGATTATATGCTAATTTTTCGTCCAAACAAGACCGAAATATTTACTACGACAACAATCCTGAATTGATTAACTACGAAAGAGACGTTGCTTTGCAATTTGTTGAAAATTTTGAAACCAAAAACAACCAAATCGTTTTTGCAAACTTGCCTCATCAAAGTCAATCGGTTGGTGGCAGGGCACAGTTTGGTCAGTTTTCATTAAATTTTGATATGATGGCAAGGCAAGACCATAGTGCCCTTGGATTTACACCAAACAGTATTTCGTACAGCAATTCGCAAAATTTTATTGGTGAAAAAATAACATCGGTAAACGCCCTTTACACAAACAAAGAAAATGATAAATTCAAATTCAAGGCAATTGGTAGTTATTTAGGTTATCGCACCCATCAAGATGCAAATATTCAATATGTTTTACCTACAATTGGACTATATGCGTCAGTGCTTAGTAGAGGTAATATACCAATAGCAGATGGAATTCGGGATTTAGAAACAACAACTTTTGGAGGTAATCAAGTTGTGGAGGCTTCGTCAAACGAGGCGGGGATTGAGGTGTTGTCGCAATATGTTTTTTCAAAATATTTAAGTTTGAGCGCAGGAGTAAACGCTCGGTATGGGAAAGGCACTCCTTTAATACTTTTTAAACAAATAGATTTTGAATTACAGGATGATGAAACCCCTTATTTTTATGATTATAGTGGGTTTTTAGAAAGTCAAATTTCGTATAAAAAATTCTCCGCTATACTTGGCGTTCAGCTATTGAATAGAGAAGATTTTTTAAAAACATCCAGTAACAACAGTGTTTTTAATCCTCGATTTGGAATTGTATATACACAAAGCGCGTCTAAAAATTTTAGAGCAAATTTTTCAACCGCATATAGAATTCCTTCCCCTTTTTATGGTTACAATTCTAATTTTATGTTTTCAAATACACCACTAGAAATATTAAATACTCCAACAACTTTTCGCCCTGAAAAAACATATAATGTAGAAATTGGCTACCGCTGGAGCGGAAAAAATGCTAAATTAGATGTAAATTTGTTTCATACCAAAACAAAAAACAGCATCAATTATTCTGAAAATTTTTACACAGTAAATGATAATTTAGTATTAAACTTAGGCTGGAATAACGACGAGTTTTCTGAAAAAACCATCAACGGATTGCAGTTTTCTTATTTATTAAAAACAGATATTAACCAAAATATAAAAATACAAAATAAACTATGTTTAAATTATATGTTTGGAAATGAATCGTTTACAGTTTCTGAAATAAATTTTGAAAACTTATCTACTAATTTGAAAAAAATTGAAATTCCGTTTTTAAATTACCAACCCGAATTTATGGTAAAATTTCAAAATGAACTAAATTTTAAAAATTGGTCATTACTAATTAATCACCAATGGATGGGCAAAAGAGCTACTTATATTTCGGCTTCAGAGACTTATTTAGACACTAATTTAACACATTTACCGTCATTTTATTTGGCCGATTTGAGGGTAAATTACCAAACCTCAAAAAACAGTATTTTTTCATTTTCAATGAATAATGTGCTTAACACAAAATACGCCGGTATAAGAGCCAGCCAAATGAATGATGCCTTAGTTTATAACCCGCAACCGTTGCGAAATTGGTTTGTTCGAGTAACTTATTTTTTAGATTAGATGATGAGTTCTACACCACTTTTTTTTCAGAAAAAAATACCCTTTTTCTCCAATTTAAAATGGGGGTTTTTGGGCATGCTTTTACTTTTGACAACAACTGATGTTTCAGCTCAAGACAACAAACAATACCTAGAAAACATCTATCAAGAGGCACTAAAAACAAAGAAAAAAGATCCAATTGATCAAATTTCACTTTGGCTTCGTGTTTACAACGAAATTGACAAAAACCATCCTTATTTTTTGACAGTAAATAAAAATTTGGCTCAGTTGTTTTATGGCGAAAAACTATACGATGAAAGCATTGTGTATTTTAAAAATTTTAAGTCCTCTATTGTAATAAAAAACAACGACGACATTGCTGATTATACTAAATATGCTTCGGCTTTATCCAAAACAGGTCAGTTTGAAAAATCTGGTGAAATCACAAATGGTATTATAAAACATCATGAAAACAACAAGCAGTGGATTGGCGTTTTAAATCAATTACACATTTTAGTTGCAACTTACAATGAAAACAAGCAATACCAAAAGGCATTACAGCATAATGAAGAAATTTTAAACCTATTAAAAGAAAAGAATTATCCAGCTGAAGAAATTATAAAAATTTACAACAATATTGGCTATAATTACGAAAAACTGAACCAATATCAAAAGGCGATCGACTATTATTTACTTGCCTTAAAATCAATCAACAAAACCAATCAGCCTGATTTGTATTGCACATTGCTAATGAATACGGGTATTGTATATTATCATTTAAACAATTACAACGAACAAATCAAATACTTTGAATTAGCCAAAGCCCAAGCCGACTGCAACAAAGGTCAAGTGTATTTAATGCTTTCCAATGTTTTTAAAAACAAACAAGATTTTTACAAAGCCTTGCTCTATGCTGAAATGGCCGAAAAATTTTATGTGAATTCCAACAACAAAGAGCTTTTGGCAGATAGCTATTTTATTTTGGCAGATGTGCACAACAAACTTTTGAACCACCAAGTTTCAATTGATTTTTATCAAAAATACCTTCAATTAAAAGAAGAACTTGACTCGGAATTAAGAAGAAAAAAAGATCAATTTGATGCTTTAAAGCAAACCATTGAAAAAACAGAAAAAGAACTCAAATTACTATACATTGAACAACGAAATAATCAATTAACCATTTCGGGTTTAAAACTTGAAAAAGAAAAGGACGCTTTGTACTTTCAAAATTTAAAATTAGATACTGAAAATAAAGAAAAACAATTGGTTTTGCTTAAAAAAGAAAAACAAGTAAAAGAAACCGAGTTAAAAAATCAATTGCTGAAAGATCAACAAATAAAACAAGCCTTATTAATTGAAAAACAAAAGCTTGAAGTTGAGGCATCTGCCAAAGAAAAAAAACTACAGCGCCTTGAATTAGAAAAAAAAGACGCCTTACTGATTAAAGATAAAAAAGAAAAAGAATTATTAATAAAAGACCAGGAAATAACAAAGTTAGAAATTTCTAAAGCCAAAAGTGTACGCCAAAACATGACCATTGTAATGTTACTTTTAGTCGCTTTATTGTTTTCTATTTATAATTTTTACAGAAACAAAAAGAAAGAACACAAAAAACTTTCAGTTGCTTATACAAATTTAGAAACATCTGAAAAGAAAGTACGCACCGCCGAAGAAAAAATAAAACTACTTTTGTCACAACAAGTTTCGAGCGAAGTGGCGCAGCATTTAATTGATTCAAAGGAAGATAGCCTTGCTGTTGAAACCGAAGCGTGTATCGTTTTTATTGATGTTCGGAATTTTACACCAACGGTAAGAAATAAAAATCCGCAAGAAATAATTCAATTTCAAAACGATTTATTTGCGTTTATGATGGACACCATTATTCAGCACAAAGGCATTGTAAACACTTTTTTGGGCGATGGTTTTATGGCAACGTTTGGCGCTCCGGTTGCCACTGGTCAAGACCACATCCATGCGTTTGAGGCAATCAAAAGCATTATCAATCAGTTAAATGATAAAATAGTGAGTCAAAATATTGAGCCTGTCCGAATAGGCGTTGGGGTTTATGCCGGCAACGTAATTGCTGGAAATGTAGGCAGCAACACGCGAAAACAATATTCAGTTAATGGTCAACCCGTAATTATGGCGTCTCGATTAGAACAATTAAATAAAGAATTTGGAAGTTGTTTGATCATGTCAAAAACTTTATTTGAATCGCTTCCAGACAAAGATAATTACACGCCAAAATACGAATGGGTTTCATTAAAAGGACTCGAAAACCAAATAGAAGTTGCAATTTTTACCGAAAATAATTTAATAAATATTTAAAATTTAAAAAATGAGTGTTTCCACGATAAAAGAAAATTTTAATTGGCGAGATATTAGCGTTTACCAGCTAATTTACATCGTTTTAGGCTCCCTCTGTGCCGTAATTGCCATCAAAGGGTTTATGATTCCAAATCATTTTATTGATGGCGGAATTATTGGTATTTCAATCATGCTTCACGAAGTGTTTCATTTTGACATTAGCATTCAGTTATTGCTTTACAATTTGCCTTTTTTATATATGGGTTATAAAAAAATGGGAAGCCAATTTGCGATAATGTCCTTTTTGGCTATTCTTATTTTTTCGATATTAATGTTTTTTATAAAAATAGACCCAATAATTAATGATAAAATAATAACTGCCATTTTTGGTGGATTGCTACTGGGCGTGGCTTTTGGACTAGTAATTAAAGCAAGTGCCGTAATTGACGGACTTGAAATTGTGGCAGAATATACCAACAAATACATTGGGCTTACCTCAGGTGAATGGGTGTTGTTTACCAATTCGATAATCATTATACTTGTGGCTTTTTTGTTTGGTTTTGAAGCGGGAATGTACTCATTGATAACCTATTACACTGCAATGCGGGTTTCCAACTATGTGGTTGACGGAATAAATGCGTACACCTCTTTATCAATAATTTCGGCAAAACACAACGAAATAAAAGAGCTTTTGGTGAAAGATTTTGGAAAGGCAATAACCGTTTATAAAGGCGAACGAGGTTATTTACCTGGGAATTTTGATGTAAAACACGACTGCGACATTATTGTAACTATTGTTAGTCGTTTGGAAATTTTACGACTTAAAAAAGCTATTCATGCCATTGACAACAAGGCTTTTTTGGTAGTTACTACTGTAAATGAAGTTCACGGAGGAATTATAAAAAAACTAAGAAACCATTAAATGAAACCCGTTTTTACAGAAATTTACAACGAAATTATAGCGTATTTACAACAAAATTTACCCGAAAAATTTTGCTATCACAACATCAATCACACGCTTTATGTGCTGGAAAAAGCCACACATATTGCAATTAAAGAAAAAATAAGTCCCAACAAATTGTTTTTATTACAAGTTGCGGCTTTATACCATGATTCTGGATTTGTAATTAACCCTAGCAATCATGAGCATGAAAGCTGCAATTTGGCACGGAAAAATTTGCCCAAACATCATTTTAACACAAAAGAAATTGATGAAATTTGCGAAATCATAATGGTTACAAAACTACCGCAATCGCCAAAAAACACAGTTGAAGCTGTTTTGGCCGATGCCGATTTGTATTATTTAAGCACCAAAGAATCGCCTGATTTATCAATGAAACTGTATCAAGAATGGCAACTTAATCAACACGATTTAACACTAAAACAATGGGAAGAAATTAGTAATTCGTTTATAAAAAACCATCAGTTTCATACCAATTATTGTAAAAAATACAGAACACATTTAAAATTGAAATATAATTTTAAATAAAAGCAATTCGTAGATAAAAAAACGATAGTAAACTAAATTACTATCGTTTTTTTAATTATATTAGTTATCCGATTTTAAAAATTTATATACAAAACCAGCCAAAACTGCACCTACAACTGGTACAATAACAAACACCCACAATTGTGAAACAGCCCAACCGCCAACAAAAACTGCCTGACTAATGCTTCTCGCAGGATTTACTGATGTGTTAGTTACTGGAATGCTAATTAAATGTATTAACGTTAGGGCTAGTCCAATGGCTAGTCCAGCAAAGCCTTTAGGGGCTTTTTCGTCGGTAGCGCCCAAAATAATCAGCAAAAACATAAATGTCATTACTAATTCTGTTACAATTGCGGCAGTTAAATTATATCCACCTGGCGAATGAACGCCATACCCATTTGCGGCAAAAGAACCAATGGCGCTTCCGTTTCCGGTTGCAATGATGTAAAGTACCCCAGCAGCTGCAATACCTCCTAATACCTGCGAAACTATGTAGGGTAAAACATCCTTAGCCTCCACTCGGCCACCAGCCCACAAGCCAATGGTAACTGCTGGATTCAAATGTGCCCCTGAAATGTGCCCTAATGAATAGGCAATAGTAACAACCGTTAGTCCAAAAGCTAATGATACGCCAACAAGTCCAATACCAACTTCTGGGAAACCAGCCGCTAAAACTGCGCTACCGCAACCCCCTAAAACTAACCAAAAGGTTCCTAAAAATTCTGCTACATTTTTTTTCATTTTTTTTTCAATTAAATTGCGCTTACTCTATAGGCTTTTCAGCAATCGCCCCTTTTTTATAAGTGGTTGTTGGTTTCCACTACAAATTTGAAAATAAAAACACCTTTCAAACGAAAAAAGTAAACGCACAAAAAAACCGCACCAACTAAAAATAGTTGTTGCAACTTGTTTAAATTAAATAAATTAGAGGGGTTTTGTGGGTAAAAAACAGATTTCATTAATGGCTTTTATATGTTTTATTTTGGTTTTTATAATTCAAAAATAACACTTTTATTTGAAATTATCAAAAATAACTTTTTAGCAACTGTGAATTATTTTTGAAAAAGTGAAATCTGAGTAAATAAAAATTTAAAAACAAATAAATCTGTAGCTTTTAATCATCATTACTTAAACTTTTGGACAATTGATTTGCAAGTTGTTTTTCAAATTTATTATGAATAACAAGCATTAAAAGTCCAAACAAAACAGCTGATATAATTAAAACTGTATTAGTAATTCCAGTTACAGAAAATGACAATCGGATTAAAATTGTGGATATAATAAAGCCCGAATTTCGGATAACTTTGTGAAATTCGTCGGTATGAAAAAAGGAAAATATCAATAAAATTACGTCGGCAATTATCAAAATATTAAAAAATTGTTCAAAGAAAATATTATTAATGTTTTTGAAAGACAATTTATTAGTTTCGGTTATTTGAAAAACACTTAATGACCAACTTAAGAAAGAATATATTGCAATTACCAATAAAATTGGTACTAATGCTGTAGCAATCCTTTTTTTGGCATTGATAAATTTTGAAATACTAGCTGTGTATTGACTTGATTTATCTTCCAATCTGTACACTTTAATTCTCTGATTTTGAAACAAATAAATTAAGTAAAACAACAATACCGATGCAATTAAATCATACGTAAATTGTAAATCATTTTTAACATTAAACCAGTTCGAGGTAAGCGACAAATCGGATAAATCTTTGAACAATCGTCTGATAATTATAAGCGCAATAATTTCGTACTGTTTTGAAATGTATGTGGTGGTTGATTTTGGAAGATAATAAATTAATAGGTACACCTCGTAAACCAAAATAAAAGAGAAGGGTGTATAAATTGCTGCAATTGGATTTTTTAATAAATTAGAGGGTTCAATAATAGAAATGATGTTAAAATGCAATAATCCAATTACTAACAAATGAATAATAAAACTCGCCAAAGCAATCCACAAAATAGCCTGCTCACTACTTTCTTTGGTTTTTGAGGAAAGGAATTTTTGATGGGTTTTTTCCAAAAATAAATGGATTTTTGTGGGGGTATTTGTTTTCACAATAAATGGATTTAGCAAATTGTTGATTCAAGCATTTTAAATTATCTTTAAAACTTGATTTATTTTTCTCAAAGTTATGAATAAAACAAGTGTAAATTAATATTTAATTGAAAATCAATTAATTAAAGCATAAATTAGGGACTAATGATTATTAAAATTACTTGGCTTTATTACTAAAATTAAACCAAAAACACTTATAAAATAGCTCAATCTACAATTTCTTATTTATTAAAATTATATGAAAAAATAGTTTCCTAGCCCAGTTATGCAATGCTTTTTTTTGAACTTCTTTTGTGGGCACGAGCTTGAAGTTTGCGCTATCGGGTGTTTCTAATCTATTCAAATCGTCATAAGTATAGTTTTGAATGCTTCTGCCGCCTATTTGAATCTGTTTTTTTTAGAAGCACACAACCACTTTCCAACACCCATTTTGTCCCGCTCTCGCCTTTATCTCCCTTGCCCTTCGGGACTTCGGGAGGATATCGGCTCCATCGGGGCTAGAATAGACTAATAGTTTTTCAGTTGACTTTTTGTTGCTTGTTTCAAGTTTATTTGGTTTCAAGTTTCAAGTTAAAAACCCTGTTAGCATTTGAATGCTAACAGGGTTTAAAATTAAATTATTTGTAAAAAAAACTCAAATTTTTTATGAATTTTTATTTGGTTAAATCATAGTAATCGCGAGCGTCTCGTTTTTACTCCTCTTTTTTATCTTTTATACTTCCTTTAATCACGAACCACGCAAAAGGATTTAGAGGGCAGCAGGGGTTATCAAAATTAAAAAAATGATAAACTTTTTAATAACTATCCTTTTTTTAATTAATTTTGTTTAGAATTAAATTATGAAGGTTTTATTTTTAGCGTTTAAAAGAAAATTTAAGAGCTAAAACGCAATTTTTTTGAACAAAATATTCAAACCACTAAATAATAATATTATGAACTTACAAGTTTTACACGATAGCAACGGAAATAATTCAGGTGTTTATATTCCTGCAAAAGAATGGAGTTTAATCAAACAACAATACCCTGATATTGAAGAATTTTCTTCTGAAATTCCAGAGTGGCAAAAAGAAATTTTAACTGTAAGACTAGAAGCAATTGCAAAAAGTCCAGAACGTGTTAAACCTATTCAAGGCCTATTTGACGCACTTAATAAAAAAGTAAAACGATGATTGAATTTAATTTTCAATTAAATTATTTTGATGAAGTTGATGATGATGTGGTGGTTTTGGTTTTGGTTTTTTTGAAAACAATTATTGAGTTTACCGTAAACCCGCATGAGGGATAGAGGCGGCATCCTTTTACTTGCCCCTGTGCGGCTGTGCTGGTTTGGGGCAAGTAAAAGATACAGCCGAAAGCCCGACCTTGTTGCTAAGATAGTTGATGTATTGTTGGTTGCCTTGGTGCAACAAGGGCATGCCCAAATTGTGGATTATCTAACAATGATTCCTTCTTCAAAAAGGATTGGGACTTCTTCTGTTGGGAGTTCGGTGTTGAAGTTTTTTTTGAAGATGAATTTTTTGTCGTAAAGTGTGTTGCCGATGAAATAAGTGAGCATGAACTCGTTGTTGAGTGCCAAAACGCTGTTTTCAATGAGTTCGACCTTGATGGTTGACACGGCGGGTAGGTGCTGAAATGCGTGACGGAGCAGTGATGTTTTTTTCATTTCGCCGTCTATGGTGCCAAATGCTTTGGAAACGACCATGATGCCGTCTAGGTCAAAATCGCTGTCGTTGACAAGGTAAACGGTCCAGATTTTTTCCATAAAATCGTCGTTCCATTGGTGGAGTGCGGCTAGAAAAACGTTTTCTACTTCGGGAATGATGATGTCTTGTTTCATGGGGATAAATACGTGCTTATATACTTGATTTGAACTGCTCTAAAAAGCGTACGTCGTTTTCGTAAAACATTCGGATGTCGCCAATTTGATACAACAACATGGCAATACGCTCTACTCCCATTCCGAATGCAAATCCGGAGTATTCGTCGGGATTGATGTTGCAGTTTTTGAGTACGTTGGGATCTACCATTCCGCAGCCTCCAATTTCGAGCCATCCGGTTCCTTTGGTAATTCGGTAATCGGTTTCGGTTTTTAGTCCCCAATAAATGTCGATTTCGGCACTTGGTTCGGTGAACGGGAAGTAAGATGGGCGAAGTCTGATTTTTGACTTTCCGAACATTTCTTTGGTAAAGTAAAGCAGGTTTTGTTTAAGGTCGGCAAAGGACACGTCTTTGTCAATGTACAAGCCTTCTACTTGGTGAAAAATACAATGGGAACGAGAGGAAATGGCTTCGTTTCTGAATACTCTTCCGGGTGATATGGTTCGGATGGGCGGTTGGTTGTTTTCCATATAGCGAACTTGCACTGATGATGTGTGGGTGCGCAGTAATGTATCTGGATTTGTTTGTATAAAAAAGGTATCTTGCATATCTCTTGCCGGATGGTATTCTGGCAGATTAAGTGCAGTAAAGTTGTGCCAATCGTCTTCAATTTCTGGTCCTTCGGATACGTTGAATCCTACGGTTGAGAAGATGTCGATTATTTGATTTTTTACGATTGAAATGGGGTGTCTGGAACCAATAGAAACGGGCTCGCCTGGACGTGATAAATCACCATAAATGCCTTTAATTTCTTGTTTACTTTCAAGTTCTTCTTGAATTGCTTTTACTTTTTCTTCGGCAACGGTTTTGAGTAAATTGATAACTTGCCCAAAGTCTTTTTTTTGATCGTTGGGTACATTTTTGAACTCGGCAAAAAAATCTTTAAGTATTCCTTTACTTCCTAAAATTTTGATACGGAAGGCTTCAAGCTCTTCTTTGTTTTTTGTTGAAAAAGCTTTGGCTTCTTCAATATGTTGTTTAATTTTATCTATCATCGGACTTTGTAATAAGGTACAAATTTAGTTTTTTTTGGTGATTGTTGGCAAGTTATTGCTTATAAAATAATTCGTTTAATAGGGTTATTGGTGTAAAAATTATTCGATGAGTTCTTTTTCGATGAAATAAGTAACTATTGCGTCTTTCATTAAAATGGATTGTTCGCCTGCTTTTAAAGGCGGAAGTTCTTCTTTAATTTTATAATGAGGCCATCCTTCTTTGTCCACAAAATCAAATTCGTAATACCCGTAGGGTGCAAGTAAACGGCAAATAGCAATGTGCATTAGGTTTACTTTTTCGTCTTTTTTAAATTCGCGCTTTAGTTGACCAAGTTCTTGAACGCCAATTAGGTAAATGATGGCATCCAAATCGAGTATATCGCCTTGTGCAAATTGATTGGAAAGGAGTGTTACTACTTTCTCCCAGCGGTTTTTTAATTGTTCGTCTCTTGACATTGTATTGAATTTAGGGCAAAGATACATTTTGATTTTTTGACTTTGTATAATTCTTTTATCTTTGTTGCAATTTGAAATCGTTATGTATGGGATTTATTGATATTTTTTTAGGTGTTTTCTTGGCTTACGGAATTTACAAAGGGTTTAAAAATGGGTTAATCATTGAATTGGCTTCGTTGATTTCGTTGTTTGTAGGTTTGTATATTGCTGTAAAGTTTTCGGGAGTGGTTGGTAGCGCCCTTGGAAGTGGGATTTCTGAATCAAAAACAGGGAAAGTTATTGGATTTGTTGTTACCTTTTTACTCGTAGTTGTAGGCATTCATTTTTTGGCAAAACTTTTGTCAAAAATTGTAAGCATTGTGTTTTTGGGTTGGTTAAATACCCTTGGCGGGATTGTGTTTTCGGTACTGAAAACGGTTTTGATTTTGGGAGTTGTGTTAAGTCTTTTTCAGAAAGTGAACTATGAAAACGCATTACTTTCCAAAGAAACGCAAGAAAAATCACTGTTTTTTAATCCGATAGTAACAACTTCTGAATTTTTACTTCCTGTGGTAACTGATTGGTTTGATAAGTTAAAGAAATAACTTTATTTACTTCAGCATTTTGATGGTGTCAAGGTATTCAGTATATAAAAAATTAGATTTATTTGATTTAGTTTTAAAATTCACTTGTAACTTTTTACATCGTGGTTAATTTGTAACGCTCCAAAGCTCGAAACAATAGTGATTAATTAATAACTTTCTGAAAATTTAAATAATCCTCTTAAATTTTCTCCTTTTTCTTTAAAGTGAACTGGAATTATTACATCTCCTAACGTAAATTCTACAATTTCTGTTTGAGATAATTTGTTGTATAAATCTGGAGTTAATATAAAACTACTTGAAAGTTTGTATTTTTCTGTTTCTAATTGGTTACACGCTACCAAAATAGTATCGAAATAAAGTTTTTCTCCTGAAAAAAGAGTTAAAGTAATTCCTTTTTTTTCAGTACAAGCTTCTGTTTCTGTCTTCAATATTAAAGTAATTTCATTGATTGTTGGAGATTTATATCTGGAAATTTCTATCGAACTGTTATTTAAAATTAGTAAAGATTCAAACCTTTTTTGATAGACAGGGTTCCTTTGTTCGACACTTGATTGACAATAAGATAGTAAACTAATGAACAGAATTAAAATGGTGAATATACTTTTCATTATGAGCTAATTTTAGTAGATGTTATATAAATAAAAACGTGATTTTCTTTTAAAATTGTGTTGCTGAACAATTATTTGTAACAAATGAAGTTGTTTTATGACAAATAGATAACACTTAAAAAATAATAACATGATTTTAACTACAACCAACACAATTGATGATTTTAAAATTGGTGCTTACCAAGGTATTGTTACTGCAACTGTTGTGAAAGAACAGAAAATGACAATGACTTTTGATATGGAAAAATATTACAATGGTATCAGCGAAAGAATTGCTGAAGTAAAAGAAAATGCGCTAGCATTATTAGAAAAAAAAGCAGAAAATTTGGGAGCAGATGCCATCGTTGGGGTAAAAATAGAAACGGAACTCAATGCAAGTTATGTAACCGTTTCGGCAGTAGGAACAGCTGTTTCGTTGCTAAAAAGATAATTTTAGGTTGTTTTGAAGTAAAAAAGGGGTTTATTTAGATAAATTACTTCACCATTTTAATTGCATCAGCAGTAATCCAGCCAATTGTATCGTCTGTTAGCTGCACTTTTTTCCAATCGCCTTTTGACGATAAAACGTTTAATTTTGTGCCTTCGTGCAAGGTTTGTTTGCTTTTTTGTGAAGCGTTTGGTTCTTTCATTAGTTCAACTTCTTCAGCAAAAACAATAGCGGGTTGTTCTTTTTCTATTTGACTTTTTTGAAAAAAACCGAAGAAAATAAACAATGCTATTAAGAGTATTTGAACCGACATACTGATGAAAAACAGTCGTTTTACCATAACTTTTTCAGAAAAATAATAGATTGCAAAAAACAGTAAAAACATTATGGAAGTGCCTACTGCCATCCAAGCCCATGTATTATAATGAAACATTTTTGTAAAGTTGAACAACAATTTTCCTACTCCTACTTTTGGAATTTCTTTGATGTCGTCTAAACGCATTTTCTTTGCAAATTCGAGATTTGTTTTTGCGTTTTCAAAATCTGGGTTAACCAAAAGTGCTTTTTCGTAATTAAAAATAGCTGGCGCTACTTGATGTGTTTTATAATAACAATTGGCAATATTAAAATACAATTCGGCTGAAATTTGCCCTTTTTTCTGTTGAGCTATTGTCTCAAATTTAGTCAATGCTTCTTGGTACTTTCCTTGTTGATACAATTGATTTGCTTTTGCAAATGACGCTGTTTCATCGGTTGCAAAAAGAGAACTCGAAATAAATAAAATCAGTAAATAGATAAGCTGTTTCATTTTTTTAAGGAATTGTTATTTTAGTTTTTTGTCTAAATCTGATAAAATTCGGATAGCTTTTTCAAAATCTTCTTGAATAGAAACCTGTGTTGCAGGAGCATATCGCGCCAGCTCACAATTTTCGGTTACGTCAATAAATTCAGAAACAAGTGCTTCGTCGGCATTTTGCGAAAGCAATATATTTTTGATGGTTTCCTTATTCATTTCTGTGGTTTCAATATTGAGTTTGGCTTTCAAGAAATTGTGCATTGCCTTTTCAAGTGCCACATAAAATTGTTCTTTGTTTTTGAGTTGTTTTTTGGCTTCCGACAAGTATTTTTTAACCAATCGGTTGGATTGTTTTCTTCTGTTTCCAACAAAATCAGCAGCATTGGCATCACGTTTATTTTTATACAAAACAAGAATAGGAATCAATAAAACGGGTAAAAATAATCCTAAATAAAAACCTTTTGAACCCAAAAAATCGGAAGTTTGTACTGTTTGAAACTCTATGTTTTTTGCATTTAGTGCAAATGATTTTTCTTTTTCTTTTTTGCCGGTTTTTTTATTTGTTTTAGCTGTTGCAATATACTCCGGCCCTTCCAAAACGTTGATGATAATTGGTTTGGAAAGTATGGTTTTGTATGTTTTTGAATTCAAATCAAAATACACAAACTCCATTGGTTTTATTTCATAACTGCCTTTGTATTGTGGCACAATAGTATAAGTATCGCTCACAAAACCAGTCATACCCGTCATGGGTGTTTCAATAGTTTCTTTGTGTGCAGGGTCATACAATTCGAGCGCATTAGGCACTTCGGGTTTTGGCAGACTAAATAATTTTAAATTCCCTTTTCCACTAACCGAAACAACTAAATCCAAAGATTCGCCTCCTTTAATTTCTGTTTTGGAAGCTGAAACTTTAAAATCAAGATTTCCAACCGCACCTGAAAACGCAATAGGTTTGTTTTTTGATGGTAAATCACGAACGGTTATGTTTTGGGTTCCCGATGAAAAATTTCGTGCAGAAGCCGTATAAATGGGCCTACCAAACATATCTCGCCCTGAAATGGCATCAACATCAGCAGTAAATGAAAAAGGCTCAATAGGTTTAACGCCTGCCTCTTGAGGGTACAAAATTGCGGTGCCTAAAACAGCCATTGCATAAATTTTCCCTTTGTATTGCGCCTCTACTGCTGCTTTGTTGGCATCAAAAAACTGGCTCCAATACCCGTTGTATTTTGGTTTTTTTATGTCAGAAATATTACCAATTTGAATACGAGGATCAAAATAAATTTTATAAATAACTTTAATGGGCTGGTTTACCAATGGCGATTTATTGTCCACCTCAGCAACTAAAAAAGCACCTTCGCCATAATTGGGTTGGGCTTGCCTTTGGCTTGGCATTTGATTAAAAAACGGATCATCAAACGGGTCGTAATTTTGATTTTGTTGTTGATTTCGTTGGGGTTGTGCAACGGCTTTGGTGATTTTAATTTTTATTGGGTCAGATTTATATACTTTTCCGCCAAACTCAATTTGGGCTTCAGTAATAGTAAAATCGCCCATTTTTTTTGGGGTTAAAAAGTATTTATAGGTTTTTAAAAAACCACGTCTTCCGTTGATGTTGTAGTTTTGCATCATCAAGAAAGGGCCTTCTACTTTGAATCCATCTATTTTAGGTAACTGAAAATTATCGGCATCTACATTCATTTCAAATGAAAGCTGAATGTTTTCGTTTAAAGCATAGGAATTTTTTTCGGTAACGGCAGAAAACTTTACTTGTGCCAACCCAAAAAAACTTAAATTAAAAAGTATTAAAAAAAGAAACTTCTTCATGTTGTTCATTTACCAATCTTTATCATTTTTTACAGGCGCAGTTGCTTTTTGAGCTTTTACTTTATCCTGTACTTTTTTCTCTTCGTTATTTACGGCATTCAACAAATTTTCTATTTTTTGTTTAGATACATCGTTGGGTTTTGGTTGCGGATTTTGACCTTGATCACCTTTGTCTTTTTTGTCATCTTTTTTGTCTTTGTCTTTCTGATCTTTGTTTTTATCCTTATCTTTTTTATCGTCTTTTTTATCTTTATTCTTGTCTTTGTTTTTATCTTTATTATCGTCTTTAGGCGGATTTTCTTTCAGCATTTTTTTTGCTAAAGCAAAATTATATCTTGTTTCTTCGTCTTCGGGATTGTTGCGAAGTGCATTTTTGTAGGCTTCTACCGCACCTGAATATTCTTTTTCTTTCATTAAGGTGTTGCCAAAATTATGAAAAGCTTGGTGTTTTTCTGTTTTAGTTTTGGCTGATTTTACAGCTTTTTGAAACTGAAATTTGGCTTCGGCAATTTGATTTTGTCTGTAAATTGTTGTTCCTAAATTATAACTTGATTTGGTTTTTTTAGTCGCTTTAGCTTCCGAAATTCTGTAATCCACTTCGGCTTCAGCATATTTTTTTTGATCAAATTTTTCGTTTCCGTCATTCAAATGCGTGTCTTTTTCTTGTGAGAAAGACAAGGTTGAGAGGGTTAAAATAAATAGTATAAATAATTGTTTCATGCGTTTTGCCTATTTTTTTTCTTTTTCATTAAACAAGTTCAAATCTTGTATCCATTTTGTTTTTCTTTCTAAAAAGAATAAATCTACAAACAACAATACAAATGCGAATCCTAAAAACCATTGAAATTGCGATTGGTAATTGGCCATAAGCTTGCTTTCAAATTCTGATTTTTGGGTGTTGTCTAGTACTTTCTTTATTTCTTCAAGCACGTTTTTGGTGTTGTTTCCGTCCACGTAAATGCCTTTTGTGCTTTTGGCTATTTTGGCTAAAACCTCTTCATTTCTTTTAGTAACCACAATGTTTCCGTCTTGGTCTTTTTGCAATTCGCTGCCTTGCCCTAGACTTTTTAATGGGATGGTGCCTCCTTTTTCTGTTCCAATACCAATAGTAACAATTCGTATTCCGATACTTTTAGCATTTTCTGCAGCTTTTACGGCTTCTTCTGAATGGTCTTCACCATCTGAAAGAATTATCAATAACTTGCTTGTTTTGTCTTTTTTGTCAAAATATTTTTCAGATGCCAAATCAATTGCTTCATCAATCATGGTGCCTTGCGATGATATCATGCTTGGGTTCATACCTTGCATAAACATTTTGGCAACGCTATAATCTGAGGTCATAGGCAACACCGGGAAAGCACTACCTGAATAGGCAATGATACCAATTTTGTCGCTTCCCAATTGGTTAATCAGCTGCGAAACCAATTGTTTGCTTTTTTCCAATCTGTTTGGTGCAATGTCTGCCGCAAGCATACTTTTGGACACATCCACAGCAAAAACAATGTCAATGCCTTGACGTTTTACGGTGTCCATTTTTGTGCCCATTTTTGGATTAACCAAGGCTATTATCAAAAATAATAAAGCAACCAAAACTACCACAATTTTTAATATTGGTTTAAAAATTGATTTCTCTGGGCTTAAGTTTTTTATCAAATGGGTATCTCCAAATTCTTTCTGCTTTTTCTTTTTCCAAACCAATGTATAAGCAAATAACAATGCCAAAACTGGAATGAGCAGCAGTAAATAGAAATAACTTTTTTCTTCTAGTTCAAACATATCTTAAATTATATAAAACTTCTAAAAATAGTGTTTCGCAAAGCAATTTCGATAACTAATAAAATAATTGCAATCCATAAAAATGGTCGAAATTTTTCGTCGTAATCATAAAACTTTAGTTCTTCTATTTCGGTGGTTTCTAGTTTATTAATTTCTTCGTAAATGGTTTCTAATTTTGAGTTGCTTGTTGCTCTAAAGTATTTTCCACCCGAATTATTGGCGATGTTTTTCATTAATTGTTCGTCTATTTCAACTTTCATTTTTTTGAAAATAAAACTTCCGTTTGGAGCAATTGCATAAGGAAAATCAGCCATTCCGTTGCTTCCAATTCCGATGGTATAGACTTTAATTTTGAATTCTTTTGCAATTTGCGACGCCATTTCGGGCTCAATAAAACCGGAGTTGTTTACCCCATCGGTAAGCAAGATGATAACTTTGCTTTTTGCCTTGCTATCTTTCAATCTGTTTACGGCAGTAGAAAGTCCCATTCCAATCGCCGTTCCGTCTTGAATTACATTATCAAATTTAATGTCTTTTATTGCTTCTGCAACAATTGCTTTGTCGCTTGTTACGGGCGTTTTTGTATAAGCCTCGCCTGCATAAGCAACGATACCAATGCGGTCGTTTGGACGGTTTTCTACAAATTTTATGGCAACTTCTTTCAAAGCTTCCATTCGGTTGGGTTTGAGGTCTTTGGCAAGCATACTACTCGATAAGTCGATTGCCATAACAATATCTACCCCTTTTGTGGTTTTGGTTTGATTACTAATGTCAACCGTGCGTGGTCTGGCAAGCGCAATAATCATTGATGCTAAGGCAATAATTCTAAGCACAGGCAAATAGGGCTTCAATTTTGAACGTAAAGAGGTTGCGTTTTTAAACCCTTTTACCGAACTCATTCGAAGGGTTGCGGTTTGTTCCTTTTTTTTATAAAAAAGCCAAAAAACTGCAAATGGAAGCAGTAAAAACAGCCAAAAAAATCCCGGATTTAAAAAAGATATAGTTCCCATTATTCTTGTGCTGAGTTTAGTTCCACCGAGTTTAAAATTCTACCTGCAATTTCCGACCCAAAAGCGTCGCCTTCTTTATAACAAATGGTGATTTGTTGAATGCCTCCATCTTGTTTAAAAAACAACATTTCGTAATACAATTTTTGGCTAGTTTTAGTCAATTTATCAACCATCGTTATGGTCCCGTAGGTTTTTTTGCCCTCAATTCCTTGATTAGTTTTGAAATCTTCTTGCTTAAAAATAATATTTGTTGCGCCTTGAGTTTCCCATATTTTTACGGTTTCGTCAGCAAGTTGCTCCAAGTTAATTTCGGTTTGTTGTTTTAATTTTTTGGTGGCTAATGCCAAATAAAAAGCATCCGACAAACTACCGTAACTAAAAAATTGCATTTCTTTAATGAGCGCCATGGCGTTTTTTGGCAATACTTTTTCGGGATCTTGACGCATTAATATAGCTGGTGCTTCGATTTTTATAGCTGGATTTCCGTAGCTACTAGACATCCACTCTTTGGCCAACAATTCTTTGGTTGGATTTCCGAAAAAGTTTTCAAAACCTTCTGTAATCAATCGATAAACAACAAATGACGATACTAAAAACAAGCCTGCCAAAAGTGCAATTTTTAGCTTTCTTTTCTTTTCTTTTTTGATGTTTTGTAAACGTTGTGCTTCTTTTTGTTGTTCGTTCCACTGCGCCAATTCGTCGGTTTTTTCTACCACTGTTGGTATTGATTTATGAATGGTTACAATAGAATTGGTAACTCGTTTTTTGTCTTCTTCAATTTCAAAATCTAATGGTTTTACTTTTGCAAATTTTACTAAATCGGCTTGTTTCAAAACCTTTTCTAAATTAGATAATGTTTCTTGAGATAGTTTCAGCTTTTTTTGTTTAGCTACATTTTTCAAACTTAAAACAAGTTCAGATGTGGTGCTTTCCATCGCTGGAATTTGAATTTCTTCTTCAATATAATTTCGAACAATATCGGTTAATTCTGAATAATAAATTTTGACTTCGCCCTTTTGCCAAAGTTCCTTTTTTTCTAATGATTGTAGTAAAGATGTGGCTTTTTCAATTGGCGATGTATAGACAATTTCTTCTTCTTTTTGAGGTTTTTTTCTGTTTTTCAAAAACCAAAAAATTCCAAAAGCAAGCCATACAAAAATCACAAATAATAGTAGATAAACCCACCAATTGCTTGATGTTTCTTGAGATTGTACCGTTTTTATGTCATACATTTTTTGCTTTAAAGTATCAACTTTTACATTGGTTACTTCTAGCGCAATACTGTCGGTAAAAACGGGTTTGCCGTTAATGACAACTCTAATTTTTGGTATTGAATACCTTCCAGAATCAAATTGGGTAAGCCCATATTTTTTTATCAATTCTAAGGATTCGTTTTTCTTTACAGTATCTATTTTGTATGATTCTATAATTTCTAAGGCACCAAAATTTTTGGTTTCAGGGAATTTAACTTTGTCGTTTTTTCCAACAGTAGTTTTTAAAGTCAGCAAAAATTTAGCACCAATTTTATTGCGAGTAGTATCTACAGAGGAGGTTACTTTCTGCGCAAAAATTGTTGTTGAGAGCAATAATAAAAATAAGAAAAGTATTTTTTTCATTTTGTTTAATCCTAGCATTAGGTTTTATCTTGATTTAAAATATCCTAATAATTTTGTAACATAACTTTCGTCCACACGAGTATTTATTGTACCCGAACCACATTTAGAAAAAATTTCTTTAAAAAAAGTTACTTTTTCTACATATTGTTTTTCATAGTTCATTCGCACTTTTTTGGAGCTGGTATCTACAACCATTATCTCGCCAGTTTCGGCATCTTCCATTTCTACAACGCCAATATCTGGCATTTTTTCTTCACGAATATCAAACACACGAACACCCGTAATATCGTGTTTTTTACTGGCAATTTTTAAAGCTTTTTCATAATCGTCATCCACAATAAAATCAGAAATAAGAAACACAATTGCTTTCTTTTTTTGGGTTCCCGATAAAAATTTTAATGCTTCTGTGAGATTCGATTCTTTGCTTTTTGGCTGAAATTCAATCAGTTCACGAATAATTCGCAACACGTGTGATTTTCCTTTTTTGGGTGGAATGTATAATTCTATTTGATTTGAAAATAAAATCAACCCAATTTTGTCGTTGTTTTGTGTTGCCGAAAATGCCATTGTTGCAGCAATTTCGGTTACAATTTCGCTTTTGAGTTGGTTTTTTGTCCCGAAATTTTCAGACCCCGATATATCCACCATTAACATCATGGTCAATTCTCTTTCTTCTTCAAAAACCTTTATGTATGGCTCATTATACCTTGCTGTTACATTCCAATCTATGGCACGAACGTCATCGCCAAATTGATATTGACGCACTTCAGAAAAAGTCATTCCACGTCCTTTAAAAGACGTATGGTATTCGCCCGAAAAGATATGATCGCTCAATCTTCGGGTTTTGATTTCTATTTTACGAACTTTTTTAATCAGATCTTTTGTTTCCATTTTTATTTTGTTTCAGGTTTGCTACGCCAGTCGCCTTTTAAGGGCTCAAGTCATGGTTTTTTTGTTCCAGGATTTACTAACCTGAAACGTTAAACTTGAAACAAAAATTAAGGTACCTCAATCTCGTTTACAATTTTGTTGATAATGTCCACCGAGGTAATGTTTTCGGCTTCAGCCTCATACGTTACGCCAATTCTATGACGCAATACATCGTGAACTACTGCTCTAACATCTTCTGGAATTACATAGCCTCTTCTTTTGATAAAAGCATAGCATTTTGCGGCTGTTGCCAAATTGATGCTTCCACGAGGCGACGATCCAAAACTGATTAACGGTTTTAAGCTTTCTAATTTGTATTGTTCAGGAAAACGACTAGCAAAAATAATGTCAAGAATATATTTTTCGATTTTTTCGTCCATATATACTTCACGAACAGCCTCTTGCGCTCTCAAAATTTGTTCAACAGAAATTACTGCATTTACTTTTTCGTACGTTCCTTTCAAGTTTTGACGAATAACCAAACGCTCTTCGTCCATTTTTGGATAATCAATAACCGTTTTTAACATAAAACGATCTACTTGCGCTTCTGGCAATGGATAAGTACCTTCTTGCTCAATTGGATTTTGAGTTGCAAGTACCAAAAACGGTTTGTCCAATTTAAAAGTAGTATCACCAATGGTTACTTGTTTTTCTTGCATGGCTTCCAAAAGAGCTGATTGTACTTTGGCTGGCGCACGGTTGATCTCATCGGCAAGTACAAAATTGGCAAAAATAGGTCCTTTTTTTATAGAAAATTCATTTTGCTTTACATTGTAAATCATTGTACCAACAACGTCTGCTGGCAATAAATCAGGTGTAAACTGTATTCTACTAAAGCTTCCTTGTACAGCTTGTGATAGCGTATTGATGGCTAATGTTTTAGCCAATCCAGGTACTCCTTCAAGTAAAATATGGCCTTGTCCTAAAAGCCCAATTAATAATCGTTCAACCATGTGTTTTTGACCTACAATAACTTTGTTCATTTCTAAAGAAAGTAAATCGATAAAAGCACTTTCTCTTTCAATTTTTTCATTTATAGCTCTAATGTCTAGCGCGGCAATTTGCTGTTCCATAATTGTGTTTTTATAACCTTTTTTTTGTTTAAAAATTTTAACATTCCAAAATTGAAAA
Organism: Flavobacterium sp.; assembly: GCA_044373115.1. Lineage (GTDB taxonomy): Bacteria > Bacteroidota > Bacteroidia > Flavobacteriales > Flavobacteriaceae > Flavobacterium. Next base: position 264,269 of record JBILQQ010000001.1, read on the forward strand.
TTAAATTACTATTGGAATGTTAATAATGCGTTAAAACTTCGTAAAAAAGTATCATTTTAAGGATGATTTATGATTTTGTTTTACTAATTTTAAAAATTGAACCAAACCTAAGTCAATATTACAAGATATGAATACAAAAAAAACAAAATTATCACCCATCATAGCAGGCACTATGAATTGGGGCGAATGGGATAAAAATCTGTCTGTTCAAGAAATGAATCACTTGATGCATATTTGTGTTGAAAATAAAATCACCTCTTTTGATCATGCCGATATTTATGGAGGTTATACCACAGAAACACAATTCGGAAAAGCATTTGTAGAAAGTAAAATTGATAGAAATACCATTCAATTAATTTCAAAGTGCGGTATCCAAATGGTATCCAAAAATAGAGAAACTACAATTAAACATTACAATTATTCCAAAGAACACATTGTTTGGTCGGTAGAAAATTCGTTAAAAAACTTACAAACCGATTATTTAGATGTTTTGTTACTTCACCGTCCAAGCCCATTGATGCAAGCAGATGAAATAGCAGAAGCTGTTTTAAAATTAAAATCGGAAGGTAAAATAGTAGATTTTGGATTATCCAATTTTACCTCATCACAAACTGAATTAATTCGAAAAAAAACAGATGTAAATTATAATCAAATACAATTTTCTGCTACACAGCTAGAACCCATGTTGGACGGAAGTTTGGATTACATGCAAATGCACAACATTCAACCTATGTCGTGGAATCCGCTGGGAACTGTTTTTAGAGAAGATTCTGAACAAACCCGACGCCTCAAAAAATTATTTGTGCAATTGGTTGAAAAATACGGCGTTGGATCGGATACATTATTGCTTGCATGGATTATTCGACATCCTTCAAAAGTACTTCCTGTTGCCGGAACGGTTAATATTGCTAGAATTCAGCAATTAATGAAGGCTGCAAGTTTAGAATTAAGTTTAGAAGATTGGTTTGCAATTTGGACAGAAAGTATAGGTAAAAAAATTCCATAAATGAACAGAACATTAGTAATTGGAGATATTCATGGCGGATTAAAGGCAATTCATCAACTATTTGAACGTGCTAAAGTTACCCAAAATGACACCTTGATTTTTTTGGGCGATTATGTTGACGGATGGAGTCAATCAGTAGAAGTAATTGATTTTTTAATAGAATTAGCCTCAAGGCAAAAAACAATTTTGTTACGAGGCAATCATGATCAATTAGTCCTTGATTGGTTACAAGGTAACACCGAAAATTTTGATGAATCACTTTGGTTTACTCACGGTGGTGAGGCAACATCAAAAGCTTATGCAATGGTTTCTGACGAAAAAAAGCAACAACACATTGCCTTTTTAAAATCGTTGCAAGATTATTATTTAGATACAAATAACCGCCTATTTGTTCATGCAGGTTTTAGCAACATGACAGGTGTAAAAAACGAATATTTTACTGAAACATTTTACTGGGATAGAACCCTTTGGGAAATGGCACTATCATTAGATTTGAATTTGCCAAAAAACCATCCATTTTACCCAAAAAGACTTTTGTTGTACCATGAGGTTTACATTGGGCACACCCCCGTAACAAAAATTGGGCAAACGGTTCCTGTTAACAAAGCTTGTGTATGGAACATTGATACAGGTGCAGCATTTAAAGGCGTGCTAACAATAATGGATGTAGATACAAAAGAATTTTGGCAAAGCGACCCACTACCAAAAATTTATCCTACAGAAAAGGGCAGAAATTAAGCAATTCATAGTATATTTGCATAAACTTATTAAATTATAATTACCATGAAAAAATTAGTTGTTTTCGCCCTATTATCAATTTCAACTTTAGCTAATGCGCAAGCCTTTAAGGGCAAAGGAGATGTAAAAGGTCATGTTGGATTTAGTTTTCAAGATGGTGGCACTTCTTTAGTTTTATCAAACGATTACGGGATAGGTGAAAACATATCTGTCGGAATTGTAGGGTCTTACATGTTGAGTGCTGATCAAATTGAATTAACAAAACCTAAGTTTGAAGACAAAATTGATTTAAAAGTTCGATTTAATGCCAACATCGGAAACGTAATTAAATTAGACAAAAACTTTGATCTTTACCCTGGTTTAAGTTTAGGTTTAAAAAACCTTGGCGGTCATGTTGGAGCAAGGTATTTTTTTACAGATGGTTTCGGACTATTTTCTGAAATAGGATTTCCTATTGCAAAATACAATACCGAAGTTGTGGGTTACAAATTGTACAACAATCAGTTTGTTTTTAGCGCAGGAGCTTCGTTTAATTTATAAAAAATTACTAATGAGCATTGTTACAGAAAAAAGATTAAAAGACAGAAGCGGGTCAGTATGTGAAATAAGCGGAAGTGATGAAAATCTAGTTGTTTACTTGGTTGCGCCAAAAACAGAAGCTACACCCGAAAACTGTATTTTGATTACCAAATCATTAAAAGATCAAATAGAAAATCCTGAAACCACAGTTGCTAACGATTGGCGAGGTTTAAGCGATAGCATGTGGAATGAAAATCTACCTGTTCAAATTGTATCTTGGAGAATGCACGCCCGATTAAAAAACAGGGATGTGTTAGAAATGATGTATCTTGACGAAGACGCTTTAGAATGGGCAAAAGCAACCGGAGAAGCCGATGACGATGAAGGAAAAATTGTTCATAAAGATTCAAACGGAAATGTTTTACTTGACGGAGATTCTGTTGTTTTAATTAAAGACCTTGATGTAAAAGGCGCAACTTTTACCGCAAAACGTGGGGCAGCCGTGCACAACATCAAACTCGTTTGGGACGATGCCAACCTGATTGAAGGCAGAGTAGAAAACCAAAACATTTATATTTTAACACAATACGTGAAGAAAACGAAGTAATAATTTATGAAGTAACTTGCAAGTATGATTTTCAGGATTTTTCTGTTTCAATTTAAAAAGAACATCAAAAATTAAAATTTTAAAATTCAGTTTTTGTATATTTGTTATTTAAACAATAGGTTATGGAAGTTACAATTAAATTCGACCAAAGAAAAAAAGAAACTAAGGCATTACTTGAATATCTTAGAAGTTTGCCTTATATCAAAGTTGAAATGGAAAAACCACGCTATAACGCTATTACTGAAAAAGCAATTCAAGACGCTAAAAAAGGAATTGGCATTACAAAAGTTAAAAACGTAAGTGATTTATTTGAAAAATTAGAAGCATAAATGTATTCCATTTCATTTTCAAATAAATTTAAAAAAGACTATAAACTTTGTGTAAAAAGAGGATATGATATTTCTTTAATGCAAGAAGTAATTACTTTATTAGCAGAAACTGGTAAATTACCAATTAAATATAAACCACACAAATTATCTGGTAATTATGCTGGATTATGGGAATGTCATATAAAACCGGATTGGTTACTTGTTTGGATTCAAAATAATGATGAACTTACACTTTTATTTACAAACACGGGAACGCACAGCGACTTGTTTTAGATAGTTTCAAAATTTCATATATAGAAAACCCCGAAAATTTGATTTTGTGGAGTTTTCTTATATAAATTGATATTATTTTAATTAATTTAGTAATTTTATAAAATAAATTAAACTTTTTATTGTTTTAATAGTCAAATTTATAATTCCCTAAGTTAAAAATATGGAAAAAAATTATTCTCGTAGAAACTTATTTAAAAAATTGTTTTTAAAAGTAGAAAAAACTAACGATCCTCTTTTTGAAAAATATAAAAGAAGAAACTATAAATCAAGAAGTTACCAAACTGATGCTACTACTACTTCATTAAATAGAATAGGAAACATTACAAGTGGTTTATCGCCCTATACTGGATTGTGGAACAAAGCAACTGTTTTGCATTTGTTACGAAGAACACAATTTGGGTTTAAATTTTCAGATGTAAACGGTTTAGAACAAGCGGGGCTTAATTCAAGTGTTAATTCACTTTTAACAATCCTAAATTCGACAACAAATCCACCTGTTAATTATTACCAGAATGTTTTTGCTGACGAAGGAAATATACCTTACGGAAGCGATTGGACCCAACATGCGTTCAATTCAAACTCCATAGGAAACACAACAAATGTTTATCGAATTACGGGTCTTTCTGCCTGGAATTTAGGACAAGGATTAAATCAACAACTCAATATAAGAGAAAAAATGACCTGGTTTTGGTATCATTTTATTCCGATAGATTTTAATACCGTTAGAGTTTCTCAAAATATTTATTGCGGGTCTAATTCGGCACGAATATCCCATGAATACATTCAAAATTTTAGGAATAATGCATTAGGAAATTTTAAAACCTTAATTCGCAATGTTGCTACTCAGCCCGCAATGATGTATTATCTTAACAATCAGGCTAATACAAGCAGTGCCCCAGATGAAAATTTCGCTCGAGAAATTATGGAGCTTTTCACTTTAGGAAAAGATCCTTTAAGTCAATTTACTGAAGCAGATGTGCTTGCTGCTGCTAAAATATTAACGGGTTGGAGGGTTCAAAATCTAAATTCACACCCTACAACTACCTCTTTTGTAGCAACACAACACGACAATTCAAACAAAACATTTTCTGCGTTTTTTAATAATACAACTATAACAAATAACGGAAGTGCAGAATTAGATGCGTTTATAGATTTGATTTTTTCAAAGTCGCAAGTAGTTTCCGAATATATTTGCCGCAGATTGTATCGCTATTTTGTGTATTATGACATTGATGCCAATATTGAAGCGAATGTAATCGTTCCTTTAGCACAACATTTTGTTGCAAACAATTGGGAAATTACACCTGTTTTAGACAAATTATTCAAAAGCCAACATTTTTATGATATGGCAAATTACGGTGTGTACATCAAATCTCCATTTGATTTAATTCTTGGAAGTATGCGTACTTTTAATTTGAATTATAATGTTTCAGACGCTACTAATCACCATGCTCAATATTATGTTTGGGGCGCCATAAATACAAGGTTTTTAGTTCCTATCGATCAGTCAATGGGAAATATGCCTAATGTTGCGGGTTGGCCTGCTTATTATCAAAATCCAAATTTTCATGAATATTGGATCAATTCCAATACCATTCAAAAAAGAGCTGCTTTTATTGATGGAATATTTAATGGATTCAACCTCACCTATAACGGTTTAACAACTCGCATTGAGGTTGATGTAATTGCATGGGTTTCACAATTTTCGGCAGCAACTATTGAAGACCCAGATGCTTTAGTAAATGAATGTGTTAACTATCTATTGCCTGTAGATATTAGTGCGACTGCAAAAACAAATTTAAAAGTCCAAAATTTGCTATCCAATCAAGTAGAAAATCATTATTGGTCAGACGCTTGGAATAATTATATTGGCAATCCGACAAACAACGGTTTTAAGAATATAGTAAAATCAAGACTAAAGAGTTTGCTTGTTTCTATCACCCAATTATCAGAATATCAATTAATGTAATTGCTATGAAAAGAAGAAATTTTATAAAAACTACAGCTTTAGCAACAGCACCTTTGTTAATTCATGGTGTACCTGTTATAGCATCTTCAAAATTGGATAGTATAACGCTAGAAAAAATGGCACTTTCTGCAATTAATTGTGGCAAAATATTAGTTATTATTCAACAAAATGGAGGAAATGACGGTTTAAACACTGTGTTTCCATTAGATCAATGGAGTAAACTATTTAATGCTCGCTCGAATATTTTAATGGACGAATCTAGCGTATTGACATTAAACAACAATAGCTCAACGGGGCTTCATCCTGCAATGACAGAAATGAAAAATCTGTATAATAATGGCAAAATGATGATTGTTCAAGGAGTGTCGTATCCAAATCCTAATTATAGCCATTTTAGAGCAACCGATATTTGGTTTACAGCTTCTGGAAGTAATCAAAACCTTGATAGTGGTTGGCTGGGAAGGGCGTTAGATATTAAATATCCGAATTACCCAACGGCGTATCCTTCTGCAGAAATGTCTGATCCATTAGCTATACAAATTGGTTCTACACTACCCTTTTCATTACAAGGTCCAAATATGAATATGGGATATAGTGCTCCCGATCCGAATGCCCTTTTAAATGTAATAAATGGTATTACCGATCCTGCACCTAATTCTGATTATGGACACGAACTTACTTTTCTTCGGATGATGAAAGACCAAAGTAATGTATATAGAAATGTGATCCAAGCCGCTTATAACATACCTTTGAACTCGGGAGTTACCTATCCGACGAACAATAAACTAGCCGATCAATTAAAAATTGTTGCCAAGTTAATTAACGGAGGATTGCAAACGCCTGTTTATATTGTAAACCATCCAAACACGCATGATACCCACGAGAATCAAGTTAGCAGTACTGATAAAACACAAGGTTCTCAGGCAGTTAATTTAACTTTATTATCGCAGGCAATTGGTGCTTTTCAACAAGAAATAGCCTACATGGACAAAGAAGATAAAGTAACCGGAATGACATTTAGTGAATTTGGAAGAAGAATAAAAAGTAATGCCAGTATGGGAACCGATCATGGTGCTGCTGCTCCGGTTATATTTTTTGGAGGCGCTTTAAATACAAGTCCGACTGCTGTAGCGTCAACTGCTTTTCCTGTTCCTGGCATGATAGGAACTACTCCAGTACTGCCCACAAATGCAACTACAAGCAGCCAAGTTCCAATGCAATTTGATTACCGACAACTCTATACAACCGTGATGCAAGATTGGTTGTGCATGTCTGAAAGTGAAGCTACTGAAGTTTTAGGCGGCAATTTTGTGAAATTACCCATTTTTGATAGCACCTTGCTTAGTTCTATAAATTTTGATGACGCAATACATTTGGAAATAAAACTGTATCCAAATCCATCTAAAAACGGCTCTATATCTTTAATGTTCCCCGAATCAGTAAATACCAATGTACAATTTACGGTTTTTTCTATAAATGGTAATTTAATCGAAAACAGCATTGTATATGTTACCGATAAAAATGTAACCTTAACTTATCCAAAATTAGCATCAGGCACCTATATTCTTTCAATAGATTGGAATAGACAAAAAGTGTATAAAAAGTTTGTGCTTTTGTAAAGATTGCTTTTACCAATATGAAACCTCGCAAATTTGATTTTTTGGGTTTTTTTGTTTGTAGAGATTGTAAATCTGCGCTATCGTGGTAAAGCAAATTCCTTGTATATGTTGCATGGTTAAAAAAACTGAAAAAGTCTTTTTTATCCAACCTTTTTTCTATTTTTGTAGGAAAGATTTTGAGGTTTTTCACAGTCTGACGTTAGTAGCTATTGCCAGAAAACTAAATTTCAAATGAAACTTATCTTAAAGTTTATATTCCTTTTCGTGACGATTTATTTACTCGTTCCATACTCTATTGGACTATTTGGAAAAATTCAGCAACCAGGATTTAAAAATCTTCCAACAAGTGATTATATATGGATTGGAATCATATTAGCACTTATGATAGCACTGAATATAAAATGGTTATATCTTGACAGAAGAAAACGGAATACATGATGAATAGAGAGAAATTTAAACCAACTTTCGTTTCTGTTCTTGCTATTATTGGAATAGTAGCTGGAATTCCTTTCAGAGCTTATTATTTAACATTAACAGGCGGCGCAAGTTTGGGCGGAGTTTTAGTATTTGGAATCGTAATTGGTCTTGCAGTATTGTTTGCAATCGACAGAATGTTAGCATCATTTTTTAATCCAAAAATGTTATCGAGAATAGAGTTTGGAAGATGTGTAATATGTTTGATTATATATTTTGTTACAGAAGATTAAGCAACAGCTACTAACAGCTAGAGTTTCTTTGCGGCTGAAAGCCGAGCAATGAAACTCCGGTTGAACGGAGCGGGCGGGCGACAGCAAGGGCAATAAGGCTAAGAAATAAACGTTAACATTAAAAATCGTTTAATTAATCTTATAAAAATGAAATATCTTTTATTTGTATTCTTTTTTGTTCAAATCTCTTATTCTCAAAATGTTTCAATTCAGTTAAAATTTAAAAACACTACAGATTCTATTCCTATAGTAGTGAGTAAATCAATTAATGAGAATGCGTCTTACTTCTTAAATTACACAGATACAATTTACACCAAAGATAACCATGCTGAGTTAAAATTCCAAGCGAATAATCCAGGGTATCTTTACTTTGTGTTTTCTAAAGCTAATCCAGGAATCAACATTTTGTATGAGCCAAATGAATCGATCGTTTTAAATGTCTCAAAGGATGAAAATAATAAATATTTCATTCGTTATGAAGGGAAAAACAGTACAATCCTATTGGCTATTAATGTCGATACCATTTATAAGTATCAAAAATTTTCTCAAAAATTAAGACCTGTGATTTTTGAAGCGAATAGTGGTTCTGATATTTTAAATTTCATTGAGAAAGAACATAAATTAGAATCTAAAAGATTGAAAGCATTTTTCGAAAAAGGTGAAATTTCTAAAGATATTTATGAAATTTCAAGGCTCTATTTAGAAACAACTCTTTCTAATAATTCAAAAAGTATTATTGAAGATGTTTTTAGAATTGAAGAAGAGTTTACAAAGACAAAATTACCTAAAAGTGAATTTTTAAATTTATTAAATAATTTAATGACGGGATTTAATCCGTTTGATGATAAATTTAAAAATTTTACAACCTATGCTTTTTTTGACAATGCTCAATCACTTGTTAGATTTAGGGCAGAAAGTGGCTTTGATGAAAAAAGTTATGATAGAGGATTATGGAAAAATAAAAATGCTCGAGATTATTATAATTTTATTCCGTTGCATTTGCAAGAAAAATTGTTTGCCTATTTATTTGTTAATGATAAATTAGATGAAAATAATATTAAACAGTTTTATAAAGTTTTTCAAAATAGTAGATACACGCCCTATTTAGAAAAATATTTGAAAAACAAAAAAGTTTCAGAATACAAACCTTATGCTTTCGGTTATTTTATAAATGGAAAATTTGAATATGATAGACAAATTAATAGTATTGATATAACTTCAATTATAAAAGATAATTTTAGTGAGAAAGCTGTTTTTGTTGATTTATGGGCTTCTTATTGCGCTCCTTGTTTTCAAGAGTTTTCTCATTCTCAAAAGCTATTTGCTTTTTTGAAAACAAATAATATTGAAATGTTATATTTAGCAATAGATAAAGACAAGGAAATTACTAAATGGATTCCTAACATTAAGAATAACTATTTAGAAGGGAATCATATTTTTACATCGGATAAAATTCAAGAATCACTTCAGAAACTTTTAAACGAACCAGGCGGGGTATATATTCCAAGGTATTTATTGTTTAATTCAAAAGGAGAATTAGTCCTGCCATCAACAAAAAAACCTTCTGAAGGTCAAGTTTTGTATGAAGAAATTTTAAATGCTTTGAAATAAATATATCATTCTCCGCCGCTCCCGCGCGAATCCTTTTGCGTGGTTCTAAATAAAAGATATAAATTATAAACAAAAAACCCTGCAAGAGATTGCAGGGTTTTTCTATATCTAAAAAGTAACTAATCTCTTAAATTTTAAAAATCAAATTTAATACCTTGTGCTAACGGTAACGCTGTTCCGTAGTTGATGGTGTTGGTTTGTCTTCTCATGTAGGCTTTCCATGCATCAGAACCTGATTCACGGCCACCACCTGTTTCTTTTTCACCACCAAACGCACCACCAATTTCAGCTCCTGATGTTCCAATATTTACGTTGGCAATACCACAATCGGATCCCGCAGCAGAAAGGAATAATTCCATTTCTCTCATATTGTTCGTAAAGATCGAAGACGATAATCCTTGAGGAACGGCATTTTGCATTGCAATAGCTTCTTCAATGGTGCTGTATTTCATTACGTATAAAACAGGTGCGAATGTTTCGTGTTGCACGATTTCGAACTCGTTTTTAGCTTCGATGATACATGGTTTTACATAACAACCGCTTTCGTATCCTTTTCCTTCTAAAACGCCGCCTTCTACAATTACTCTTCCGCCTTCTGCTTTAGCTTTTTCAATGGCATCTAAATAATCTTGTACCGCACCTTTATCAATAAGTGGTCCCACGTGGTTATTTGCGTCTAATGGGTTTCCAATTTTTAACTGGGCATAAGCTTTTGCTAAAACGTCTAAAGTTTTGTCGTAAACACTTTCGTGCACAATTAATCTACGTGTTGAGGTACAACGTTGACCTGCTGTTCCTACCGCTCCAAAAACCGCTCCTACCAATACCATTGATAAATCGGCTTCTTGAGAAACGATAATCGCATTGTTTCCGCCTAATTCTAAGATGGTGTTTCCAAAACGTTCTGCCACTGTTTTTGATACGTGACGACCAATTTTTGTAGAACCTGTAAACGAAACCAATGGAATACGTTTGTCGTTATTGATTAAATCACCCGATTCGTTACCTACCACTAAACAGCTGATTCCTTCTGGCAAATTGTTTCTTTCTAAAACCGTTTGAATGATGTTTTGACACGCTACACCACACAAAGGTGTTTTTGAACTTGGTTTCCAAATACACACATCGCCACAAATCCAGGCTAACATGGTGTTCCAAGACCAAACCGCTACTGGGAAGTTGAACGCCGAAATTATGCCTACAATTCCAAACGGATGCCATTGCTCATACATTCTGTGCATTGGACGTTCTGAATGCATGGTTAATCCGTGTAATTGACGTGATAAACCTACTGCAAAATCACAGATATCAATCATTTCTTGCACTTCGCCCAATCCTTCTTGATAGGATTTACCCATTTCAAAAGACACTAATTTTCCTAAGGCTTCTTTGTGTTTGCGCAATTCGTCTCCCATTTGACGCACAATTTCCCCTCTTTTTGGAGCTGGAACCAATCGCCAAGTTTTGAACGCTTCTTCTGCAGATTTCATGGCCGTTTCATAATCTTCTTTAGTCGAAGATTTTACTTTTCCGATTAAATCGCCTGTGGCAGGAGAATACGATTCGATGATTTTTCCGTTAGAGAACCATTTCGTTCCTGTAGAAGTTCCTTCGTTTATTTCTTTAATGCCTAATTGTTGCAAGGCGTCTTGCATACCAAATTGAATTGCTGCTTCAGATATCATTTTATACGTTTTTTGGTGAGTTTTTTATTTTTTTTCAAAGGTAAAAAATATATTTTAATTAAAAATGGCTTTTGTTACATTGAATTATTTCGAAATAACAAATTTTGGATTCGTTTCCATTACAGTTCCACAATTTTTGCAAGTTCTACAGTCATCAGATTTATAAAACAATTCAAAATGCGGTAAAAAATCAGTTTCTATATTATGTAATTCAAAATAGGCTTCGTGTAGTTTATGATTGCATTGTTCGCAATACCACAGCAAACCATCGGTAAACCTTTTTCCGGCACGTTTTCTTTCAATTACTAATCCTATTGATCCTTTGGTTCGAGCAGGTGAATGAGGCACTTTAGCAGGATTCAAATACATATCACCTGCAGCAAGTTTCATTTCTTTTTTAACACCATTATCTTGAATAAAAACAGAAATTTCGCCTTCTATTTGATAAAAAAGTTCCTCAGTTTCATTGTAATGATAATCTTTTCGTGCATTAGGTCCGGCAACAATCATTACAATATAATCTTCTGATTCAATGTATAAATTTTTGTTGCCCACGGGCGGTAGAAGTAAATGGCGGTTTTCTTCAATCCATTTATGAAGATTAAAAGGAGGTAAAATGCTCATTATTCAATAATTATTTGACTTGGATTAAATATTTGAGGGGTCTTTTTTGGGTCTTTTTCATAGACAGAAATTGTACCTTTAACTTTAATTTTTTTGCCTTTTGATTCGGATAAATTCAATGAATGTTCCTCAGCATATTTATTTGAAATAACAACTGTAAAAACTGCATCGGGATAAGGTTGATCGATGTTTAAATAATTGGTGTTTTTGCCTTCAGAAGCAATTTTTACCGAGGCAATGACGCCTTTTACCCAAACTTCTTTCCCAATATATTCAGAAACTTTGGTTGTGGGTATTGTGTCTTGTGCAAAAAGCATTGATGAACATAAGAATAAGAATGTGAAAAGTATTTTTTTCATAATAAAAATTTAATTTAATTAATTCATTTGTTTTATCAAATAAACATAAACTGGAAAATGGTCGCTAAAACCTTCCTCATTTGCCGAATGACGAAGTGGATAGCCCTTGTACTGCCCTGTAGTTTGTATTAAAAAAGGTTTGTTGTAAATTCCTGCTTTCCAATACCTAAATGAAGAAAAATTGTCCTTTGTAATCAACGCGTTTGAAACCATTATTTGATCAAAAATATCACCTGAGTCTCTGTAAAAAAGTGTCGCATTTCCGTCTTTAGCCATTTGTTCAAACGGATTGTAAATGTCGCCTGAGTTTTGCATTTCTGCTTTTTTTAATTTAGCTCCCAAAGCAACTTTCACACTTCGGTTATAAGGGCCGTCATTCAAATCGCCCATTGTAATTATTTTAGCTTTCGGATTAATGGCGACCAACGAGTCAATTATTTTTCTATTCAAAGCTCCAGCGGCTTCCCTGTAGGGCGAGCTTCTTTTTTCGCCTCCAGATCTTGATGGCCAGTGATTTACAATTATACTAACTTCGTCCCCATCCAAAAATCCTGTTACCAATAACTGGTCTCTAGTATAAACTCGTCTTGAAGTTTTGTCTGCCTCCAATTGATCATCTGTAACTTCTTCTTTTTCTTTTTTGGATGAAGATTTTTCTTCTCCTTGATATATCATGAGCGGAATATTGGTTGCGCTTATAACCCTAAAATGTTTTTTTTGATACAATAAAGCTACGTCAATTCCTCTTTTATCAGGCGATTCAAAATGCACAATTCCATAATCATTTCGGGCAAGTTTTGGTTGTTTTATTAAATCCTCAAGCACACCTCTATTTTCAATTTCTGAACCACCAATTAAAGTAGGCGAATTATTTGGATTGTCTGTTGAGCCAATTTCAAAAAGCACTCTATCCAAATTAAGTAGTTTTTTTTTGTATTTTTTTGAAGTCCAATTTTGAGCACCCTTTGGCAACCATTCGTCATCAAAATTTGTTCCTTTTATTGTATCAAACAAATTTTCAAAATTATAAAAGGCAACGGTATGAACACTGAATTTTTTATCTTGTGCAAACAAGTTATTAAGCATTAAAAATAAAACAAAAAATAATAAACGATTAAATTTCATGTAAGTTTAGATTAAGTTATTATGATATTTACAATAAATATGCACCAAAAGTAGCACAATTATTAAAATAATGTACATTTGTACATTGTTAAGTTTTTATTAACACTTAAATATTTTACTATTAAATTAATTTTATGAAAAAAATCGTCTTAAGTATTTTATTTGTAATGCAAGCCGTTTTTGTTTTCGGACAAGGCGGAACAGGCTTTACTGGTAAGGTTGTGGATTTAAAATCCCAAAAACCATTACAAAATGTAGTGGTTGCAATTACAAACTCAAGTTTTACCGAAACAACCAACACTGAGGGAGTTTTTGTTTTTTCAAATGTTTCTGAAGGAACTCAAAATGTTCTAATAAAAAGTAGCGGCTTCAAAGATCAACTAATTGTAGTTCAAATTGAAAAAGGGAAAATTACCGATTTAGGGATTATCCTTTTGGAAGAAGACATCACTGCCGAACAACAATTAAGCTTAGTTACCCTTACCGAAAATGATTTGGGCGATGACAATAGTGGCTCCGAAAGTACCGCTGGGCTTTTGCAAGCTACACGAGATGTTTTTCAGCAAGCGGCAGCTTTTAATTGGGGTCAAGCACGATTTAGAATTAGAGGTCTAGATAATGAAAACGCAACCACTATGATAAATGGTGTTTCCATGAATAAAATTTACGATGGCCGACCACAATGGAGCAATTGGGGTGGACTTAACGATGCTACTCGTAATCAAGAGTTTACAATGGGTTCAGCTCCATCAGATTATACTTTTGGAGGTATTTTAGGAACACAAGAAATAAACACGAGAGCTTCTATTTATAGACCTGGAACGCGTATATCGTTCTCTGGAACCAATACTAACTACAACTGGCGCTCCATGGCTACGCATGCCTCTGGAATGGATAAAGACGGATGGGCATTTGTAATTTCAGGCTCAAGAAGATGGGCACAAGAAGGCTATTTTGAAGGGACTGATTACGGTGCAAACTCATTATTTGCAAGTATTGAAAAGAAAATTAACGACAAGCATTCCATAAATCTTACTACTATTTACGCGGAAAATCAACGAGGAAAAAGCTCTCCAAATACAGATGAAGTAACGCAACTTGCAGGCATTAAGTACAACTCCTATTGGGGCTGGCAAGATGGTAAAAAAAGAAACTCTAGAGATAAAGATGTTGAAGAGCCTATTTTTATGTTGAACCACTTTTGGAAAATTGATGACCGAACTACTTTAAATTCGGGTATTACCTACCAAATGGGTAAAATAGGAAACAGTCGTTTGGATTTTCAAAATGCAGATAATCCAGATCCAACGTATTACAGAAATTTACCAAGTTACTTTACCTCTCAGTACAATTTAGACGATTATACCGATTGGATTGGTGACGACCCACTAAACGTTGCAAATGCAGCTGCTGCAAAAACCAGTTTCTTGGCAAATAGACAAATTAATTGGTTAGAAATGTACCAAGCTAACAAAACCCCAAGCGGACGAAGCGCTTATATTTTGTACGAAGACAGAACCGATGATAAAGTACTTACAGCAAACACAATTGTTAACTCAAGATTGTCAGATAAAGTTGTTTTAAATGCTGGAGTTACCTACAAAAACCTAAAATCGCACAATTTTGCCAATTTACTTGACCTTTTGGGTGGTAATTTCTTTAACGATATTGATAATTTTCAGTCGGGTTCAGAGCAACAATCAGATTTGAATAACCCTAACAGACAAGTAGTTGTAGGCGAAACATTTGCTTATAATTATAATTTATTAGCAACAACAATTGACGCATTTGCACAGTTAAAATTCTCATACAAAAAATTTGATTTTTATTTTGCACAAGGTTTTACCAAAGCTGTTTACCAAAGAGAAGGTTTGTACAAAAACGGATTGTATCCTACCAATTCTTTCGGAAAAGGTGTAAAACATGAATTTGACAATTTCAGTTTTAAAGGTGGTATTACATACAAAATATCTGGAAAACAATACCTTAGTTTAAATGCGGCTCAAATTTCTAAAGCGCCTGTTTTACGAAACGTTTTTCCAAATGCACGACTAAACGACAACTCCATTGCTGATTTAAAAAACGAAACCGTTGTAAGTGCTGATGCCAGTTACATTTTTAGAGCTCCAAAATTTAAAGCACGATTAACCGCTTTTTATGCCAATATCAGAAACGCAACAGAAACCTCTTTTTTCTACGGAGAAGGAATTTTTGCTGACGACGGTGGTGATGGTGGCGACGCATTTGTGGCAGAAACCGTAACCAATATTGAAAAACAAAACATTGGTGTTGAGTTTGGTGCCGAGTACCAATTAACAGCAACTATTAAATTAACTGCGGCAGCTAACTACGGCGAATTTACATACAACAACAATCCAAATGTTTCATTAAACAACGACAACTTAGCAAGTCCAACAAACACTAACCCTGTTACCGATTTTGGCACATCAAAACTAAAAGGATACCGCGTTTCTGGTGGACCTCAAACAGCTGCCTCTTTAGGAATTGAATACAGAGATCCAAAATTTTGGTGGATAGGTGCTAATGCAAATTATTTAGCAGATAATTATTTAGACATTTCGTCACTATTGCGAACTGATAATTTTTTCAAAAACCCAATTGATCCTTATGGATTAACCTTCCCAGAAGCTACTGAAGCAAGAGCGAAAGAGTTATTGAAACAAGAAAGATTTAATGATTTTACGCTTATTAATTTAACAGGTGGAAAATCATGGAAAATAAAAAATCAAACTTTTGGTTTCTTTGCTTCCATCAATAACGTGTTTGATGTAACCTACAAAACAGGTGGGTTTGAACAAACACGTAATGCCAATTTCAGAGAGTTAAATCAAGATGTTTCAAACGGAACTCCTGCCTTTGCTCCTAAATATTTTTATGGTTTTGGTAGAACCTATTTCCTTAACTTTTACATTAACTTTTAATACATATCAGTAATGAAAACAAATAAAACTTTTGCTCTTTTAGGCTTTATTTTTGCTTTTTGCCTTAGCGGATGTTCGCCAGAAGACGATATTACAATACCAACTTTTACTCCTTTATTGTTTGGAGAAGACTTTGCTGAAGGCGCTGTTGATAATACCGTATTAAACACAACAGGCTGGAAAAACTATGCCGAAATAGGAACCGCATTATGGAAAGAACAAGTATATAGCGGCAATGCTTATGCCGAATTTAGTTCGTTCCAATCTGGAAACGCTGTAAACGTAGCATGGTTGATTTCTCCAAAAATCAATATGGACCTAAAAGATAAAGAAACATTGGTTTTTCAATCCTCACAAAGTTACGTTTCGGCGGCGGCTAACAAACTGGAAGTACTTATTTCAAACAATTTTGACGGAACCAATGTAACGGCAGCTACTTGGACACCCATAACAGCTACTTTACCTACAACTACCAGTCCGTATTTTGAATTTATAAAATCAGGCGAAATAGATTTATCACAATACACTGGCAACATTTCTATTGCATTTAAAGTGACCGGATCAGGTACAAACACCACTTTAGATGGATCTTATCAAATTGACGATATTAGAGTTTTTAATAAATAAATAGTTTACACTCATGAAAAAAATACTTTTAAAAGCAAGTCTTCTAATCAGTTTGACTCTTGGAGTAAGCTGCATTAACGACGACAATTATAGTGTTCCACAAAACACCTTAACAACATACCAACTTACAACTACCAAAACAGTAGCGCAAATCAATGCTGCAGCAAATACTACCGTTACGCTATACACTGCCGACGATATTATTGAGGCTTACGTAACTTCTAACGATGAAAGCGGTACTTTTTACAAATCCATTTCTTTTCAATCCATTCCAACCGACAACTCGGCTCCAATTGGCTTTAGCGTGCCCGTAAATCAAACATCTCTTTTTGCGAAAGGATTTACGCCAGGTCGAAAAGTTTTTATCAAATTAAAAGGCTTATACGTTGCCAAAGTATTTGGATCTATGCAAATAGGATCACTTTTTGAAGGTGAAATAGGTAGAATCTCTGAATTTGAATACCAAAATCACTTGTTCCCATCTGAAACAGTAGTGCCCGAAGCATCAATGCTCCGAACATTAACACTTGCTCAAGCCTACACAGACCTCAATCAAAACACATTAGTAGAGCTGAACGGAGTGCAATTTGCTGACGAATCAATCAACCGAACCTACTTTGATGTGGATTCAGGAGGTGGGGCTACAAACCACAAACTAAGTGGGGCAGCAGGTGGTACAGAAAGAATCATCCGTTTTAGTAGTTTTGCAGCTTTCACAGGCAATCAAGTGCCTACAAAAAGCGGAAAAATTAGAGGGGTTTTAACCAAATATAATTCTGATTTTCAATTTATTGTACGTTACGAAAGTGACATCAATCTTACCGAAACTCGTTTTGATGTTTCCCCTCCTGTTGGAGGTACAGCAATCACCTTTGCTCCTACATTTAACGAAAATTTTGAGTCTTACTCTGTAACTTCTTCAGGTGCTACGTTTTCAAAATACGTAAACGACCCATTTATTGGCTCACGACTTTGGGACGTTAAGATTTTTAGCAATAATAAATATGCTCAAATGAGTTCTTTTAGTTCGAATGCTGTAAACAAAACGTATTTGGCAATGCCTGTTACTTTTACTCCAGGGTACAAGTTTTCATTCAAATCAAAAGACGGATTTAATAATGGAAATGTATTAAAAGTGTATTATTCAACTAATTACACTGCTGGATCAAACATGAGTCAAGCAACTTTGGTTGACATTACCTCTAGTTTTACCATTGCAACAGGAACTACTTCTGGATATGCAAATAATTTCACTAACAGTGGCGATTATGTAATTCCGGCATCCTTAACAGGAAATGGCTATTTTATCTTTGAATACAGTGGTAATGGCGTTGGAAATGTTTTAACAACAACCATGCAACTTGATGATATTAAAGTAATACAGTAACATAATATAAATTTTGAATTACAACTAGTAACGTAATTCCATACATTTTTATAAACCACAACTTTTAAAAGTTGTGGTTTTTTTTTTAAAGAATATGCTGACAAAAAAAATTACTTTCATGAGTAAATTTTTTATAAAGCTTCATATTGGATTGAGTGATTTTGAACACAAATTAGCATAAAATTTAATTTAAAAACGTTACGCCTTTGCATAACGTGAACTGAAAAACTAGTTGTCGATTTTAGCCCCGATGGAGCCGATATCCTTGCGTAGTTTACGGAGCAAGATAAAGGCGAGAGCGGGACTAAATGTCTTGAAAAACGAGATTGTGTTGCTCCTTAAACCAATTACTTTTATACAATAACAAAATCTAGTTGATGTTTATTGCTGCTATTATTTCAAAAAAAATAGTTCCGAAGCCTAGTTATGCAAAGATTTTTTCTGAAAAAAATAACTTTGCATCTTTGGACTATTTTATATATTTATTTAGAAGGCAGTAAAAAAGGCTGCCTCAATTATTTAAGGCAGCCTTTTCAATTTTTTTTAATTAAGATTTAAAAGTTTTATTGTACTACCACCGGAAAAGTAACTACAGCATCAGTGTTTCCGCCCGCGTTAGTGATGTTCCCTGTTGTAACTCCACTTGCCGATTTGTTTGGTAAATGTTTTAATGTTACTACAATATTCCCACTTGTTGGCGCAGTAGTTACAAGCGAAAACTGCAACCCTATTGGCTTACCATTTGCATCCAAATCACTGTAAGTAAATGTGCCTAAAGCACTTGGCGCTTGGTAAAATAGTTGGTGGTCGGTTCCTTCTTCCAGCACTTCTAGGGTAATATTATCTGCTGGGGTTTCTAGTTCGTTTAAAAATGTTGTGGACCCCATATAGGTTGTGTTGGCAGTTAAATTACCTGATACGGTAACTACTGGCGCATTTGGTCCGTCGCCATCTAAATCTTTAGATTTTAAGATAATGGTTTGCCCACCCCCTACTAATGTTGTGGTTACCGTTGTTATTACTTCCTCTTCGTTTACGGGAGCTGTGTTGCTTTTGCTACACGAAAAAAGAGTTATAAATGATGCTGCTAATGCGATTGTTTTAAAATTTTTCATAATTGTTTGTGTTTTTTTAATAATTATATTTTAATTGTATTTGAAAATTTCTTCCCATTTCGTCGGCAAAAAAACGTTGCCTATTTAGGTAATCTCTATACGATTGATTGCCTATATTTTGTACAGAAAATGCAATTGTAGTGGTTGTTTTGGAAGTTGTTTTGAACTTCACTTCAGAATAAAAATGCAGTAAATGGTAGGCACTTGGCGGAGTACTTATGTCAACATTTACTTGGGTTGTTTCCTGATTTACAATAATGTTTGTGGTAAAATTGTTGTTTGGAAATCGCTGTTGTTTAGTTGTTACTTCGCTTTTTAATTCAACCAATAATTGGTGCCATTGTTTTTTTCTAAATTGAATTTTGTTGGTAAAATTTAAAGGAGGCATATCAATCAAATCTGTAGTATTAGTTACGTCGTTGCCATTTACAAAAGCAAGTGAAAATTGATGGCTCCAATTAGGGTTTATATTCCATTTTGACTCCAAATCAATTCCTGCTAGCAGTGCCTTTGTTTGTTGGTATTCCCACACAGGGAATGCACCTCTAATTGTAGTTTCAAAGCCAACGGGTTTAAGAAAAATATAATTATCAATTTTGGTAACAAATGGATTAAAAGAAAACGAAACTGTTTTCCATTGTTTTTGCAATGTTGCCATCACTTTTATTGATTTTTCTTTTTTTAGCTTTAAATCGCCAAGTTCAATAACTCCAGTAGAATGATGTAAGCCATCGCTAAAATATTCCGATGGATTTGGGTTTCTTGTTGCACTACTTACATTAAAGTAAATATCCCAATTGTTATCCAACTTATAATAAATACCAATACTTGCTGCGATATTATGAAAAATAAATTTGGGTTGAACCAACCATTGATTTCCTTGTTCGCCAACAATAAATGAACTAAACTCTGGACTATAATTACGTTCCTCCCATCTGCTTTTTAAATAATATTTGGTTGCGTTTACTGCCGAAAAATCATATCTAATTCCTGCGTCAAAAGTTAATTTATCAGTAAAATTATGATTTGCAATGCCATACATTCCAACATCAATTTTGTCATAATTAGGGATAAGCGGTCGGATACCAGTTGCTGGGTTTGCAAAATTATTTTGAAACAATCCATTCCCTCCCAATTTAATATTCCAATCGTGGTATTCTTTTTTATAATCCACAGCAACGGTATGTGTTGCTAATTGTAAATCTAATGCGGCAACATCATTAAAATCAGCCCTTCTTACATCAAACTCTAGTCTTTTGTTAAATTGAAAGGCATATTGAAGCAAAACAGAAGAGTTTTCGTCAAAAAAATAATTGTAATTTATCTTACCCAAATGGTGCTGAACTTGCTGTCTTGGGTTTTTAATTGAATAAGTAAAATCATTTAGTATTGCAGGTACTTGATTGTTTATTGAGTTATAAAGATCATTTACATTACCCGTATGAGAAGCGCTTAAAATACCGTTGTTAGAGTTATATAAACTATAAAAAGCGGTGGTTGTAAATTTTTTGCCTGTAAAACTAACATCGCCTGTAAAATTGATTTCACGATTTCCAGTATTAGACAAAACGTAGTTTGGAGTTGTTTTGTCACCAAGATATTTTAATGTTGCTAGTGTATTCCAGCCCCATCCCTCCTCTTTACCTTGATGTAAACTTGAGCTTACTGTACCTCCAAGTCCATTAGAAACCATTGATAAAATAGTTTTGCCAAATAGGGTGTCTTTTTTTACATGTAAGGGTTCCAAAATAACCAAACCGCCAACAGCATCCCCACCAAACTGTAATCCAGATGCTCCTTTAATTACCGTAATTTTTGAAGCCGAATTGATATCAAAATTTGGCGCATGTTCACTTCCCCATTGTTGGTCTTCCAAACGAACATTGTTAGTAATAATAGGAACTCTACTGCTGTGTAGCCCGTTAATAATAGGCTTAATGATGTTACTCCCTGTTTTTAATAACGAAACGCCCGTTACTTCTTTTAAGGCGTCGCCAAGGGATTGATTGCTGTATTTTTCTATAGTTTCTGCTTTAATTTTTTGTTCCAAAACCGATTTGCTATAATTGGTGTTTTTGCTTTTAACTAACACCTCTTTTAGCGAGGTTTTTTTGGTTTTTAACACAAAATTTAGCTCTACATTTCCTGTACAATTTACTACAGTATCTATGGATTGGTGACCAATACAAGAAATACTTACCTTAACCCGTCCGAAAGGGATGTTGGTAATTTTGTAGTAACCCTCAGCATTACTTGACGTTGTTTTTGACCCAATATGTACATGGCAATCACTTACCGCATAATTGTTTTCGTTTATTATTTTGCCCGCTATTGTGTTTTGAGAAAAAACTATTGCCGAACAAAACAAAAAACAAATCACAAAAAGATGTTTTTGCATTTTTAATTTTTTTTAAAATAAATAATGGATTTACTTCAAGAAAAAGTAAACCAAAAAAGAATTATTTTAAAAAAAAGAGGGGGGGACCCCTAAGGGAGAAAAGACTACCTCCAAAAGTTTGAATAATTTCAATTGGCTTGAAAAAATTAAACCTGTAAGACAACTGTTTTTTATAAAATGAAAAGGAAAGAAATTCTTTTACAACGGTAGTGCTTAAAGCAAACTCACAAACAAAACAAGCGTCTAAATCTGAGTGTGCATGACTAATTTCGGCATTGTTTGCATTGTATTTATGATCACAATGCTTTTCAGTAACAAATTTTTCTAAATGATGAAATGAATGCACAGATTGCAGCACCATGGCTAATACAAGCATGATTGCAAAAGACAAACTTACTATGACATTTTTTTTCTTCATTAAGAACAAAGGTAACCATTTAGATTTATAAAGCGATTTTTTAACATTTTTTTATTTTTGAAGTAAAAAAAAAGGGGGGGCTGCTGTTAAATTTTTGGTTTTTCTACTCTTGCATCACAAGGTTCCTCGGTAGTTCAAGAATAGCCAACATTCCTATTTAAAAACTTAACTTGATGTTTTACTAATCTAAATTTTGAGTTCGATTATTTCATTGCTCGGCTTTCGGGTGTAATGAAACTTTGGATGTTAGCGGCAGATTATATTCTCAAAATATTGTTCACTTTACTTTGAATATTATCTACTTTTTCAAAAAAGGGAATTAGTTTTGGGTCAATCCATTCTATAAGATTATAGCGTTTTTTTCTAATTTCTAGCGCTTCTGAACAGTCGATAGTATGACCTAAAAAACAAATAGGTTCACAATGGTTAACTCTATTTCTGAAACTTCTTATCTCATCAAGTTTAGAATATATAGTTGCTCTATCTTCAATTAATGGTTTATGTGCGAAGATATGAATTGGTTGACCTCCAACTAATGAATAATGATGAGAAAGAAAAAATGCTAACCAAAATCCGAAAGTTTGGTCTGAAATTATTTTTCCGCTTGTTATTGGAATTTGTCTTCTATTTAATTTATTTTCGCTTTTTTGAACACATGTTTTCAAAAAGAAATGTGAATTTTTTAATGAATTATGTCTCATAAAACCAGATTTCTGATTTATTATCCAATCAATATCTCCAAAGTGAGCTGCTAATTTTAGGTTAAGACTATTTCTTAAAATAACTTCAAATTGTGATAAAATGGGGTGGAATGATTGCGCTAATCTAATATTTGCGTTATAAAGTTTCTTGGCTCGTTCGTTATCATTAGCCGTTGCAACCAAATATCGATTGTATCTTGGTCTTGATAAATAGGTGTGTCTTAAATCTTTTCTCATAAGTATTACATATTCAAAATATTTTATATCTTTGCAATATATAGACTTGTTAAAGCCTCTTTCTTTCGTAGAAACGTAATCAAGTAAAAGATGTAAGGGTTCTTCGGAACCCTTTTTTTATTGCTTTTTTCACTGGTTGCAACAAATTACTGTAAATGTCATAATGTAAAAAAACGGCACAATCTTTCCTATAAAAATAATAAAATTGGGGTAAAAAAGACATTTTTTGTATTTTTAACCATGCAACATATACAAGTAATTTGCAAACAAGTTAAAAAAAAGGAGGGACTAAATCCTTTTGAAATTCTAACAAAAAAAATTTCGATAAACCCTTAAGGGTGTGAATGTAATCGGTTCCGTTCAACTGGAGTTTCATTGCTCGGCTTTCAGCCGCAACGAAACTCTAGCTGTTAACTGTAGTGTTTTTTAATTTCTTGAGATGTTCTATTGTATTTGTCATAGAGTAGTGTCAAATTCTTTTGAAATGCTGGATTTGCGATTTCAAAAAACCACTCTTCTCTAATTGAAGTTATGTTTTGGCTCAATCTTGTAACAAACTGAAACCAGCCAAGTGACGATTCAGTTATGGTGAAGTACTTTTCATCTTTGGTAAAAATATCTAAACAAATTTCATCATAAGCTAATAAATCGACTTTGTAACCGTAAACTGTTTCAATTTCGTTCCAATCATAATGCTTTTTAATTGTTTCTAACTCTACAATAAAGCCAATTTCATCATAATTAAATATACCATAGTCATTTTTAAAGCTTTCTTCTCTTTCCGAAATTATTTCTTTTGCCAGTTTGGAATTTGGAGTTACAAAAAGATTATGTGGATTTAAAAGTTTAATTAACATAAATACACCTCCACCGCCAAACAATAAAAGAGTTATCCAAAATAATAATGTATCGAACTTTCCTAAAAAGAGACCTATTGAAGTAAAAATTAAACAAATAGAAATATGAAATATTTGTTTAGCTTTATTTTCCCAAACAATTCTTTTTCCTTTGTAAGTTTCGTTTCTCATAACATTACAGTTAACGTTTCGCGGCTTGCTTTAGTGGCGATGATTTATCACAAGCCTTTACAAATATAACTAAAACTTTAAATTAAAAGCCTTTCCGATTTCAAATAAATCCCGAGCCAAGCCATTGAAGCAAACCGCTGTTAGCAACTGTTATTGTTTCAATGTTTGTAAGACATTTGCTAGTTCTCGAGACTTTCCAATTTGAGTTTCAGTCCAAAAATAGCATTGTTCATTAACAACGCCTTCATCTTTGAGATAAACTGACAATTTATTTGTAAAATCTCCAACAACAAAGCTGACTACGATTTCTTTAGATTTAAAGATATAATTATTTGACTTATTGTTTTCTGTCTTTTTCGAAATTCTAGGTATGACGTAATCTTCGATAAAAGTTAAGAATTCTGATATCTCATTAAGATCAACCCATGATGATTTAGTATAAGTAAAACCATTACAATTTACTGACATGTCTACTTGAAGAGATTTAATTGTCTGACCTGTTTTCAAATCTGTAATTTCAATTGGAAAAAAAGAAACTTTTTCGCCTGTACCAGATTTTAGATTTGCAACAACATTCCAATCTCTTACGACTAAAGTCAAATCCGCATCCATGAATTTTCGTGTATTAGAATTCGAAAGATTTTGTGCAGACAAAAAGTTGCTTATAATTAAAAAAAGTAGAATTAATGTTGTTTTCATGGATTTACGTGATGTATAATAGTTGCTAACTCATTTATATGCGATATAAAACTTCGTATATACACCCAGATTTGGGTAGATATGCGAATGTTTTGTTTCGCTTTTTGTTTTTCAAATTTAATAATTTTTTCTTACAAATCATTAAATGGGCTTTTAATTTTTGGTGTGTTTTGTTTAAATAAATTATTTTATTATGGTGGTTTTGGTTTTTTTTGAAAACAGTTATTCAGTTTATCGTGCTCCCGCATGAGGGATTGAGGCGGCATCCTTTTGCTTGCCCTTTTTTTGGGCAAGTAAAAGATATAGCCGAAAGCCCGACGGTAATAGCCCTAAGCGGCATGCGGGTTTGGGCTATTACCGGCATGCCCAAAAAAAAGGGAGGGGAGTGGTTTTATTTTTTGTTGTTTTGTAGTATCTTTGCTTATGCAGTTTTCAGAAATTATTGGTCACGAGCACATAAAAAGTCATTTGCAAAAAAGCGCTGAACAGGGCAGGGTGCCTCATGCGCAGTTGTTTGTGGGTCCTGAGGGTACGGGGACTTTGGCAATGGCGATTGCCTATGCGCAGTACTTGATTTGTGGTAATGTGGGTGGTGAAAATGTGGGCGAAAATGCGGCTTGTAACTTGAAGTTTGGTCATTTTTCGCATCCTGATTTGCATTTTGTTTTTCCGACGGTGACTACTGAAGATGTGAAATCGCATCCTAAAAGTGCTGATTTTATGACGGAGTGGCGGTCTTTTTTGACTGAAAATGTGTATGGGAGTTTGTTTGACTGGTACAAAATGCTGGGGGTGAAGAACAAACAAGGAGAGATTCGAGTGGATGATGCGCAGGAGATTTTGAAGTCGTTGTCGTTAAAGTCCATGGAGGGTGGTTACAAGGTTTTGATTGTTTGGATGGCTGATAAATTGAATTTGTCGGCGTCGAATAAATTGTTGAAGTTTTTGGAAGAGCCAACTGATAAAACCGTTTTTTTGTTAATTACTGAAAATGAGGGAGATATAATTCAAACTATACGATCAAGGTGTCAGGCGCTGCATTTTAATGGACTTGCTGAAGGCGAAATTGCAAAATGGCTGGTTGATAAACAGCACGTAGAGGAGAAGTTATCCATGAAAATTGCCCATTTGTCGCAGGGTAATTACTGCCGGGCATTGCATATTTTGCACGAGGATGCTGATGATTTTCCGTTTGAGCAATGGTTTGTTGCTTGGGTGAGGGCTGCTTTTAGGGCTAAGGGGAATGCTGCTGCGATTCAGGATTTGATTGTGTGGAGTGAGACTATTGCGGGTATTGGTCGGGAGGCGCAAAAAAAGTTTTTGAATTACTGTATTGATGTATTCCGTCAGGGTATGTTGTTGAATTATGAGGCAAAGTCATTGGTTTATTTTGAACCAAATGACGAAAAATTTAAGTTGGAAAATTTTGCTCCTTTTGTGAACAATTCTAATATTCAGGATATTTTTAATGAGCTTTCGGATGCTATTTATCACATTGAGCGCAACGGAAATGCTAAATTGATTTTGACTGATTTATCTATAAAATTAACCCGATTACTACATAAAAAATAATACTTATGAACTATCCTGCTTCTTCTTTAATTTTGGTTTTTTTGGCGATTACGTTTATTACATCTGCACAAGACAAGTTGTTTAATTGGAATGATAATGTGTCCTGGTTAAAGGAGCATTTTTCTAAAACAATTATTAAAAATTATGTACCTGCATCGTTGGGTTTGATTTTGTTTTTGGAGCTTGTTGCTGGGGTTTTGAGCGTGTTAGGCGTTTTACAATTGTTTATTTCTGGCGGTAGATCGTTTGGTTTTTATGGGGCTGTGTTTTCGGCTGTAACTTTACTTTTTTTATTGCTGGGTCAGCGTTTAGCTAAGGAATATGATGGCGCTCGAACGATTGCAATATATTTTATTCCGGCTGTTTTGGCGGTGTATTGGTTGAGTTAGTTTTTTAGTGATTAGGCATTAGTAACTAGTTAATAGTAAATAGTG
>JBILQQ010000005.1:0-123537 GCA_044373115.1 Flavobacterium sp.
ATTAGTGATTAGTGATTAGTGATTAGTGATTAGTGATTAGTGATTAGTGATTAGTGATTAGTGATTAGTGATTAGTGATTAGTGATTAGTGATTAGTGATTAGTGATTAGTGATTAGTGATTAGTGATTAGTGAAAAGTAACTGAAAACTGTGACTAACATTTTTATAACCACAAATATCACAAATTTTCACAAATTTTATGTCCTGGAAACTGAAATTGAAAACTTTGACTGAAAACAGTGACTAACATTTTTATAACCACAAATTTCACAAATTTACATAAAATTCAGGGTTCTGTAAACTAAAACTGAATATTGTGACTGAAAACTGAATTCTACAAACTTGCTCTAAACATTCGGAGTTCGTCCCAAGTGAATTCGTCGCCCAGATGTTCTTTCATTGGGGTAACGCTATCTTCGTTGTAATTTTGAAATTCAATTGTTAGTCGGTCAATTTTTTCTTGTGGTAAAAACTCGGAAATTGCTACTGTTTTTTCTTTAATTAATTTTGTAAAATGTCCCAATACTGTTGACGGCGAAAGTTTACGCTCCTCGGCAATTTGTTGCACAGATTTTTTTTCAAGCCACATTTCGTAAGTTGTTTGTGTGGTTGGTTTTTTGGTTGGTTTATCTATTTTATTCTTTTTGGGTAAATATAAATTTTCGTTTTCGTTCACCTCTACAAGTTTCAAATTATTTTGTTTAAAATCTTCAAAAACACGTTCAATTTTGATGGCTTTGTATCTTTTTATTTCAGATGAATTTAAACTTTCTTTATCAATTAATTGGTTATCAACTATGGTTTCAATCCATCGTTTGGCTTTCATTAAACGCAAAATGGCATTGGTTTGGAGCTCTTCAATTAGCTGCAATTCATCGTAATATTGTTTGACAAGTTTGATGCGTTTTACTTCTTCAATTTTATATAAAATTTGATATAACAATGCATCTAATTTCTCGAAAAAGTAATTATATGCGGCTTGTATTCTTTGGTTAACAAATTCAAAATCAACATCTTGATCTTGAAAAATTTTATCAAGTTGCGACATGAATTTAACAGAAGGTTCCAAAAGTGCATCACAATTAGCAAATTGCTCATCGGCCCAAGCTCTGTGTTTTGATTTAGCCGAAACATCACTATCCAGGTAACTAAATTTATGATTGCGCCATTCCTGCACCAATTCGGCCCAATTAAAACTGTTTTTTAGGTAGTTATGAATAAAGTTTTTAGTTTCTAATTGTAAGGTTTTGTTCAAAATTTCAGTTGTGGCTTTGTTAGAAGCGTATTCCATTACATCTTCATCACTAGAAATGCCATTCATTTGAAGCGGAGAAAGCAAAATAAGCCCTTTTAACGAGCGCAAACGCGAAAGAGCCACATAGGCTTGTCCGGGCATAAAAACTTGCGATACATCAAGCGCAGCTTTATCAAAAGTTAAACCTTGGCTTTTATGAATTGTAATTGCCCAAGCTAGTTTGATTGGATAATGGGAAAAAGTGCCGAGCATTTCTTCTTCAATTTCTTTGGTTAGTGGGTTTACATTGTACCTAATGTTTTCCCATTCATAACGCTCCACTTCAATCGTTTTATTTTCATCAGGAAAATGTACAAAAATTTCGTTAGCTGATAAGGATTTAATGAAACCCATTTTACCGTTGAAATAATTTTTATCAAACGACAAATCGTTTTTTATAAACATGACCTGAGCACCGACTTTTAATTCAAGAGTGGTGTCTAAAGGGTATATTTTTTCTGGAAAATCATCTACAATCTTGGCTGCATAATAAAACGAAGTTTCCTCTAAGTCATTGATTGACTGTTTGTTAATAGTGTCAGCCTTAGTGTTGTGAGTAGTTAAAGTGATGTAACCTTTGTTTTGTTTTAAATCAAAATTAGGTTGTACGTATTGATTTAAAAAAGTGACGTTTTCAGGGGTTATCTTATTGTTTCTGAGGTTGTTAAGAATACTGATAAAATCTTGTTCTGTTTGTCTGTAAATGGTAGAAAGTTCCACATAAAGCGGAGGATAGTGCTGGATTACATGAGAGTGAAAAAAGAATTTTCCTTGGTAATAATTTTTTAAAACACGCCATTCTTCGTCCCTGACTACGGGGGGTAGCTGAAGTAAATCGCCAATAAAAAGTACCTGAACACCACCAAAATGGGTTCTTTTTTTGCGAACACTTTGCAACATAAAATCAATAGCATCTAGCAAATCAGCACGTAACATACTCACTTCGTCAATAATGAGAAGTTCCATGTTTTGGATCACGTTTCGTTTAACGGCACTCATTTTAAAATGACGTCGGAGCGTATCTTTTGATTCAAATTTTACACCTCCCGAAAATTGTGCAGTAGCTTTTGCATCAGGGAGAAAACCTCCGAAAGGCAATTGAAACATGGAGTGGATAGTAACCCCGCCAGCATTTAATGCAGCAATGCCTGTGGGTGCAACAACGACCGTTTTTTTGTGAGTAGTTTCAATAATTTCTTTAAGTAGCGTGGTTTTTCCAGTACCTGCTTTTCCAGTTAGGAAAATAGATGTATTGGTTTGATTGATAAAACGAAGTACATAATTTGCTTCAGCAGAAATGGAATCCATGGCTAATAATTTAGAACTAGACAAATGTAAAATAATGAAAAATAAGAAACAAAAAAAATCGCCCGAATGAGCGATTTTTAATTTTTTTGAAAACAGAAATTATTTTTTAACTTCTTTTTTATCAGCTTCTTTACTAACTGGTTTGTCTTCTTTTTTACCTTCAGATTTGTATTTATCATTGATGATTTTTACAACATCTTTAGTAATATCGTATTGGTCTTTAGCGTACAAAACGGTTGCTGCTTCGCCTGTACCGTAGATGTAGTCAAAACCTTTAGATTTTCCGTATTCTTTAAAAACTTTTTTGTATTTAGTAACTAAAGAGTCCATTTCAACTCCACTTTCACCTTGCAATTGTTGCAACATTCCTTGTTGTGCGTATTGCAATTGTTGTTCTCTTTGTTGCAATTCGCCATATTTTTGCTGCGCCCAGCCTTGTCCATTTTTTTGTGCATTTGCTTGAAAAGCATTTTTCTCGCTTTCTAATTTTGTAGCTTCAACTTTTAGTTGAGCCCCCATAACTTCGGCTTTAGATTTATATTTTTCTTCAATATCTTTTGCTTCCGTACTTTCTTCCATTAATTTAGAAGTGTCAATGTAAGCAGATTTGATTCCGTTTGCATCAGTACTGTTTTGACAAGAAATACTTGCTATGGCAAGAGAAAGGATTACAATAATTTTTTTCATTATAAAAAAAGGTTAGGTTTAATTTTTGTCAAAAATATAAAATTTTATTTGGTAAAACAACAAATTATTAAGTTGATATAAAACACAATTAAAAACGATAACTAAAGATTAAAAATGAATCAAAAAAAAGGAAGTAGTAAAAAAATTGATATCATTAGAAATAACTATGGTTATAAAAATAATTATAAGAAACATCTATAAAAACCGACTTACATACAAGCGTTTTAAAGCAAAAAACAAAAACGGGCTAGTTAATTGATTATGGCTGTATTTTGATTGAAAACAAGTGTGTTTACGTGTTTTTTAGTGATTTTTAAAGATGTAAATGTGTGATGAGTACTCCAAATTTCGTTTTGCTTTCCAATTAGATTTTAATCCGATAAAAAAAGCTTTGATAAAATTCATTTTACCTGTTTTATATTTTTCAGATAAAAGACTTACATAAAAGCTATCAAATTTCATGGGAAGTACTTCAGTTAATTGTAAATTATGTTGAATAAAAAGTGTTTGGATAGCTTTTTTAGAAAAATGCCAGAAATGAATTGGCACATCAAAGGCAGCCCAAAATTTTCCGTAATGTTTAGCATCATAAGAATTAAAATTTGGAACGGCAATGATTATAGTCCCGTTCGGTTTAATGATACGTTTTAATTCCATAATTTGATGATCCAAATCAGGAACATGTTCCAGCACGTGCCACATGGTGATAATATCAAAAGTGTGAGAAGGAATGCTTTCAAGATTTGGCACAAATGAGACCCCTTTATTTTCGGCTATTGCTTTTGCTTTAGGGCTGGGTTCAATTCCGGTAACGTTCCATCCGTTGTTTTTAGCTACCAACAAAAACTCACCCGTTCCAGCACCAATATCTAAAAGAGTGCCTTGATTGGAATGAGCATTAATCAATTTCAATTTTTTTGATAAAGCGATTTTTTTAATAAAATGATATAATTTTTCAAAAAGCGATCGTTTACCATCCGTGTGCGAAATATAATCTGGGTTTTCGTAATAACGTGGCAAATCGTCCAAACTAGGTTGCGGATGCGTTATCAGCATGTCAAGTTCAGGATTGTACAATAATTCAAAAGTTTCTCCAGATACTGAATAATCTGTAACTTTTAAAAAGGGTTTTAAATTGGTTATATTCATTTTTTTCTTTTTTTATAGGCTTTTGCAAGATAGTTTCACGTGGAACATCGCAAATTATCGTCCCATATAAATTAATAAAACAGAGATGTCACTAGGTGAAACACCACTAATTCTTGATGCTTGAGAAATGGTAACGGGTTTAATTTTTGAAAGTTTTTGTTTAGCCTCTATTGACATTGACTTAATTTTGTTGTAATCAAAATCTTCGGGTATCTTAACATCTTCAAGTCGTGTAAGTTTGTCAGCGTTATTTCGTTCTTTTTCAATATAACCTGAATATTTTACTTGGATTTCGGCTTGTTCTAAAACTTCTTTATCTAAATTATTCGTAGTAACGTAATTTATAACCTTTTCAAATTTAAGAAAATCCGTAAGACCTAATTGAGGGCGAGAAAAAACTTTGAACATTTTATCCGATTGATCCATTAAAGCACTGCCGTTTTCAGATAAAATAGGATTAGCCTCAGCAGCTGTGATACTTGTTTCTTTAAAAAAGTTAACCATTGCATTGCTCGAAGAAAACTTATGTTCCATCCTTCTCATTCTGCTTTCGTGAGCCAAACCAATTTCGAAAGATTTAGGTGTTAATCGGAAATCGGCATTATCTTGACGAAGAAGGGTACGGAATTCGGCACGAGAGGTAAACATTCGATAAGGCTCTTCTGTACCTTTAGTTATTAAATCATCAATAAGTACTCCAATATATGCTTCGTCACGTTTTAAAACAAAAGGATCTTTATCGTTAACTTTTAGATGAGCGTTAATTCCTGCCATTAAACCTTGAGAGGCAGCTTCTTCATAACCTGTAGTTCCATTAATTTGTCCGGCAAAATATAAACCATCAACTAATTTAGTTTCTAATGTATGTTTTAATTGGGTGGGAGGGAAGTAGTCGTATTCAATAGCATAACCTGGACGAAAAAATTTGACTTTTTCAAAACCCTCAACTGAACGTAGCGCTTTAAATTGAATATCTTCTGGCAAAGACGTAGAAAAACCATTTACATACACCTCACAGGTATTCCAACCTTCGGGTTCAATAAATAGTTGGTGACGTTCTTTATCTGCAAAACGGTTAATTTTATCTTCAATAGAAGGGCAATATCGCGGACCAAGACTTTTTATTCTGCCATTAAACATCGGAGATCTATCAAAACCTTCTCTTAAAATATCGTGAACTTCTAAAGAAGTATAAGTCATGTGACACAAACGTTGTTTCACCAAAGGTTTAGTACAATCAGAATAAGAGAATTTATCTGGATTATCATCTCCAGGTTCTTCTTTCATTTTAGAATAATCTAATGACCTACCATCAACACGAGGAGGAGTTCCTGTTTTCATTCTGCCCGATTCAAAACCAACTTTTACTAAATCTTCTGTAATTCCGAATGAGGCAGATTCGCCAGCGCGCCCGCCACCAAATTGTTTATCACCAATATGTATTAAACCGTTCAAAAAAGTTCCGTTGGTCAACACAACTGATTTGGCTTTAATTTCAATACCTAGTGAAGTAACAATTCCTTCAATTCTATTATTTGAAATTAAAACGCCTTTAACCATTTCCTGATAAAAATCTAAGTTGGGTGTGTGTTCCAACATCAATCGCCATTCTTCAGAGAAACGCATTCTGTCAGACTGAACACGTGGCGACCACATTGCAGGACCTTTTGATTTGTTCAACATTTTGAACTGAATGGCTGTATTGTCTGAAACAATTCCTGAGTAACCTCCAAGCGCATCAATTTCACGAACGATTTGACCCTTTGCAATTCCGCCCATGGCAGGGTTGCAAGACATTTGAGCAATGTTTTGCAAACTCATAGTTACAAGCAGCGTTTTTGAGCCAAGATTAGCAGCGGCGGCAGCAGCCTCACAACCCGCATGTCCAGCACCAACAACAATAACATCATATTTATCAAACATAGTATTCGTAATTTGTTCCACGTGGAACAGTTAATTTAAAAATAGGTTCCACGTGGAACAAAATAAAACAGTATTTAATTTGGTTCCACGTGGAACAATTGAATTTTTTCATCTTCTTTGGTGCGCATAACTAATTCGTCAGCGGGTGATTTGTCTTTGTATCCGCAGTAATGTAAAACACCGTGAACTAAAACACGGAGTAATTCAAGTTCAAAGGAAACACCAAAATCGATAGCATTATCAGCAACCCTTTCGGTAGAAATAAAAATATCTCCGTGTAATTCATTTCCGACCGAGTAGTCAAACGAAATTATATCTGTTAAAGTGTCGTGATTCAAGTATTGTTGATTGATATTTAATAAAAAATCATCATTACAAAAGATATAATTAATATCACCTTCTGTTTTGTTTTCGGATAAAATTACATTAGAAAGCCATGAAGAAATTTGGTCTTCATTAGTTAATATAAAATCATTTTCGGAATTAAAACTAATCATTTTCTTTAAAATATTCTTGAACCTTTTGGTTAAAATTTGAACGCAAAGGTAGGGTTTGTCTATTTAATATTTCAATGCTTTTTAAATAATCTTGTAAAGAGGCTGGAAGGGCAGAAGCTTTGTTTGAAAACTGTGCTTTTGAAACCTCGGCTTGACGTTTCTTTTCTTCACCTTGTTGTTGCACGGCTTTGTCTAATTTTAATAATTCGTATTTTAAATTAAGCATTTTTTGTAAAACTTCGTTAGTAAAGCCTTTATTTAAAAGTTGCTTTTCTATTTGTTTCATTTGTTCTATTGCGGATTGTCCAGAACCACCAAGTCCGTTTTTATTTAATTCATTTTGTAAAGCATCGCGGAGTTGTTGTTGTTGTTTGTAAATTTCCATGATTGATTGTGCATCACCTTCACCATCTTCAGAGGATGAATTTCCATTTTGTTTACCGTCACCTGATTTACCTTTACTTCCGGAATCAGAGCCTTTGCCATCGGAACCCTGACCAGGCTTTGAACCAGGTTTGTCACCTTTTTTAATACCTTTTTGAAGTTGTTCAGAAAGACCGTCTTGCTTCATGATAATATCAGGAAGCTGGCCTCCTGACCCTTTACCTGGTGAAGGTTTACCCTTACCTTTACCTTTACCAGACATTGACAACGAGGCTTGCATATTAGTTAAAACATCTGCTAAAAAATCAGCTAATTTATTAGAAGAACTTACAGCATATTGTTGGTGATAAACCCCTTTGCTGACATTGGCATCAGCAAGATTATCAATACTTCTTTCGATATTGTATTGAACATTGCCAACTTCTTTAGTAATATTTTCAGCAATTTTAGGATTACGTAACGACATCGCAAACAAACTATCATCAACATGTTTGAACTGTTGTTTTAAATCTTGTTGGTTTTTTAAAAATTTATTAAAGGCGGGTGAGCCTCTTTTTAAACCTTTAAACTGTTTCATAACGTTCTCTTGTGAAAACGAAAAGGCAACAAGATTGTCCAAAATTTGACGCAACATAGCAACGTCTTCTTCAAGTTGTTCTTGCTCGCCAGATTCCATTGAATCCTGCATGTCAGAACTCATTTGTTTCATCTTTTTTGCAGCATTTTTTTGTTTTGGTTTAGCCGATTCTTTGGCTTCTTTTTTTAAATCATCTGTAGCTTTTTGTAGATCGTCATCTATACTTTTCTCTTTCTCTGTTGGATTAGGTAAATCTAAAGGTGATTTTAATTCTTTATTATCTTTATCTAAATCGTTAAGTTCTTTTTTAATTTCATCAAATTCCTTGTTGATTTCAAGTTGTTTTGGGGCAGTATTTTCTTTATCCGATACTGCTAATTTGTTTTGTTTGTCAGATAACGAGTTCAGTTTGTCAGCCAATTGTTGGGCTTTCTTTTCTACATAAAACTGTTTGGTTAATTCAACCAATTGCTCTAAACTTTTGGATTGGTGTTGAGTTTGTTGTTTTAACTGATCCATTTTTTCAAACAACTCATCTTTGTTTAACTTTTCGTTAAGTTTTTGAAGTTCGTCGAGTAATTTTTTATTCTTCTCAAAATCTTTATCTAAATTATCTAAACGTTTTTGAAGTAATTCTTTGTCAGGATCAGACTTATCTTGATGAAATTTATCAAGATTATCCTTCATTTTTTCAGAAAAATCTTGCATTATTTTATCTTGTTTCAATTGACGTTCCAGAAAGTCATCAACTTTTTGTTGCTCTTTATACTCTAACGTTTCTTTCTCTTTACCCAATTGTTGGAGTTTATCTATTTCTGATAATTGTTTTTGTTGGGTTTTAAGTGATTTTTCTAAACCAGATATAGCTGAGTTCTGGTCTTTAAGTAACATAGATTCATTCTCTGATTCGGTGTTTTGATGATAAGAAAAAACAGAAGAACGCGCACTTTTAAAATTGTGTAATGCATCATTATCAAAGATTTCAAAATAATAATCATAGGTTGTTCCAGGTTGAACTGGCAAATTGCCAGGAAATGAAAAAACAAATTGATCAAACAAATCGTTCTTAACAGCTAATGTTCCACGTTGAACTTGGTTTGGTTTGTTTGATGGAAAGTAAACCACTTGAAGTTTAGAAAGACCAAAATCATCTGAAACTTGACCTAATAAATAAGAAGAAGAAGCCTTTATTGAATCAGGCGGGGTAGAAACAGTGATTGATGGATAAGCATCCTTGATTACAGATAAATGATAGGTAAGTTTTTCGTGATTGCTAACACTAGAATTAGAAGTAACTATTTGATAATCTGTATCTTGAATAATATTTTTAGAATAAGAAAAAGAATTTGGAAAAGAAGTAAAAGGAAAAGAAGCGTTAGAAAGAACAAAATCAACTTTAGATGTTGCTAAGGTAGCTATTTTCCATGTAATTGTGGTTCCTTCGGGCACAAGTGCATTGCCAGTACCAGAAATAGTTTGATTTTTTTTCTTTAAATAAGACGGAAAATTAAGATACATTTCAAAATTAGATATAGTTGGAACAGAAACAACATCAAGCAAAAACGTTTTGGATAAAACGTCATTGGCTTCAAAATGGAAAGAAATGTCGGCTGTAGGTTTGGAAAATGTAAATTTAAAAAGCCCAATACCTGAAGATTCCATAAAATAAGTTTCGTCATCAATAGAAATAGCAACGTTTTCAGGAATAACTTTCCCTTTAGTTTTTAACAATAACACAAAATCTTGCTGCTGTTCAGTACTCAATTGATTATTTAGGATTTGAAAAACAAAAGGAGCAGGAGGAGCATACGTTTTTTTAAAATGTACAACACGATTAAATCCTTCGGTAACAACAAAACTGTTTCCTGAAACAAAGAGTAAAAAATAAATTAATACAGGTAATAAAGCAAAAGGTAAATATTTACTATTTGATTTAAAATCAATAGCATTGGAAAAGGGAATAGGTTGCAACTTATCGGCTTTTTGGTCAATAGAAGCTAATAAAAGTTCAGATTGATTTGAATCATTTGAAAGTTGAACAAAATTTAGAAGTTTATCACCAACTTCAGGAAAATGTTTACCAATAATAAGAGATGCAGAGGTAAAATCGATTCCGTTTTTGAATTTAGTTAATTTGAATATAGGAAATAAAATGAAACGAACAAGTAAAAACAATTCGACAGAAACAAAAATAAAAAACAAAAACGTTCTATAAATGGGTTGCAACCAAAGAAAATATTCGATAAAAACAATGAACAAAAAATAGAGTAAACCAATTCCTATAAAAAAAAGAGCTCCACGTAACAATTCGTTGGTGTAGTATTTTTTTATAAAAAGCTCAAGTTTATTAAAAATAATAGCTGATTTGTCCAATATTAAATAGCATTTGTTAATAACCGATAAAATTACAAATTTTGTAATTAATATGACTAAATAAAGTAAAAAAGAAGTAATAAATATAAAGTAATGAAAACGTATATTTGCAAAAAAAAATACAATGTCTAAACAAGTACGTGTGCGATTTGCACCAAGTCCAACGGGTCCATTACACATAGGAGGTGTAAGAACGGCACTATTTAATTACTTATTTGCAAAACAAAATAATGGTGTTTTTTATGTAAGAATAGAAGACACCGACCAAACAAGATTTGTACCAGGAGCACAAGATTATATCCTTGAAGCTTTGGAATGGCTTGGAATATCGCCAGATGAAACGATAGGAAAAAATGAAAAATTTGGACCTTATAAACAAAGCGAAAGAAAAGAAATTTACAAACAATATGTAGATGAATTAATAGCAAAAGGTTGGGCGTACTATGCTTTTGATTCGGCTGAAAAACTAGATGAATTAAGAAAACAAGCTGAAGCTGAAGGTAAAACTTTCATTTATAACCATTCTGTAAGAGATGTTTTAGACACATCATTGGTTAAATCAAAAGAAGAAGTTCTTGATAAAATTGAAAAAGGAGCACAATATGTAATACGTTTTAAAACTCCAGTTGATGAAATAGTTACCTTAAAAGATATAATTAGAGGTGAAGTAAAATTTGATACTAACTTACTCGACGACAAAGTATTATTCAAATCTGATGGAATGCCAACGTATCATTTAGCAAATATAGTAGATGATCATTTAATGGAAACATCACATGTAATTCGTGGCGAAGAATGGTTGCCATCACTTCCATTACATAGCTTATTATACAAAGCTTTTGGATGGGAAGCACCAGAATTTGCGCATTTACCATTGATTTTGAAACCAATTGGAAATGGAAAATTATCAAAAAGGGATGGTGATAAAATGGGCTTTCCAGTATTTCCATTGGAGTGGAAAACAGAAGAAGGTAACTCAATGGGGTATAGAGAAAATGGTTTTTTACCGGAAGCTGTAATTAATTTTTTAGCTTTGTTAGGATGGAATGATGGAACTGAACAAGAAATTTTTTCGTTAAATGAATTGATTGAAAAATTTGACTTAAACAGAATACATAAAGCTGGCGCAAAATTTGACCCAGACAAAAATAAATGGTTCAACCATCAGTATTTACAAATGCAAAGTGATGAAAGTTTAGTAATTGATTTTCAAAAAATACTTAACGAGAAAGGAATCGAATCAAAAATAGATTTAAACAAAGTTGTAAGTTTAATAAAGGAACGAGCAAACTTTGTTAATGAATTTTGGGAATTATCAGATTATTTTTTTGAAGCTCCATTAAGTTATGATGAAAAAGCAAGTAAAAATTGGAAAGAAGATACTTCGGTATTAATGAAACAAGTTATAAGTGAACTAAATAATATTAAAGATTTTACATCATTAAATATTGAAAATATATTAAAAGAATGGTTGACAACTAACGAGATTGGAATGGGAAAAGTAATGCAACCCCTTCGATTGAGTTTGGTTGGAGCTTTGAAAGGACCACATTTATTTGATATAATTGAGTTAATTGGAAAACAAGAAACTATAAAAAGAATAGAAAAAGCGATTTCAAGTTTTTAATACAAAGGCATCAATTAATTTTGATGCCTTTTTTAATTTGTAACTTTTTATAAAAAAGAACGTATAATAACTATAACCTTTAAAAAACATATAATGGGACCATTTTTAATTTTTATTTTAGTAGTTGGACTACTGATTTTAGTATCATCATTTTTTACGGTGAAACAACAAACTGCGGTGGTAATTGAACGATTTGGAAAATTTACAAGTATTCGAAATTCAGGGTTACAACTAAAAATACCTGTAATAGATAGGATTGCGGGTAGAGTAAATTTAAGAATTCAACAACTTGATGTTTTAATTGAAACAAAAACAAAAGACAATGTATTTATAAAAATGAAGGTTTCTGTTCAGTTTAAAGTGATACAAGACAAAGTATATGATGCGTTTTACAAACTGGAATATCCTCATGATCAGATAACTGCGTATGTTTTTGATGTGGTTCGAGCTGAAGTTCCAAAGTTAATTTTGGATGATGTTTTTGTAAGAAAAGATGATATTGCAGTGGCAGTAAAACGTGAATTGAACGAGGCAATGGTTTCTTATGGGTATGATATTATCAATACTTTGGTAACAGATATCGATCCAGATATTCAGGTAAAAAATGCAATGAACCGAATAAATGCAGCGGACAGAGAAAAAACTGCTGCTGAATTTGAAAGTGAAGCTCAACGAATTAGAATTGTTGCAAAAGCAAAAGCTGAAGCAGAAAGTAAAAAATTACAAGGTCAAGGTATTGCCGATCAAAGACGTGAAATTGCAAGAGGACTTGTTGAAAGTGTTGAAGTATTAAATTCAGTTGGAATAAATTCACAAGAAGCATCGGCACTAATTGTTGTAACCCAACATTATGATACATTGCAAGCAATTGGAGCTGATACAAATTCTAATTTAATTTTGTTACCAAATTCACCACAAGCCGGAAGTGATATGTTGAATAATATGGTTGCGAGTTTTTCGGCAAGTAACCAAGTTGGCGAAATGATGAAAAATCAACCAAAAAAAGTTAGCAGAAAAAAAGATACCACATCTACTGATTATAATCCGAGCGATACAAGTAATCCAAATGAGGAAGCATAAAAAAAAAGAGGCTAATAAGCCTCTTTCTTTTTTTTATCATTTTTATATGTAAAAATAAGTAAAATACAGGTTAAAAAAGGGAAAAACTAAAATAAAGTGATATTTTGAATAAAAAAAATAAAGTGATATAAATTCATATCAAAAATAAAATAATGTATTAAAAATAATTTATGAAGGTCAATTTTAATAGAAAATAATTATAAAAAAATACAAATCAATAACAAATATATATAATAATAAAACCAGCTTAATGACTGGTTTTATTATAAGAAAAATTTATATAGCAAAAATTATTCTTGATTTTCAATTTTTGCCCAAGTATCTCTTAAACCAACTGTTTTGTTAAAAACCAATTTTTCTGAATTTGAATCTTTATCAACACAATAATAACCTAAACGTTGAAATTGAAAACGATCACCATCTTTTGCAGATTGTAAACTTGGTTCAAGATATCCGGTGATAACTTCCAAAGAATTTGGATTGATGTATTCTTTAAAATCTACTTCTTTATCGCCATCAGGATTTTCATGCGTAAACAAACGATCGTAAATTCTAACTTCAGCTTCAATAGCGTGTTGAATAGAAACCCAATGAATTGTTCCTTTTACTTTTCGTTGACTAGCTTCAGTACCGCTTCCGCTTTTAGAATCTTCATCATACGTACAATGAATTTCGGTGATATTTCCATCGGCATCTTTTATAACAGATTCACCTTTAATGATATACGCGTTTTTTAAACGTACTTCGGTACCAAGAGTAAGTCTAAAAAATTTCTTATTTGCTTCCTCTTGAAAATCCTCTCTTTCAATATATAATTCTTTTGAAAAAGGTACTTTTCTAAAACCTAAACTTGCATCTTCTTGACTATTTTCCGCATCTAAGATTTCTTCATTTCCGTCAGGATAATTAGTAATAACTAACTTAACCGGATTTAAAACAGCCATAACACGAGGAGCAGTTTTATTCAAATCTTCACGAATGCAAAACTCTAATAATGAAACATCTATGAGGTTGGTTCGTTTAGCAATTCCGATTGTTTTAGCAAAATTTCGAATAGAATTTGGTGTATAACCTCTTCTTCTCATTCCAGAGATGGTGCTCATTCTTGGATCATCCCAAGAGGTTACATGACCTTCTTGAACTAATTGTAGTAATTTTCTTTTAGAAACAACCGTGTGAGATAAATTTCTTCGTGCAAATTCACGTTGTTTTGGACGTACTTTCTCAGAGTCGTAAATTTGATTTAAAAACCAATCATATAATTCTCGGTGAGGTAAAAATTCTAACGTACAAAATGAATGAGATATTTGTTCTAAATAATCACTTTCGCCATGTGCCCAATCATACATTGGATAAATACACCAATCGTTTCCTGTTCTATGGTGGTATTTATGTAAAATTCTATACATAATTGGATCACGCATCAACATATTATTGGCTCCCATACTTATTTTGGCTCTTAAAATATGAGCTCCATCAGGGAATTCTCCATTTTTCATGCGTTCAAAAAGATCTAAATTTTCTTCAACTGACCTATTTCTGAAAGGAGAATTTGTACCTGGTGTAGTAGGAGTTCCTTTTTGAATTGCCATTTCTTCAGAAGTTTGACTATCAACATAGGCTTTACCTTCTTTTATAAAAATAACAGCCCAATCATATAATTGTTGAAAATAATCTGATGCATAACATTCTGTATCCCATTGAAATCCAAGCCATTCTACATCTTTTTTTATTGCATCAACAAATTCTTGTTCCTCTTTTGCAGGATTAGTATCATCAAAACGAAGATTTACAGGTGCTTGATAATCAATACCTAAGCCAAAATTAAGACAAATAGCACTGGCATGACCTACATGCAAATAGCCATTTGGTTCTGGAGGAAAACGAAAACGTAATTTATCTTTGGACAAACCATTTTTTAAATCTTCTTCAATGATTTGTTCTATAAAATTCAATGATTTTTCTGTAATTGACATATTCAAAATAATTTAAGCAAAGATACTAATTCAGATCAATTGATGGAGCTAAAAGTTCTCACAAAATAAACTTTTTAAAAAATAATATTTTGTACATTTGTGTAAAGAATTATAGTTATGAGACAAATAACACTTACTATTCCAGATGACTTTTATGCTAAATTGATGACTTTTTTGGAACCAAATCCAGAAATTATTGTTGAAGAAAAGAACAATGATTCAGTTCCTATGTGGCAACAAGAAATGGTTTTAGAACGTATAAAAAACTCAAAAACAGAGGATTATAGAAGTTGGGAAGAGGTAAAGAAAGAAATGGATAAAAAATGG
This sequence comes from Flavobacterium sp., assembly GCA_044373115.1. Classification (GTDB taxonomy): domain Bacteria; phylum Bacteroidota; class Bacteroidia; order Flavobacteriales; family Flavobacteriaceae; genus Flavobacterium. Next base: position 15,203 of record JBILQQ010000005.1, read on the forward strand.
AATTACAATAGATAAATATGTCATTGAACTGCTATTTTGGGCAGAACAAGATATGAATGAAATTGGACAATATTATAAAAGTATATCTAATAAACTAGGAGATAAATTTTATTATGAAGCCAGAAAGTCAATTGAAAATTTAAAAATAAACCCATTTTATCAAACAGATTTCGGTAGCATAAGAAAAATTCCTGTAAATAAATTTCCTTATAAAGTCTTTTTTAGAGTTGATGAGGAGAATAAAATTGTTTACATCGAGGCAATAATTAGTAATTATTTATTACCTTTTTCAACTAAAATTAAATAAAATGGGAATAATAAAACTAGAAAACATAAGAATATTTGCTTTTCATGGATGTTTAGTAGAAGAAGCAAAAATTGGTTCGGATTACCGAGTTGACTTGGAAATTAAAACAGATTTAAGGAAATCAGCATTGACTGATGAACTAAAAGATACAGTTGATTATGTGTTATTAAATAAAATTGTAGTGGAAGAAATGGATATTAGATCTAAATTATTAGAACATGTTGCACATCGAATTATTACTAGAATATTTAAAGAAGTTGCATCGGTTTCAAGAATAATTTTAAATGTTTCTAAACTTAATCCTCCTATTGGTGGTGATGTAGAAGCAGTTACGATAGAAATGGAAGAATATAGAACTTAATTTATTTTTATAAAAAAAGTAGTAATAATCAATTGTTAATAATCAATTGTTTTATATATTTGCAAACCAATAAATAATTGGCGTCGTGGCCGAGCGGCTAGGCTGGGCTCTGCAAAAGCTCCTACTCCGGTTCGAATCCGGACGATGCCTCAAAGAGATACAGAAATGTATCTCTTTTTTTTTATAAAATTTTTAAAAAAAATTAATTAAAGATTAGCAAAAGCTCCTAATCCGGTTCTCCCGAAGCTTCGGGACGGACGATGCCTCAAAGAGATACAGAAATGTATCTCTTTTTTTTTATAAAATTTTTAAAAAAAATTAATTAAAGTTATCGGACGATGCCTCTAAAACCTTCAAGGAAACTTGGAGGTTTTTTTATAAAATTTTTAGAAAAAATAAATAAAGTTATTGGACAATGCCTCTGAAAGTAACCTCTCAATCAAGAGGATTTTTTTATAAAATTTTTATAAAAAATTATTTAAAGTTATCGGACGAGGAATCTGAAATTAACTTTAAAAAATAAAGATTCTCGCTAAATTGTATTTGAAATGTACTCTTCAATTATAGCCCCGGGAGAGCCGATATCCTCCTGATGTCCCGAAGGGCAAAGGAGATAAAGGCGATGACGGGACTAGATGACTTTTGGAATGTGATTATGAGCTTCTAAATTTAAAAAAAACTAAGATTTTAACTGCTCCAACTTTTCTTTGATCATTTCTTTTTCTTTTGGGAAAAATCCTTGTGCCATTAAAAATCCTCCAAAAATCATTAATATAATACTGATTAATCTTTTTATTTTATAAATATTATAAGGTGTCATTCTAGATTTTAACTGCTTAGCTACCATCATTTTAATTATATCTACAATAAAATAAGTGATAATTATTGAAGCAATAAATAGACTAATTCGGTTGGGTTCCATGTTTAATTTTGGTCCAAAAACAATGATGATTCCCATCCAAAAAGCAAGGACACCAATATTGATAAAATTTAATAAAAAACCTTTGAAAAATAATCCTAAGTAATTGTTTTTCTGTATGTTATCTTCGTCAATATCTTCATCTAGTTTTTTGGTATAATTCTTTTTTTCTTTTATAAAAGATACTATTCCATAACTTAACATAACAGCACCGCCAAAAATAAATAATCCTGGGTCGTCTTTTAATTTTTGAAGTATTTGATTGGTACTGAAATAGGCAATTAAAATAAAAATAAAATCGGCAAAAACAACGCCTAAATCAAAAATTAAGGCTGCACGAAATCCTTTGGTTATACTTGTTTCGAGTAAAACAAAAAATACGGGACCTATTGTAAAGGCTAATAAAACTCCCCAAGGAAGTGCGGCTAGTATATCGTTTATCATGTGTTAAAAGTAAAAATTAATTTGCTTCTTTTATGCTTCCGCCGGCAATTGTTTTTTGATTTATATTTGATGGTTTACCATATATAAGTATATCGCCACCAGCGCGTACTTTAGCATCAACTAATTCTGTAGCAAAAATAGATGCATCGCCACCTGCATTTACGCTGATTGAGGTTTGTTGTGATATTAACTTTTCGGCTTCAAAAACACCTCCTGAATTTATTAAAATATCTTGATTTTTTGCGGCTCCTGATACATTTACTATTGATCCGTTTGTGATTTTTGCGTTTAATTTTGAAACTTCTAATTTTAATTTAATTGAAGATCCTTCTTTGGCAATTATTGAAAAAGAGGTGGTTTTTAAAACCGATTCGCAAGCAATTCTTGATCCTTCATTAGCTTCTACAGCATCGATTTTGGTATAATAAACAGTAGCTGAAATGTTATCTCCACTAAGAAGTTTAGTTAATGGCAATCGTATTTTTAGTTCTCCATTTTTGTTTACAATTTCAACTTCTTCTGAACCTGAACCGTCTAAAATCACTTTATTTTCTTTAGATGAAATCAAGGTTACGTCTATTTTATCAAAAGAGGTTACTTTAGTAAAATCTCCTACTTTTTTTTCGGTTTGTGCATAGGTTAATGAACTCATTAACAATAAACTATAAATTACTTTTTTCATATTTTTTTTAAAAATTAAAATATATATTATTTACTAAATCTACTTTACAAATAGTAAATTTTAGTTCTTTCTTAAATAACTAAAATCTAATTGTTTCTTAACCAAATCGGCATTTTTTACTTTAACAAAAACTTCATCACCTAGTTGTAAAATATTTTTAGAAACCTCACCAACCAGAGCATATTGTTTATCATCAAAAGTGTAGTAATCGTCTTTTATTTCTCTTATTCTACACATACCTTCGCATTTATTTGAAATAATTTCTACATAAATTCCCCATTCGGTTACACCAGAAATTACACCCAAAAACTCTTCATCTTTATGATCTTGCATGTATTTTATTTGCATGTATTTTATAGAATCTCGTTCGGCAGATGTAGCCAAGCTTTCCATACTTGATGAATGTTCGCATTTTTCTTCATACTCATCGTTATTAACCGATTTTCCGCCATCCAAATAGTATTGAAGTAATCGATGCACCATTACATCAGGATAACGTCTAATTGGTGAGGTAAAATGACTGTAATAATCAAATGCTAATCCATAATGTCCAATATTATCGGTAGAATATTTTGCCTTACTCATGGTTCGTATAGCAAGGGTATCAATAAGATTTTGTTCTTTTTTTCCATTTACGTCTTCCATCAATTGATTTAACGATTTTGAAATTCCTTTCTTTTCTCGCAAATCAATTTTATAACCAAATTTAGAAATCAATGCTTGCATAGCAAAAAGCTTGTCTTCGTTCGGCTCATCATGAATTCTGTATATAAATGTTTTCTTTTGTTTTCCAATAAATTCAGCTACTTTTCTGTTGGCAAGCAGCATAAATTCTTCTATTAAATGGTTGGCATCTTTAGAAACTTTAAAATAAACTCCTTCAGGCTCGCCATTATCATCCAAATTAAATTTTACTTCTACTTTATCAAACGAAATAGCGCCATTATTCATTCTGTTTCTTCTCAAAATTTTAGCTAATTCATCTAATTTTAAAGTAGCTTCAATAATATTTTCGGGAACTAAATAATCTGAACCTGTTAACGAAATTTCAGCCGGAATGGTATTTTTATCTTTATTTTCAATCAAAAATTGTGCTTCTTCATAAGCAAATCGTTGATCCGAATTGATAACTGTTCGTCCAAACCATTGATTGATAACGGTTGCTTTTTCATTGATTTCAAAAATAGCCGAAAACGTATATTTTTCTTCATTTGGTCGAAGCGAACAAGCAAAATTTGACAACACTTCGGGCAACATAGGCACCACTCTATCAACTAAATAAATAGAAGTAGCTCGTTGATAAGCTTCGTCATCAAGTATAGTTCCCTCTTGCAAATAGTGCGAAACATCAGCAATATGAATACCAATTTCGTAATTTCCGTTATCTAATTTTTGAAAAGAAATAGCATCGTCAAAATCTTTTGCATCTTTAGGATCAATAGTAAAAGTGAGTACATTTCGCATATCTCTTCTTTTTGCAATTTCCTCTTCTTGTATAGTAGTATCAATTTTTTGTGCAAAAACTTCAACCTCCACCGGAAAATCAGAAGGCAAACCATACTCGGCAAGTATAGCATGAATCTCCGTATTATGTTCACCAGGTTTACCCAAAACTTTAATTACTGATCCAAAAGGCGAATCGGCTTTTTTTGGCCAATCTTCAATTTTTACCAATACAACATCGCCATTTTCTGCATCGTTATATTTATCTTTTGGGATAAAAATATCGGTGTACATCTTAGGATTTGCCGTAGAAACAAAAGCAAAATTCTTCTGAATATCAATAACACCCACAAATTCATCTTTGTTTCGTTCCAATACTTCAATCACTTCTCCTTCGGGTTTTCTTCCTTTGCGTCGGTTATAAACATATACTTTAACTAAATCTTTATCAAGTGCATGATTCAAATTATTAGTCGGAATAAAAACATCTTCTTCCAATTCTTCGCACACAAAATAAGCAGTTCGTCTGCTAGTCATGTCAATCTTACCTTCATAATAATCCTGACTCATTGCTTTAATCAAAAAGCTTCCTGGTTCGGCTTCAATAATAATTTTTTGAGCAGCAAGAATTTTTAAATCCTTAATAATTTCATTTCTACTCTTGGTATCGTTCAATTCTAGTATAGCACAAATTTGTTTATAATTAAACGGCTTATTTGCGTTTTGAGATAGTATCTTTACAATTTTTTCAGAAAAGGTTTTCTGTTTTTTACCAAACTTTCTAGGTGGTTTACTCATAATATATTCTAATAAGGTTTAAAATTAGTGAATAGAATTAAGTAAATACTATTTTACAGAAATATTTATCGAAAAAATAACATTTTTAAAAAATCAAATAGTTTTCAACATCTATTTAAAACAACAAAAAGATTTAATTTAATTTTAAAAAATCCTGGAGGTTATTATAGTGTGTTAATTTGTACAATAAATTTAATTTTTTTAAATAGGTAATTAAGTTATACTTTTTTATTTGGAGTTATTAACATCTAAATTTTATGTAAAATGCTAATTTTCAATCCAAAAACTAACTTAATTAACAACTGTTAATAATAAAAAAACACGGCTTTTTGTAAATAAGTTTATTGTTAAAAATTGTTGAAAACCCAACTTTTTATATTCATAACTTTTAAATAAAAACAGCTAACTTTTTATAATTAATTCAAATCAATTTTGGATTACAAATAAATTCTACACCATGTAAAAAAAGTTCTAAAAATCTATTTAAAGTTGTTAACAATAGATGTTAAATTAAGGTTGCCTGATTATCAACGAATTGTAAAATGATATTAACACACCTACTATTTTTTAAAATTTAGACCAAAAGGCTTGGGTATTTTCCCAGCCCTATTCCCGCTTTTGCTACAATCTTTTTGGTTTTGAAAAAAAAACCAAAAAGGATTTTCGCTGCAATCGGGGGTAAGCCTCCAACTTTTAGGCATTTTTATCACTTCCGGCTTTTTTTAATTTAAAAATTGTTACCATTTGAAAACTAAAAGTCAAGTGTAGCCCCGATGGAGCCGATATCCTCCCGCAGTCCCGCAGGGCAAGGGAGATAAAGGCGAGAGCGGGACCAAACGTCTTTTGAAATGGGTTTTTGTGCTCCTTATTTTTGTTTATAAAAAAAAAATTTTTTTTTAACAAATCCATTTTTACTTTAATTAAATTTGTACCAACAAAACAACTCAACAAATAAAATGAAAATAGCAATAGGAAACGACCACGCTGGTCCAGATTATAAAAAAGCAATTGTTTCTTTTTTAGAAGCAAAAGGCATTGAAGTAATTAATTACGGAACAGACACTTTTGATAGCGTTGACTATCCCGATTTTGGACACCCTGTTGCAACAGATGTTGAAGAAAAAAAGGTAGATTTCGGCATCATTATTTGCGGTAGCGGCAACGGAATAGCCATGTCGGCCAACAAACATCAAGGTGTGCGAGCGGCATTGTGTTGGATTAAAGAAATTTCGGCGCTGGCGCGCCAACATAATGATGCAAACGTGGTAAGCATCCCGGCGAGATACACATCTATTCAGCAAGCTATTGAAATTGTTGACACTTTTTTAAACACTGAATTTGAGGGCGGAAGACATGCAAATAGGGTTGGAAAAATTGCGTGTGGGTAAATAAAAATCATTTTTTAACTATATAAAAACTCTGATAATTCGGAGTTTTTTTTTATTCAAAACGACTCAATTTATATTAATTCGGTCAATCAACTGACCGAATTAACGTTAATTTGGTCAATCAACTGACCGAATTAACATTTTTTGATTATCTTTGTGCTTTAAATCAAAAGAAATTAAAATGTCAAATTATTATAAAAGAGCCGTTTTAGAAGAATTTCATAAAAAAATAGTACCCAACAAAGTATTGATTTTATTGGGCGCAAGGCGTGTTGGTAAAACGCATTTAATAAAAAATTATCTCAAGTCACTTCCTTCAGAAAGCTATTTGCAATTGAATGGCGAAGATAAAAACAACGCAAACTTACTTAAAGAAAGATCGGTTGCTAACTACAAACGCCTTTTGGCAAATGTAAATTTATTGGTAATTGATGAAGCACAAAACATTCCAGAGATAGGAATGATTTTAAAATTGATTGTGGACTCCATCGAAGGCATAAAAATCATTGCAACAGGATCGTCTGTTTTTGATTTGTCAAACAATTTAGGCGAACCTTTGGTAGGAAGAAAAAACACGCTGTATTTGTTTCCGTTGTCACAAATTGAGTTTTCTGAACACGAAAATTATATGCAAACCACTGAAAATTTAGAGCAAAGAGTACTATTTGGAAGTTATCCCGAGCTGGAACAATATGCAGATTGGGAAAGCAAAGAAGATTATATAGCCGAAATTATAAACTCGTATTTGTTAAAAGACATCTTGATTTTTGAAGGCATCAAACATTCGGATAAAGTCTATGATTTATTGCGGTTAATTGCGTTTCAAATAGGACAAGAAGTTTCGTTACTGGAATTAGCAACACAATTGCAACTTTCTAAGAACACGGTTGCAAATTATTTAGACCTGCTTTGTAAAGTTTTTGTTTTGTTTAAAGTAGAAGGTTTTAGCCGCAATCTAAGAAAAGAAGTGGTTAAATCCTCCCGATGGTATTTTTATGACAACGGCATTAGAAACGGCATTATCAATAATTTTAACAAAATTGAAAACCGCAACGACATTGGCGCACTTTGGGAAAATTATTTAGCCTCAGAAAGAATAAAAAAACAGCATTACCAAAAAATAAGAACCAACAATTATTTTTGGCGCACGTATGACCAACAAGAATTGGATTGGCTAGAAGAAAAAGGCGATAACTTGGCAGGTTTTGAATTCAAATGGAACGAAAGCAAGAAAGCTAAAATCCCCACCGCTTTTGCAAAAGCTTATCCTGAAGCTAGTTATGAAGTGATAAATAGGGATAATTATTTGGAATTTGTGATGTGATACCAATTATTTTATATAAGTGTTTTATAACATCTAAATTGTAATACGCAATCTGCCGTTCTATTGTTCTTCCTCCTTCTTTTTGAACTGTCGCAAAATTTGCGACAGTTGCACCTTTTTGGAACTAGTCTTAATTAATCTATCTCAATTCCATCAATCTCCCTCATTATCCTATCCGTCTCGGTCAAGGCAACTATGATTTTTTGATAATGCAAAATATCTTCATAACCCAGTTCTCGGTTTTTGCGGTCTTTGAGCCATTTTATTTTTTTATTGAATTTAGTATATTTTCTACCGAGTTGTTATCCATTTTTGTAAAAGCAAACCACTTTTTGCCTAAATCTTTTAACGAAGCCCCTAAATGATACACGGTTGTTTCGTCTATAATCAAAAAACGGTCGTGGCTTTTGTTAAACGTTTTGAGCTCAAAATTACCATATTGTTCGTTGGCTTTTTTTACATCTAAAAGGAGTTGTTTGCTCTTATTTTTTGTGAGTAATGTTACAAATACATTTTTATTTTTCTTTGAAAGTTGTGTTAAAGTGCTTTCATCTATATAATTGTCTATCAAATAAATACTCTTTGTTGCCGAACGAATAATTTTTGAAGCCAATTCATACGCATCAAATACTTGACCTTCAAAAAAAACACCTTGCGTGGGGATTAAATGTGTGTTGATTTGTAAATCAATTTGATTTATTTTAGCATTCAAACTGTCCACTTTATCTTCTAAACGGTTCATTCTATTGTTAACGGCGTAACCTTTTAGTAAATAATCTTTTAAAACATTGGTCGCCCAAATTCGGAATTGTGTGCCACGTAAAGAATTTACTCTATATCCAATAGAAATAATCATATCTAAATTATAATGTATAAGTTCTCTTGCTATAGTTCGATTTCCTTCTTTTCGAACTGTTCGGAAATTCCGAACAGTTGCATGTTCTACTAGTTCTTTTGATTGATAAATATGCTTTATATGTTCGCTTATGTTTGCTTTACTACTTTCAAACAGCTGCACGATTTGGGCTTGAGTGAGCCATATTGTATCATTTTCTAATCTCACTTCAAATTTAGTAGCACTATCGTCTGGCTGGTATAATACAAATTCGTTATCCATAAATCACCTTTTAAAATTTTCTACTATTAGAAGTAATAACATCTAAATTGTAGTATTTGGTTTGATAGACTTTACCATCCGATGCAGTTGTCGCAAATTTTGCGACAACTGAAAATCCTTTTAATTCTTCATTAACTACATTTGTAATATGCTTGCCGATTGTTTTAACATCTCTATCAAACAAAACTGCTAGTTGTTGTCGATTCAGCCAAACGGTTTCTTCATTGATCATTACATCAATGTGTTCCGTTAATTCATTGGGACGATACAGTATTATTTCATTTATCATACTTTTTCATTTTATTTTATCTCAATTTCATCAATCTCCTTCATTATTCTATCCGTCTCCGTCAAGGCAACTATGATTTTTTGGTAGTGCAAAATATCTTCGTAGCTGAGTTCACGATTTTTAAGCCATTTTTGAGTGGGTTGATTATTATTGATTTTCTTCTGTTTCAAAATAGTTCTTTATTGTTGCTTTGTCTTCAAAAATATCTCTAACTATTTTATTATCTTTTATTAAGTTATAAAAATTAAGTTGAACCTCGCAAAATTCAATAATTAATTTATTTGGATTAGGTAATAAAACTTCTATATATTCGATATTACTTAATTTAGTATATAATTCTTTATTTTTGGATCCATCAGAATAATATTTTTGGACAAAAGAAGTGTCTATAATCAAATCTGTTGATTCTTTGTAAAGATTTGTAAACTCCTCATACTTCCAAATAGGATGATGTGAAAGCATAAATGCTTTTGGATGTTTAAAGAAATTTGCCCATCTTTTTATTTTATATAAAGTTTGAAATTTATTTTGTAAAAACAACTCATCAAATTGTAGTAAAAATGACTCATTTAATTTTAGTAATTTAAGATATTCCAATATACACTCTACTTGAAGATAGAGTAACATTATCAAATTTGAAATTGAGTATTCTGGATTGTCGTATAATTTATAATTCAATAAATAAGCTTCTACGCGTCTGTTTGATTCGTTCAAATTACAAGCAATACAATTATGACCTAAAGTAAAATTGTCATGAATTTTACATAAAAACGTATCATATTCGCTTTCATTATCATCGTTTTGATGAAATTCAACAAAATAAATCAGGGCATTTTCAAAATCTCTTTTTAAGTCAGATTCATAATCAATAGACTTGTAATGATTTTCTATTAGTTCTCGTGTGGCTGTTTTCATAACTACAACTTAATTAAATCAATCTCCCTCATAATCCTATCCGTCTCTGTCAATGCCACAATGATTTTTTGGTAATGCAAAATATCTTCGTAGCTTAGTTCACGGTCTTTGCGGTCTTTGAGCCATTTTTGAGCGGGTTGGTAGCCACCAATGTAGAAGTTCCAAGCGACTTCGGGTACATTTGAAAAGTATTGAAGCCCCCCAGCCCCCGAAGGGGGAGTTTTCTCGTAGTTGATATAGACCTTTCCTGTGGTATCAGTTGTTTTTTCAAAAAAGATTTTTCCAACAATATTATCTCCATCTTCGGGATAGCCTGTGATGTATTTTTCTACAATTGAACTTTCTAACAAATGTATTTGGCGTAGTTCACCGCCTAATTGAACCAATTGCCAAAACGTTTCTTTATCTTTAGGAAAAGGCACTCTCGGAAAATCTATCTTTAAAAACTCTTTGTATTTATCACGATATGTGGGCGAATGTAGCACCGCATAGATGTAGTCTAAAATATCTATTGGCAAAAGCCCCCCAGCCCCCAAAGGGGGAGTTGTTGCCACGCGGGTAATTCCCCCTTCGGGGGTTAGGGGGCTAAACGTTAACCCCAAACCCGTGGCGATTTGGCTAACCATTTCCATGTTCAAGTTGGGCGTTCGTTCTTGACCAGTTTCAAATAAATCTTTGTTTTTGTCATCGGGGTAAAGGTAGAGGGGTAAAGTTGAATTATTAGCATAAGCACTTTCAAAAAGACAAGATTCGGTTAAACTATTTGTCAAAAATGCATAAGAAAATTCTTGTTTACATTGTCTCTTTACAGCAAGAGCAATATTATTACCTATCATAAAATGTCTCATTACTTTTTCTCTAGATCTTTCCACTATTTTAGTGTCATAATAAATAAACCTATCGTCAAATGGGCGATAAGAAATGTTTTTAATTAAAGTATTATTTGCTTCAATATTATAATAATTTTCTACATTTGAAATTAATTCTTCTTTTACTTCATTTATTAAAATTGCATCTTTAGAAGTTACAATTCCAACACTATTTACAGGAAATATTTCATTCACAAAAAACCCTTCATCATATACTTTTTTAGCATCAAAATCTTTTTGCACCATAAAATAATTTGGAGCAATATTTGGTATTTCTTTGAATAAAATCGTTTTCAAAGAATTTTCAGTTAGAAAATCATATTTCAAATCTCTTTTACCAAATAAATCATAATTAAATACTTGTCCTAATTCATCTTTCTTTTTCTTACCTGTTTTTACGAACAAGTTAATAGATACACCTTGCATAATATCGAAAACATTGATGTCTGCACTTCCATCAGGTGCGGTTTCTTTTTTCTTGCTGTTTCCGTGTAAATCTATGGTGTAAATTTTATCATACGTTTTCAATAAATTCCAACGCATACCTCTAAACGTAGGATTGTCTAAGAAACCATGAGGGTTTATAAAAGCCAAGACGCCTTCACCGTTTTTCTCGATAAAATGCTGACCAAAACGTAAAAACTTTACATAGTCATCATTAATCCATTTTGGATTACGTTCCTTCAATTTCTCTTTGCCTCCTGGTTCTTTTTTATAATCTTCCATGAGGTTCATTATCCATTCGCCTTTGTTGGCACTCTCACCACTGTAAGGCGGATTTCCAATAATAACCATCACAGGAGTATCTCGTTTTATTTCATTAGCTTGGTTGCTTTCGTCAGAGAGCCACGAACTGAAAAGAGTACCGCTATCTTGGTGGGCTTCTTCCAAACTGTTGGTTAAGAAAATTTTTAATCGCTGTTGCTCAGCTCCCCCTTCGGGGGTTGGGGGGCGGTACCCCGTTTCGGTTAACAACATATCCATTTTAAGGTGAGCCATGGCATAACTCGCCATCAATAACTCAAAGCCGTTTAAGCGAGGGATAAGGTCGTTGGTTACATACTTGCTCCAAATGCCTTGTTGTCCTTCAAACTTTTTGTAAATGTGCTTTACCACCTCGGCTAAAAACGTTCCTGTTCCTGTGGCGGGGTCAAGGATTTGTACCTTGTGGATCAGCCCCCCAGCCCCCGAAGGGGGAGTCTTGGTAGTAGCTCCCCCTTTGGGGGTTGGGGGGCTTATTTTGCTGGTATCGGCAAGTCCTTGGGGTAAATTAAACTCGGTTTTCAGAATATCGTCAACGGCACGCACAATAAAGTTCACCACAGGTTGCGGCGTGTACCAAACGCCACGAGCTTTTCGCAATGCGGGGTTGTATTCCCCCAAAAAGGTTTCGTAAAAGTGTACCACAGGGTCTTCTTGTTTGGTGCTTTTTCCAAAGTTTTTCATAATATCTGCCACATCCGAAGCCAAGAAAATACCCACCAATTCATCTACAATCCACACCAAACGGTTGTCTAAATCGTAACCCGCAATATCTTGAAACAGTTTTCGTAAAAACGGGTTACTTTTCGGGATTAACTCTGCGGCTTCTTGTCGAGAAAAGGTGGGTAAAGTTGGGTCGTGGTACCGTGCTGCAAACATTCCATAAGCAATGGTTTGGGCATAAATATCAGCAAAGGCTTTATTATCAATATCATGAATCAGCATCTGCTGAAACGACAACATTTGCGATTTTATTTGTGATCGTTTTTGGTCTTCATCATCTTGATGCAATGATTTTTCGATAACATCTGCCATTAATTTGGCTTTTCCAGCCATCATCTGTGCCAATTTGGTAGGCGATTTAATGGTTTGAGAAACGGTAAGCGAAAAGTTTTTAATTAGATTGGTAAAAGTTTCAAAATTTTCGGGTATCGGAACAATCTCCCCTCCTTTGGAGGAGTCGGGGGAGGAGGCAATAGCTATTTTAGTTATAAATTCTCCTTCTTTATAAAAATGAAAATCCATATAATCGGTAAAAATCAAGTTGGTTAAACCCGATTTGTAGCGGTCAAACTGTTCTTTCAATGTTTTGCTGGCGAGGTCAACTCCAATATCTTTGGCTTCAATGTAACCAATAGGCACATCTTTGCGAGTTAGCACATAATCGGGCGCACCACAATCCACACGAGCGGGTTCGTTGGTTACCAAAACGTCGGGCAAAATAGCCATGATAAGGTTTTGAAGGTCGCCACGATACGAATGTTCACGTGCGTTTCCGGTTTTGTACAGGGTGTTTATTTTTTCGATGTATTGCTGAATGGTCATAGTGGTACTAAATGATGTTGTAAAAGGCAAATATAACGAATTGTTTTATAGGATTTATCTTTGCATGGGTTGTTCAATGGTGTTAAAGAGAGCAGCGTTGATTGTTTAATTTGATTGGTGTTTGTTCTAAATCTCAAAATCAATAAAAGGTGTTGTTCTCATTTTATAATGAAAATCAACCGATGAGGTGTTGATAAAGGTGGTTTCGTCTCTTTCAACAAGTCCAAAACCTTCATGGATGTGGCCGAAAATATGGTATTGCGGTTTAATTTCTTCAATTTTTGTTAACAAATTGGTACAACCTACATACAAATTTTGAAACGTTTTATCTAAAATTCCGTAAGCCGGACCGTGTGTGATTAGAACGTCAGTTTTTGGCGGAATTAAGTCCCAATGTTTTGCAATGTCTATCCCTCTTTTTCGGTTAAAAGCCATATTATGAAATTCGGGTGTTATGGGTGAACCCCAAAACGAAATGCCTTCAATAGTAATTCCCGAATCGTTTAAATAAAAAACAGCCTCGGGTAGCAACGCTTTTATGGTGTTTTCTTGCACATTTTCAAAATAAAAATCATGGTTGCCCGCAATAAAAATTTTGTAGGTGTACTTTTGATTTGAAAACCAATTCATAAAATCTATAGCTTCCCTCTCGCTGCCTCGATTGCATACATCGCCTGCATGAATCAACACATCGCCTCCAGGCAATTGGATTTGGTGGTGCAAACTGTGTGTGTCGGATATTGTGGTTATTTGCATATACTTATTTTGGTTAAATTTTAATAAATTACTCATACAGCTTTGCAGCGTCTAACAATTTTGCACGTATTTTTTCCTTCAAACTTTCGGGTTCAAGCACTTTTACATTGGCACCCATCGAGAGGAGTTCCATCATAAAATCGTGGGTGGGGCAAATAAAGAGTTCAAAAGTCATCTCGGTTGGGGTTTCCGTTAGTAGTTTTTGGGAGCGGTGCAGAGGTAAGGACTTGATATAATTGCCCTGTTCACGGTTAAACCACAACTTGATTTTCTCAGGCGCTTCCTCGCTATTGATGATGCCGAAAGCGTGCTCAAAATCCTTCTCCACATGCAAATCTTCGGGATAAGTAAAAGTGGTTTTACTAATTTCCAAATTTGTAATCCGATCTAAACCAAAACTTTTAATTTCGTCATCTTTGGTGTCTTGGGCAATCAAATACCAACGATTACGGGCTTCTTTCAACGCCAAGGGCAACAACCTGCGACGGTCTTTCGCATTCGAAGCCTCCCAAAACTTTTCATAAATACAACTTATTTCCACTCGCTTTCGGATAGCCCGCAGCAAATCGCGCATAATTTCAGTGCCCAGCGGCTTGCGTTTTTCCAAAAACATAAATTTTGTCACCTGATTCGACAAACTCAAAATAGTAAACATCTGATAGGATTCCAACAAACGAATCATCTTGTTTACACTGTCCTCATCCTTAACATAATAGTACTTTTCCTTTCTATCATACTTAATATCAATACCATAAATGTCTCTAATCTCGACAACATCCCGTTCAAAAGTGCGTTTCAAAATTTCATAATCAATATCATCGTCCTCAAATCGTCGTCTGATATAGTCCTGAATTTCCTTGAAATCAAAAAACCCATCTTGCAATTTTTCTAGAATTAACAACTGCCTTTTGATGTAAATTTTTTTCGACATAATTTCTATTTCTAATGGTTAAAATCAATTTTTTTTGGGCGTTCCCTTCGGGCCGGGCTGTACGCTCTATCTTTTTATTGCCCCAAAACAGCGCAACCGCACAAGGGGCAATAAAAAGGATGCCGCTTCCATCCCTAACGCGGCCCCGTAAACAAAGAAAAAATACGTTAAATACACTATAGATTTCTTTATTTTCGACAAAGATAAATAAGCATAACGACAAATCATGTCGTTTAAATTAATTTTTATAAACCTCAAAGGTTTTCAAAACCGATAATTATCAATCAATAAAATCGATTTCAAATCCTTCACTTTTTTGTCTTCCGACCTAGATAATGCCATAAAAAACAACGCCGATTTGTTAATGTATTTGATTTTAATACCTTCAAATTCAACCATCGTTTCACTAACTTGATCAAAAGAAACCACATGAAAATTAGGCTTCGTTTGCAATTCCTCATATTCTTTGCCTTCAAATCCTACATAGACCAATACCGCAATGGTAATATCGGTATTAGCAATTTCGATATGAAAATTTTTAGGTGTAATTTTCAAATTTTGATGCTCGTTAAAATCGACCATATACGCCAGACTTCGGGCGATTTCCTCATTTTTTAATATATCCAGCAAGCAATTATTGTGTAAATGTTCGTAAATAAATTCCATGATTTTTATAGTTTAAGAAATTATAATTATACAGTTTATAATTTAAAATAGACCTACTCTTTTTGGTTTTCGGCTTCCCCATGTTGCAAAGAAAGCGTTGAAGTACGACAAAACATGTCGTTGAAAAATAAAAACGTCAAGTTTTGACCGATTTTTTTAAAATTGTCAAAGATTATTAAAAAAAAACTACTTTAGATAAAACAAAAAACCCCGATGTTTGGGGTGTCGGGGTTGAGGTTAAACATTTGTTTTCTATTTAGTTAGATGAGTTATAATGAGCTTCAATTATACTAATCATTTCTTCTTGGTGTTCTTTGATTTCATTTGTATTCCAGTTTGGGTTAGCGTAAATTTTTGCTAATTTTAAAGAATCATAAGTTTGTTTATTTGTAAAATCATCTTTTTTCTTAACAAAACTTAGATTACTATATGAGGAATTTTGCCCAACAGATAACAATGCCAAATTACCAAAACTATCTAAAATGTTTTTTTCAATTGTATTATTGTGCTCTTCATTTTGTGCAAACACATGTTCAACAGAATTTTTTGAAGTAATACGATATCTTTTAAACTTTTCATTTGTTTTGTCATTCCAATTTTTCCAAAGTAAATATTCTAATTTGTAAAACCAATAGTGATTGAAATGAGTTCCAAATGGTTTATTAAAAAATATCTCTTTGATTGTATCAAAACTAGGTTTTTCAACAGTTCCATTTAGTAAATTCCAAGACATTTCTTTTTTGTCTCCAGGAAGAAGGACATTATCTATTCGTTCTAATTCTTTTAATACAATAATGTCTTCTAAATTATCAACATCATTTTTCAATAAAAAATCTAAAAAAGGTGTTAACCAAACTTGATTTGGGATATTGTTAAAATATAAAATGGACTGAAGCATTTGCAAATTTGAAAAAGGTTTTTCTTTTCTTGAAAAATATGTTTTTCCATCTTTATTGTTAGTAGGATGAACTTCAGAAAGCAATAATTTTTCCTCTTCATCTGTACTTTCATTTTCATCTTTTAACCATTTAACAACATGCTTGTCAAATTGGTATCTCACTTTCCACATTAATTCAAAAAAAGATTTTACATCTTCATCTTTGATTTCGTCTATTTCAACTATCTCAAGCAACTTTTTGGAATCTAAAGAACTAATATCTTTCTTATTATAAATTCGTAAAACATGCAGTAAAAACATATTAAAATTAAGAATTGATCTGCATTGGGTATTTCTGAACGATTCCTTTTCAATAGTAATTGGATTAATTTCCGTTTCAACTATTTGAGAAATGGTTAATTGATTATTCCTATTTTCTTCAACAACAGTTGAAATACTAAAGATGCTTTCATCAAACGTTTTAAAATGGTGCTTATCAATTTTTGAAGTATCAAAATTAAACGAAGCTTTCACATTGCTTTCAAAATAATTAGTCATATTCTCGCAGGCTTCCCAAATTTTAGCACACTGAATAATAATTTTAGCATCATTTTCTTTGTCTTTTTTAAGTTTCCCAAGTAATCTTGCTTTCAGAATGTCTGATTGTTGCAGCTGAATACCACTTGTGCCTAATGCCACAAAAAGAGCATTCAAATCCGTATTAGCAGGTGCTTCGTTGAAAATAAATTTTACATTTTCATAGATGTATTTTCCAAAACCTTCTAAATCCAATTGAACAAGTTCATTTTCATTGTTCCTTTCGGTTTTTTGTTTTAAAAAACCTTCAATAGTTCGCACTCCTTTTGCAATGTTTTTAAGAAATTCCATTTTGCTCACATCATCAAAACGCTTTTGTGAGGAACCATCTAATAAGCCTTTCAAGTATTCATAAACTTCTTTTCTAATGTCGAAATCAAAGCGAATATCTTTCGAATTATAAGACTCTATTTCAAGGTAATTCTTTAATTCACTATTAATTCCCATCGTTTGAAAACATAAAGATATCAACCAAAATGTAGTAAAACGTTGCTGACCATCAATTACTTCGTATAAATTAGGGCGGTTGTCTTTAGATGATTTTATAACATACGTATTGCCAACAAAGTATTCTCTTTCGTTGTTTTTAAAATTATTTTTTAAATCTTCTAAAAGTTTTATAATTTCAATATCATCCCAAACATAAGGACGTTGATATACTGGAATTAAAAATTCTAAATTCTTTGAAACTATTGTTTCTATATTGATTTCTGTGCTTGTAAAATTCATAGTTTTATTTTTTTAAGTAGTTTTCAATTTGTCGTGCTAAATCTGAGCTAAAGTTTTCTATAGAAATATTACTTTCAAAAAACTTAGAAACTCTTTCTAAGAATCTTTGTTTTACGCCGCTATTTTCTTTATTTGATGTTTTAAACTCATAATTTTTCAAATAAGAAAGGATTTCTTCATACGTAAAAGCATTTAAAATTCGGTCTAATAATAAATTAGCTGTAACAAAATTTCTAACAGTTGCTTCATAAATTCTTGATTGTTCGCTCAATCTCAAACTATAAATAAATCGAAATAAATAGAGTGAAAATTCTAAAACATTTTTTCTACCAAATCGATCTACAAAGCACATCAAGGAAAGCTGATAAAAACTTCTTAAATCAACCGTACCATCAATATGATTTATAATTTCTCTATTGAATTTTGAATATTTATCACTTTTATTCTCGTCAATCGTAAATAAAAAATTATAGTCTTCTGTAAAGCTTAGTAAATAGTTGATATAATTGGCACCTTCATTTAAAGGTTGTCTTATAGCATATTTATCAGCAGTTATTTTATGAGTATTCTCCTCTATTTCTACAAATGAATACCCAATATCTCTACTTTCTTTTTTAGCTTTTTCGGCAAAATCTTCTGTTAAAAAATTTTTCCATTTGTTGTCATCTGTAAACTTGTCTGGAACAAAATTACCTCCTTTTAAATAGTCCATTCTTCGGATTTTGCTCAACATTCTGTTTACATCTTCTAAGTTCTTTTGTTTCTTTTCCCATTGAAAAGCAAATGAATTTCTGTCCTCATTATCTGTAACGCTTCTTAAGTGATGTGCTTTTAGAATGTCTGTTCCACCGAGTCTTTTTCCGCCAGTATTTAAGGTTTCGAAGAAATTGTATGCCATATCTTCGCTTTCGGTTATAACAGTAGTAACATTAATTGATTCAAAATCAATAAGTTTAAATTCTTTATCTTTGAAAAACGAATAATTATCTTTTATGTGTTGTTGGGTTAACGGATGATCGTAAGTGATACCAAACGTCTGTTTGTTTTTGATCAATTGCAGAATTTGCATGGTCGTGATTCGTTGTTGCCCATCGATAATATTGTATTCATCTCCATTTTTATGAAGCACAATACTTCCGAGATAGAAATTTGGTTTTTCACCCTCTCTGTTAATGTGTTCAGAAAACTGAAATAACAATTTTTCAATCTCTGTTTTTGTCCAAACATAGGGTCTTTGATACTCAGGAATTACTAATTTTTCTTTAAACAATTCTTTTAATGTAAGGCTTTTTACAAAATCTTTATTCATATTTATTTGGTTTTTATTATTTTATATGGGTTTCTCTTTTTTTATATTCCCTTTTTAATCCTCCAAATATATAAAACATATACTACTAAAACCGTTCTGTTTTGCACGTAATTTACTTTAATTTTTAGGGGTTTGAAACATAAATATTTAGCACGATTAAAATAAAATAATTTCGTTTAAACAGTAAAATTGTACAATAAACAAATCTAGTTTATTATGCAACAAATTTTATGTCTCTAAATCAACCTCCCAAACGAAATACACCAGTCGACACTTCGAATAGGTACTGAATTTTAGTTTTATTTTTTGCAATTCAACAAAGTAATCTTCTCCTAGCCATTCCTTGTGTGGAATAAAAGGATTTTTACATTTATTAAAATCAAATTGGTACAAACAATACTCTTTTTCCGTAATTACTGAAACATCAAATGTTTTTTCATAATCAAAAACAAGTAAATCAGTCAAATCCAAATATGACACTCTTTCACACATTTTCACTTCTTCAACATAGAAATGATGTGCCTTTACGATCTCTTGAGAGCAATCTTTCGGCAATCCTTTGTAATTATCAACCCCATTAGAATCTTTCTGTTTATGGATTTCTTCAAATAAAAAGGCTAAATCAAAACCGCCAAAAAATCTCTCTAAGTTATAATACCATTGATTGATAGGTTCAGGATTGTCGCTCTTGAACATATAATTCCATTGTTTTGTTTCTTCATCAAAAACCTCTATATAACAAAAAATATCAAAAACCATTTCTCTTATTTTCTTTTATTCCAAGAGATGCCTTTATTGCTTGAATAAAACAATCCCTTCAACTTTGTTAACACTATTTTTTTTCCATTGTCTGATATATCTTGTAAAGATTCCATAGGAGATAAAGGATTGATTCTTTCATGTTGGTAAATCATCATCATATTATTTATATTTATTTAAAATTATATTTGCAAAGATAAATTCACACAACGACAAACCATGTCGCTGTAAAATAAAAACGTCAAGTTTTGACCGATTTTTTTAAAATTGTCAAATATTATTAAAAAAAAACGACTTTATATAAAATAAAAAACCCCGATGTTTGAGGCATCGGGGTTTGGGTAAAAGAATTTTTTTACCCACTGTACTTTCAATAATTTTGATCGAATCCTCTTTTTGTAAAAAAATTTTAAATTACAGTTATGCTATTCACACAAAGGCGCAAAGAATTTTGTGATAAATTGCGAGTTTGTGGTTTTGTGCATTTCCATTAACAAATGAAAAGAAAAAATTTAATCGGACAACATTGATTCAAAAATCGATATCATACCAATTTTCGGCAATGGCCTCCAGTAATTCCTCTTTCAACCTTTCTGTTGTTGCCGTTTCATCATACCAAAAAGTTTGCTTGTAAAAAAACAGCAATTCCAACACATCCTGTTTTTGAGTAGCCAATACTTCCACATATTTTACATTTCGTTCAAAGCAAAAATAATCCTCGTCATACGCCTCGTCCGTCTCCCCTAGTAGACGCTTCTCAAACGGGTAACCCTGCACCTCATATTCCTTATTTTCACAATAGGAAACCAGCATATCCCACACAAAACCCTCATGCATTTCGGCGAATTTGTCATCGTCAAAACTCTGTCCATCGTCCAAACTGTGTCCAAGTTTATCCCATTCTTTATGAATGGCTACAATTTCTTTTTTAATCAAATCAATATCCATAAGTATAAGTGTTTTTTTATTAATTTATAATCATCATCAAACTATATTTTCAAACGCTTTAAATGAATTTTCCATCAAATTTTCGATAGCATTTATTCCATTTGGATTAATTTTTCGAGCACCAATTCCAGCAAAATCCGAAGAGGTAATTTTTGGATTTTCATTCATAGATTCAAAAAGTTTTTTGGAATAATCCCAATAAAACCAAGCATTCCTTTTTTGCTCAAAAACAAAAACTTCTTTTTTAGCATCAATTGCCATTTGTACCGTAACACCCGTTCCGCCTTTTACCAATTGTTGGTTTTCAATTTGAATAAAGCTGCTGATGGCAAAAATTTGTTCCGCATTTTTTACCTGAAACCAATTCCGAGAATAGAGGTTTAAATACGGTTTTAATCGGTATTTTTTCAGGGTTTCATTGGCTTTAAAAACCGCAAGACAGCCTTCTTCAAATTCTTCCTCACTGATTTCATATTTGTTAGGGGAGTTGTGATAATGGGTTTTGTAACTGTATGCTATGGTTTGAATGCCATATTTTGATCCAATTTCTTCAAAATAGGTGTCTGCTCCTTCGGCACCTCCCGAATGACAACGAACTATTTTATGTGGGTTTAAACTCATTGAATTTATCCTAAAAAAATACTTGTTTCGGCTTCAAAAACAGCTATCGGAATTTGATGTGCCAAATCTTTACGAATAACAATTTGATAATTTCTTTCAAAGGTATAGTTTTCAGTCAAAAATGTCAAATTGTCTTTTGCCTTAATAATGTCGTCCAAACCGCCTAGAACAAACCGCATTTCTAAACATTGGTCTTTGGGCAATGCCAAAGGAATGTTTTGCTCTACATTAGTTCGATAAGGCAGCGCAGGATTGTACAACATAGCCCGAATACCCAAACTGTTTGCCAAATGATAACCCGCAAAACCGCCCATACTACTACCAATAATGGCGTTTATAGATTGATTTTTAAATTCATCATATAGATTTTGAATTACATTTGGGTTGGATTTATAATCTAAATCGGGTGCTATTACATTTCCGTAATTTTCAAGAATTAGTCTTTTTTCGGGGCTAAGTTTGCTTTCAAGCCCATGGAGGAATAGGATGTTCATGTTAGTTTAATTTGTCGAATTGTATTTTTATTTTATCAATATTTGGTTCTCTTTTTTCTGGATTCTTTGGAAACCAAAAATTATTTGTGTTACCACTTGCTAAGTGAGGAAGTATTACATGATAAATACCGTCTTTGTTTTTTCTAAAATATTCAAAATCTTTCTCTTTAGCAAATCCAAAATTTTCATTGATGAAATCAGCAACTTTTCTTCCTTGAGAAACAATAAATTTTGGTCTTATTAATGTTATAGTTTCTGATATATAATTTATGGCGTTTTCAGTTCTAATGTTCTTCCAATCTTTAAAAGCTATAGTTTTTTTAACCGTTCCTTTTATTGCAAAATGAGACATATCGGTAATGTAGATTTTTTCAAGAAAATCCTTGAAATCAAGATCAAGAGGTTTTTTATAGGTATCTTCATAATAATATTTATTATCGTCATTATTAAAAATTGCGTTTAAATTATTCCAAAGCCTTCTGTTTCCTAGATGTTCTCCTAATTCGGAAAATTCATTATCGGCTGTTTCTCTTAATCCATAAGTTACTTGAGCGGTTCTACCCCCTTCTCCTATATGTGGTTCCATACCAATAACAAGGATTTCTTTTACATTTACTTTAGTAAAATCTAATTCACCAATCCATCCTGGAAAATCAAAAGCCCATTCGTTCTCATTAATTTTCTCATGGTATTTGGACTCTACTAATTCAATAACTTTCTTTTTGTTTTCTTCTAAATCTCCGTTATAAAGATAAACAGACTCTCCTTTATTTAAAGACAATTTGTTTTTGTCTAAAAGTTTATTTGTAATGTGTTCCCCAAATTTTTTATTTAAAAATTCTTTAAATTCTTTTTCCATTAATTCTATAATTTTGTGTGATGTGTTAAAATTTGTTTTTCGACAATTTAATTTTCTTTTATTTCGTTAATAAGATTAGCTATTTCTTCATTAGACCATCCTGCACCACCACTTAGTTGATTACATAAAATTATTTTTTGAGTGTCATTTTGAAACACTTCAATCTTTCTTTCTTTTTTTGAACCTTCTTTGTTTAGTTGTACTTCTTTTGTTCTTAAGTCGCCGAAAATTTCTTTAATCTGTATTTGGTCAATTGCACCAATTGCACCAATAATTACATATTTGAAACTTTTATAAAAAGCATGTTGAAGTAATTCTTTTCTTGGATCTATTGATTTTAAATTTGAGCTATATTTTGATGGAATATGATTGACTTCGGTTGTAAAACAGTGATTAAAAAAGTTGTTTTCTAACACTTTTAATTCAGTTGTAACATCTAGGTTTTCGGTTATTCCTTTAACCAGTTTATTATACATTCCCCAAGTATGAGAGTGTTTTATTTTGAATTCTTTACCAAAAATATTTTCAAAATATTTTTGAGGAAATAATGGATTAAATTCTAAATCACTATTCTTATTTTCTATTAAACATTCCCATTGTTTGTTGTTATTGATGCTTTCGTGCAAAAAAAGGTTAGGACTATTAGTGATGTTAAATGCTTTTTCTTTACCTAAAAAAAGAATTTCGGAATTTGGATTTCCATAACCAATGTAATACGGATTACAAAGTAAATGTAAACTTTTGATTTCGCTTAATTTTACTTCAAAATCATTCCATTTTTTTATTCTTTCGGATAAGTCCTTTACATCAAGTAGCTCAATCATTTTTGCAGACAATCCCTTTTCTGGGATATTTTCTAAATGAAAAGAGTACTTTTTTTCGCCATAATTTTTAATTAATTCAACAAACTCATTTTTTAATTCTCCTTTCATTCTGTAAATTTTTTTAAGGTTTTGTTTAAATAATTGAAATCAAACCCATCAATTGATCTTTGGTCAAACTACCATCAATGTAGTAAACTAAGTTACCGTGGCGTTTGTCTCTAATTTCTGAACCATCAATGTAATAGACTAAATTTCCGTGTCTTTTGTCTCTTACTTCATGGTTGTCAACATAATATTTGGTGCTTCCGTGACGGCTGTCTCTTCGTATTTCGTGATTGTCAAAATGAAATTTTACTTTTCCGTGACGGCTTTTTTCTCGCACTTCATTGCCATCAATATAGTACAACGTGCTGCCGTGTTTCTTGTCTTTAATCTCGTCACCGTCAATAAAAAATTGAGTGCTTCCGTGTTTTTTGTTTAAAATTTGAGCCATAATTTTTGGGTTTTAAAAGGGGTTAATATACTATTTTTAATTAATTTTCTTTCTTAAATAGGGTTTTAATATATCAGCAATTTTCAATCAAATACGCTAAAGTCGTTTGCCAATCGGGAAAAGCAAGCGTGCCAAAATGAATATGAAACCCTTTAAAATCGCCAGCGCCATTTCGGGTGCGATCGTCCACCAGAAAATCGCCAATATGTAAATCTTTCCGATGGGATAAAATGAGCCTTTTTTTTGCCAAAACACCAAAATGCTTTTCAATCCAAATGCGTTTCCCAATATACGATTCAGGAACACCCCACATGGGCGAAGACAAAAAATACAAATCGTATAAAGGAAATAATTGGGTAACCGCTTCAATTGCGCCTTCTAAAGGAAACAAATCGTGAAAAAACTCGGGTTCGGTTGCACAGATGAGGTCAATTTTGGCGTCTTTCCGTTTTTTATTGGCATATTCAGGAGCGGTAT
This sequence comes from Flavobacterium sp., assembly GCA_044373115.1. Taxonomy (GTDB): domain Bacteria; phylum Bacteroidota; class Bacteroidia; order Flavobacteriales; family Flavobacteriaceae; genus Flavobacterium. The sequence continues at coordinate 39,706 of JBILQQ010000005.1, forward strand.
GCAAGTCCGGGCAATAGTTCAAAACACTTTTTTCAAAATCGGCAACTACGCCATCCATATCTAAATATAAAATTTTCTTTTGCATTGATTTAATTTTTTGACAAAAATAACCCCCAACTACGACAAACCATGACATAAACAAAATACTTTTTATTCATCAACTTGTGGTATTCAAATCCTTCGCAAATTTTGATTCGATTGGAGATTTGAAAACTGTGCCAAAACACTATTAATCTTATCCTTGCCTACGGGATTCATGGAATGACAAAAATATTTTGGACATATTAAATCACGATCTAAACAATAATCAATCAGCCATTTTGCACAATCGTAACCTGTTTTTTCAAATGGTATTTCTGCATCAACTGAATCAGGTTTCCCTTGGTTTGACAGATTGGGTAAATCAGCCAAATCATGGTCAAATGAAATGAGTTTAGGCAATCCATTTTGCAAAATCCAGTCAACAAATTCAGAATAACTTCTAACAATTTCCCAATGATGGCTTATAAACATTTCTTTTTGGGTGTGAGCAAAGGCGTCATTTGGCATACGGATGTCATCCAGAAAAAGGAATTTTTCAAATGTGTTTTGTTCTTTTATTTCGATTTTCATTTGTTTTTAAGGATTTTTAAAAATTTGCAAAAGCAAATTTCAAGAACGTTTCTAATCATTTAACTTTTTTAAAAAACTGATAATCCACTTTTATTTCCATCCAGAATTGGTCTATGTTATAAATATCAAACCAAGTCAATTCACGACAATGATCATACAAACTATGGAACGAATAGCAATGGCTTATTTCGTTAAATTCTTTAAAGGGGGATTTTCTATATTTCTCGTTTTTTGGTTCGGCATTATATTCAACCTCAAACATTTGCATAACCATAAAACTATCTGTTGATTGAAAAAATGGATTGCCGTTCATTTCAGGATCAAATTTTTCATAGTGTTTGTTATTCCAAAACTCTAATTCAAGGTCTATATTGAAATCGTCTATTTCTTTGTTTTTTACCATTAATTTGCACTGTGCTTCAATTTTTCGGTATTGGTAAAAAACCCTTTTTTCTTCTTCTCTCAGTTTTTCATTCAATAGTATTATTTTCTCGCAAACCTGAGGCGTAAATTCAAACTGGGAATCAATATGATGATTTCTTTTTCTAATACTTCCCTCGTCCCCGTTTGTTCTATCAGAAGCTCTTTTTTGAATAGCTTTTATAAATTTGATTTCTAATTCTTTATCTATTTTCATAATTTGATTTTTTTAATTCCCAAAACCAACTGCTTTTCTCAGTTTGGGTTCATGATTCGTATTTATTTCAAAGTTAAAAATATCCGAAACTGGCATTGGATGCGACACTTCAATTGGATGTCCTAATTTTTGTAACAAAGCATTGGTTCGGTCTAGGGCAAGGGGTTTGAATTCATAAATTTTAGAAAGTCTTCCTTTGCGAAGCAGGGCTTTGTCTATGTTTTTTAAATCGGTGTTGAAAGTTGCAACAATTTGAATTCCAAGACTTTCACCCAACAAACCATCGGTAAGATTGAGTAACATAGACAAACTTGAATTCCGAACTTCTTCGCGCGAGCTTATCAATTCCTCAGCATCTTCAATCACTAAAACAGCGTTTCTATTGTCTAATAAAAAGGAAGTCATACTCAAATTATCGAGTTCACCCGCCATTTTTGGTGATATAAAAATCACCTTTTTCCTCAATTGATGAATCAAATATTTGATATAAGTACTTTTTCCAGTGCCTGGCTGTCCGTGAAAAAGATAAAGCCCATTGGTGTCTTTTTGGTTCATTTGTTTTACAATCGATTTGTGAACGGCAAAAAAATCGTCGTTATAATGAATAGTAAAATCAATTTTCGGTTTTTTAATATGTACTTCTTTGGTTTCCAACCCTCCATACTGAGAAATAATCAAACTAATATCTGTAGTTTTCTTTGGGATTTTGATGAAGGACTTAAATTTTTCAAAAAGCACATTAGTCATTATTTCCTCTTTGTTTGTAAAAAGCAAATAAATGCGGTCATGTTCTACATTTAACATCACCCCATTATTTAGAAAATAAAAATGATCCATATTAATTAGCTCCTTTTTTTGCGAATCGAATAGATGTTTGTAATGTTCTTTGATGATTTGGTTCTCATACTCTTTTTCGAACCATTTTCGAAATAAATCGATAGAAATATAGTTAATGGATTTAAAATTAGGGATAGAATTGTAGTATGCAAAATACATTCTAAAGCAATCTACATAGCTTGAGTTTGAATGAAAAACATCATAATTTGTATTGCAAAGGGTTAAATCAGTGAGGTTTTTAGTGTCTTTTTTCATAGGTTTTCAATTTATTTATGGCAAAGATAAATTCACACCCCGACAAACCATGACAAAATTTTTTATTTTCCATTTGAAAATTTTCCCTTAATTTTTGTTTTCTTTGTAGTTCAAAATTTCATCATGACCAACATTCAATACATACTCAAATCGGTACCAACTGCCGCAATAAACATTCAAAAAACGGTTCAATTACTTGACGAAGATTGCACCATTCCGTTTATTTCTCGTTACCGAAAAGACCAAACCGGAAACCTAGATGAGGTGCAAATTGAAACCATTGCCAAACTCAATAAACAATACAACGAAATAATAAAAAGAAAAGAAGCAATTCTAAAATCTATTGACGAGCAAAACGCTCTTTCGCCCGAATTGAAATCAAAAATTGAAGCTAGTTTCGACTTGCAAGAAATAGAAGATTTATACTTACCTTTTAAGAAAAAGAAAAAAACAAAAGCCGATGTAGCGCGCGAAAATGGTTTGGAGCCATTGGCCAAAATAATAATGAGCCAACGCAATGATGATGTTGAATATTTGGCAGCAAATTATTTGAATGCAAACATTAAAAACGAAGACGAAGCCTTGCAAGGCGCACGAGATATAATTGCCGAATGGATTAACGAGAATATTTATATTCGTAAAAATTTACGCCGCCTTTTTCAACGAAATGCTACCATTGTAACCAAAATAGTCAAAGCAAAAAAAGACGATGAAGGCGCCCAAAAATTTTCCCAATATTTTGATTGGGAAGAGCCCATTTCTAAAACCCCATCACATCGTTTATTAGCGATGATGCGTGCCGAAAATGAAGGTTACATCAAATTAAATGTTGCCATCGAAAAAGAAGACGCTCTAGATTTTATTGAAGAAAACATCATTACAAATAAAAATTCTGACGCTGTTCCGCATTTAGAATTAGCCATCAAAGACAGTTACAAACGGTTGTTGGAACCAGCCATTTCAAACGAAACGTTGCAAGAAGCAAAACAAAAAGCGGATATAAAAGCCATTGATGTTTTTGCAGGAAATTTAGGGCAGTTGTTATTAGCACCACCTTTAGGCGAAAAAAGAATTTTGGCTATTGACCCGGGTTTTAGATCAGGTTGTAAAGTAGTCTGTTTGGACGAAAAAGGCGATTTGTTGTACAATGAAACCATTTATCCGCACGCACCACAAAATGAAAGTGCAATGGCAATGAAAAAAATCCGTTCCATGGTAAATGCTTACAACATCGAAGCCATTTCCATCGGCAACGGTACCGCAAGTCGTGAGACCGAATTTTTTATAAAAAAAATCGCTTTCGATAAGCCAGTTCAGGTTTTTGTAGTTTCAGAGGCGGGCGCTTCGGTGTATTCGGCAAGTAAAATTGCACGAGACGAATTTCCTAATTATGATGTTACCGTGCGTGGTTCTGTTTCCATCGGCAGACGACTCTCAGACCCGTTGGCAGAGTTGGTAAAAATCGATGCAAAATCAATTGGAGTGGGGCAGTACCAGCACGATGTGGACCAAACAAAGTTAAAGGAAGAACTTGATAATACGGTAGTTCGTTGCGTAAATTCAGTTGGAATCAACATCAACACAGCAAGTAAATCGTTGTTGAGTTATGTGAGTGGAATTGGCGAAAAAACCGCTGAAAATATTGTGGCATATCGACAAGAAAACGGACCTTTTGAAGACAGAAAACAACTCAAAAAAGTACCTCGATTGGGCGATAAAGCCTATCAACAAGCAGCAGCATTTATCCGAATCAAAGACGGAAAAAATCCGTTAGACAACTCGGCAGTGCATCCTGAAGCTTATTCTATTGTGGAGAAAATGGCAAAAGACTTGAGTATAAAAACAACTGAATTAATTGCCAACAAAGACAAAATAAAACTCATAAAACCAGAGCAGTACGTAACCCCAGAAATAGGGATTTTAACCCTAAAAGACATTTTAAAAGAGCTAGAAAAACCTGGACTCGACCCAAGAAAAGCAGCTAAAATTTTCGAGTTTGACCCCACCGTTACGTCTATAAAAAACCTACATACCGGCATGATATTGCCAGGCATCGTAAATAACATTACCGCCTTTGGGTGCTTTGTTGATATTGGCATCAAAGAAAGCGGATTGGTACATATTTCGCAACTCAAAGCAGGTTTTGTATCTGATGTAAACGAAGTAGTAAAACTCCACCAACACGTGCAAGTAAAAGTAGTTGAGGTGGACGAAGATCGAAAAAGAATTCAGCTCACGATGATTTTGTAGCAACACACTAGGCATTTTCAATAAAGGCAAGTTCCCGCCTTTTGTTTCAATCTTTTTGTTTTTTGAAAAAAAAAACAAAAAGGATTTCCACGTCAGTCGGGGCTAAAAGACAAAGGTAAGGGCACAAAAAAAATCCCAAAATATTTTGGGATTTTTATAGTTTTAAAGACAACTATTTTGTTTCTTCTTCTTTTTTAGTTAAGTCAGATTCCTCACCTTTGGCAGCTTTTTTAAATTCGTTAATTCCACTACCTAAACCCTTCATTAGTTCTGGAATTTTTTTACCTCCAAAAAGTAATAAAATTGCAAGTCCAATAATTATGTAAGAACCTGGACCTATTGCACCCAAAAATATAAATAATGTATTCATAATTTATTTGTTTTTAAAATACAAAGATATAAAGAAAATCAATAACGTCTGTTAAAACCCTCTTTTTTTTGTCTGTTAAAAATCAATTTTGTAATTCATCAAAACTAATTTTCTATATTTGTAGTATATCTTTTATTATGATCAGAAAATTCATCAAAAAATACCTTTCCAAGGAACAATTATACACCAAAAACAGGTTGATAATTTTGAACGAAGATTCGTTTGAAGAAATATTTTCATTCCGACTTACATTAATGAACGTTTTTGTTGCAGTTTCTTTGGGCGCAATTTTTATTATTACCATCACCACATTTATTATTGCGTTTACTCCTTTAAGAGAATATATTCCCGGTTATACTTCAACAAAACTCAAAAAAGAAGCCACAGAGTTGGCTTTAAAATCTGACTCTTTGGCGTTTGCTATCAAAAAAAATGAAATATACCTTGAGTCAATAAAAAAAGTACTCAATGGCGATTTGGAGTATGCCAAAGTAAATAAGGATTCCATTTTAGCCATTTCTGTTGATACACTTCCCGATTTGGAATTAACCGCATCCGATGCCGAAATGGAGCTAAGAAAACAAGTTGAAGAAGAAGAAAAAAATGCAAAAACCACCAAAAAGAAAAAATAAATGGAGGTAATTTTTGAAAAGTGTTTAATCATGAATTTGTTAATTGGACTGATTTTTTTTGTAACGAGCATAATTACTCATTTTTTTCCACCCAAAAAAATAAATCAATTGTACGGTTATAGAACCCCAAGATCTATGAAAAACCAACTCAATTGGGATGCTGCGCAACAATTTTCAACCAAAAAAATGATGCATGGCAGTTTAGTATTAATGGGTAGTAGTTTTTTAAAAACAGTAGTTAATAGTACAGAAACCGTCGAACTTTGGGTAGGAGTGGCATCTACAATTGGCGTTGTCGTATATGTTTTGATCACCACCGAAAATGAATTAAAGAAAAACGAAACACCATGTCAATAAAATCAATTGCCGCTAAACTATTTGCCAAAAAAATCCATTCCAAAAACCAAAATTGGATCAGCAACCCTGTGCAAACCCAACAAAAAGTATTGCAATATTTGATTTCTAATTCAAAACACACACTTTTTGGCAACGACCATCATTTTTCTGAAATAAAAAACCACCAAGATTTTGTAAAAAATGTTCCCATTCGCGATTATGAAGAGCTAAAACCCTATATAGAAAAAGTCGTTGCAGGTGAAGAAAATATTCTTTGGAAAGGTAAACCACTTTATTTTGCTAAAACATCGGGCACCACTTCGGGTGCAAAATATATTCCGCTCACGGCAGCGTCAATGCCTTATCATATTCAAGCAGCTCGAAACGCTATTTTGAGTTACATCTATGAAACGGGCAACGCCGATTTTGTAAATGGTAAAATGATTTTTTTGCAAGGAAGCCCTATTTTGGAAGATAAAAATGGTGTAAAGTTGGGAAGATTGTCAGGAATTGTAGCACATTTTGTTCCGAAATATTTACAAAAAAACCGCATGCCAAGCTGGGAAACCAATTGCATTGACGACTGGGAAACCAAAGTCAACGCTATTGTTGGTGAAACCATAAACGAAGACATGGCAGTAATTTCGGGCATTCCATCATGGGTGCAAATGTATTTTGAAAAACTAAAAGAAAAAGCCAATAAGCCTGTTGGCGATATTTTTAAAAACTTCAATTTGTTTATTTACGGCGGCGTAAACTATGAACCCTATCGAGCCAAATTTGAAAATTTGATAGGTCGAAAAGTCGATTCGATTGAATTGTTTCCCGCGTCTGAAGGGTTTTTTGCCTATCAAGACTCGCAACACGAAAAAGGAATGTTGTTGCTGCTCAATTCAGGAATTTTTTACGAATTTATAAAAGCCGATGATTTTATGAGTCATTCTGAAGGTTCAGAGCCAAAACGATGCACCATTGGCGAAGTAGAAATTGGGGTGAACTATGTGTTAATCATATCTACCAACGCTGGTTTGTGGGGTTACAACATTGGCGACACCGTTCAGTTTACAAGCACAAAACCTTACCGCGTTATAGTATCAGGAAGGATAAAACACTACATTTCTGCATTTGGCGAACACGTAATTGGAAAAGAAGTAGAAGCCGCCTTGCAACAAGCCATGGAAGGCACCACAATAAGAGTAAACGAGTTTACCGTTGCACCCCAAATCACACCAAAACAAGGCTTGCCCTACCACGAATGGTTTATAGAATTTGATTCTGAAGTATCGAATGAACCATCAGATTTAGAAGCATTTGCCTTAAAAATTGACCAAGCCATGCGCAAGCAAAACGTGTATTATGACGATTTAATTGTGGGCAAAGTATTGCGAACCTTAGTAATCAAACAAGTGCCCAAAAACGGTTTCCAAGACTACATGAAATCGATTGGGAAACTAGGCGGACAAAACAAGTTACCAAGACTGAGTAACGACCGAAAGATTGCAGATTTTTTTAGATAAAAGAAGATAGATGAAGGTAAAAAGACTTTGGTTGGTGTTGCTTTTAATGAGTTTTTGTGTTTCAGCGCAAGTAAAAGGCGTTGTTGTGGACGAAAAAAACCAACCTATTCCGTATGTGAATATTTGGGTGGAAAATGAGAATATTGGAACCACTTCCGAAGAAAATGGAGCGTTTTCAATTAATGCTGCTGAGAGTAATTACCTTATTTTTTCAGCTATTGGATTTGAAACATTAAAAGCAAAACCAAACGAATCTGGAAAAGTAGTTTTAAAATCAATTGCCTATCAATTAAATGAGGTTGTGATTCAAAAACGAACAGGAAAAGACCAAATCGAAATTGGAAATTATCAAAAAGGAAACATTAATTTATATTACGGAACAGGTCTCCAACCTACAATAATAGCTAAATATATAGCGCCAACCCAAGATATAAAAACGCATCCTTTTGTCGATAATATTACTTTTTTAACTCTTTCAAATATTAATAAGGCTAAGATAAAAGTTCGCTTTTATGAAGTGGCTCAAGATGGAAGTCCAGGTTCTGATTATTCAGATGAAATTATTATTGTTACGGTTAAAAAAGGAAAGCGTAATAATATACTTGATCTGAAAGATAAAAATATTATAATTCCAGACACCGGTTTATTTATTGCTTTTGAATGGATGATTATAGAAGAGAATAAATATAATTACCAATATACTCTTGACGAAGACAACAATCAAGTACAAGGCTGGATTCCAGGATCGAAGAAAAAAGTTTATAAAGACGGACTGAGTTACTGCCCTTCAATTGGTACTATTCCTTCAGATTCAAGCACTTCTTGGCATTACCTCGCAGGCAAATGGGTTTCTAGAAGTATTCATAAAAAAGAAGATAACCATAAAGGAATGCAAAAATATAACGATAAGTTTGGTGAACTAGCAATTAAAATAGTCTTAACAAATTAATAATGAATTATTTTCCCCTTTCTAGACAAATCATTTCTACCATGCCTATACCCGACTAGGCTAATTTTATAGAAAACATGTATATTTGTACAATTAAACATTTCAATTATGATAAAAACAGTTGTAACTCCGCAAAACAACAGCTATAATTTAGCTATTCCCAATAATTATATTGGAAAAAAAATTGAAATTTTATTGTATGCTCTTGACGAATTGCAGGAAGAAAAAGTACAGCCTAAAAAAAGCAAACTATCTGATAAATATAAAGGTAGTATTACCAAAGAGCAAGGACAAAATTTAAACGACCACATCAAACAAATGCGTAGCGAATGGAACACTATTTAATTGATACCAATGTAGTTTCCGATTATCTTTCGGCTTCTTTACCTGCTTCAGGGATGGATTTGATGGATAAAGCTATTGATGCTGTTCCTAATATTTCTGTCATTACCTAAATAGAACTACTTTGCTGGAATACAGATGAAATAACCACTGAAAACGTGAAAGACTTTATCGCTGATAGCATTGTTTTTGAAATTACGCCTGATGTAATTTCTCATTGTGTAAGCCTACGCAAAAACAAAAAGATAAAAACTCCCGATGCTATTATAGCTGCAACTGCTTTGGCTTACGACTATACAATTATAACCAATAATGAAAAGGATTTTGAAAATATCAAAGGTTTGAAAATTGCTAATCCTTACAAACTGTAAATAAAGTAAAAATACATTAATACATTAACCAGTTGCTGTAATCCCACTTGCTTGGATAAACTAATAAAGGTTTACAATCATGAATCTGAGTTGTTTTACAAATTAATAAAGAGTTGAAAAAATGAAAAGCTTCTAATAAAATGGATGTATTTATAACTTACTGATACTCATTAATGCCATACAAAACCTCTTTCATTTTACTACCATTTATTTCCACAGGGCGATAGTGCAATTGCGCATAAAACTTTTTGATCGATTTGTTTTATAATTTCAAAAGTAGTAAATATTTTTAATATAACGTGAAAGTAACTCTTTATATCTTTATAATGTAAATCTTACTTTAAACAAAATCTGTCTTGGTCTTAAATTAAAGTTTGTTTCTACGTAACTAAAATCGTTAATATCAATAGTTCTAAAATTTGTTGTATTGAATAGATTTGATAACTGAAATTCCAAATCTATTTTCTTTTTTGAAAAAGTATATCTATAAATAAAATCAGTGAATATATTTTCGGTTCTTTCTGAAAACAGATCATTATTTATGTATTCTGATTTTATAGCAAAATATTGGTTTTTTGCAGGATTAATATTCAAATTAAAAACATGACTTTGTTGGGTTATTGTTGGGTTTTCTTGGTTTTGTGTTTTATTTTTTGAAAAGGTCCAGTTAGATTGATATTCAACATTCAGCCAATCTGAAATATCAGTATCAATTTTATTACCAATAGTAAAGTTTTGATTTTTTATATCTGTTAAATTATTGTTTAGAAGTTGTTGAAAATCTTGCAGACCATAAGTTGCATTTAGTGTAATATTAGATTTTATTTTACTAAAATATCTACCAACTCTTGTGGAAATATTATGGTTATTTCTGTTATTATCTTGCTCTATTGCTTGTAATTCGGTTGCGCCATTTGGTAAAATTTGTGTTTGATAGAGTAAATTATTTACACTTTTACTATTCATATACATTACATTCCAAAACAGCGTTTTTATTGGGTTGCGGAACGCAATACCAAAGGAAAAATTTTGATTAGAATTTTGAGGAAGCGGGGCGTTTATCCGCTGTAAGTTTCTGTAATTTTGTAAAATATAAGCATAATGTAATTGATTGATTGTGCCAAATTGATTTGAAAAATTGACTGATGAATTGATTTTCCAAAAAGAATTTACATCAAAAACAGCAGAAAGTCTAGGCTCAAAAGTTGCCCTATTAATTTGTTCCGATGTTTGCAAAGGATTATCTTTAATTTGATAAGAATGATAATTTATGGGTGTACTCAATTCGAAACGCCATTTATTTTTTTTATATTGAGTTTGTATATCTACATAAATTTTAGAGCGAAACCAATCTAAATTATTAGAAAAATCATTACTTAAATTATCGTTTTCTGAAGTTAAGATCTCGCTGTTAAGTTGTTGATTTTCAATTTGAAATCCAACTTTTGGCTCAATGGTAAATCTTTTTATTGCTTTGGTAAATCCAAACGAATTATTAGTATAAAAAGTTTTTAAATCAACTTGCTGTGTAACTTCATCAAATGGAAGATTATTGTTTAATAAACTCTCAAATTGACCAGGGTTTACATTTAATGATTGGGGTGTTTTGTTTAAACCTATGTAAGAGTTTAAAGTTATCATTTGTTTTCCCAGAGGAAAAATGGTTTTTAAATTGTTTGATAATCTATAAAATTTATTGTTAAGTTGTTGTTTTAATAGTTGATTGTTTAAAATGATATTACCTCTCTGACTATCCCAAAAACCTTGAAACTCAATGCTGTTTTTGAAATAATTTTTATCTGCATTTTTTTGCAAAGTTATATTGGTTTGTAATGAATTAAAAAACAATTGATTTTGTTTTTCTTCTAAAATAGTAATTGTATTTCCAGGTGTGATGTACTCTGTATTTGTAAATCCATTTTGTTGTTGATAATCATTCAAATAGGAAAAATTAATTCGCATATCAAATTCATTTTTCAACTTTTGCAGATAATTACCAGACAGCAAATGTATATTGTTATCTAACCATCTTTTTTCAGAAAATTTAGGTGTCGTTAATTGCTGAATACCTAACCAATCTATTTTTTCAGAATTGTTTTCAAATTGATTAAGTATATCTTCAAGGGTATGTTTTTTTAGTTGTGATGCCACATTATCGCCTGTGTTATTGGCTTGATAGGTAGTGAGCATTTGCTTTTTTTTGGTAAATAGCATAGGCGTTATATTAGCATCCCAAAGCAAAGGATTAAGTCCACTTCCTATACGAGCTTGTCCTGTAAAGGTATAAGTATTTTTAAGTTTTATATTTAAAGCCGCTTGGTCAGAAAAATTTAAACTATCTAACGCTTTAATCGGTTGATGATTTTCTAAAATTTGAACTTGTTTAACTTCTTTGTGTGGTAAATTTTCATTGGCTAAATTGTATTTTCCTTCAAGCAAGTCCAATCCTTCAATATAATACTTATTGATTGGTTTTCCTTGATATAGGATTTTACCATCAGATAAAACTTCAATTCCGGGCATTCTTTTTAATACATCGCCTATACTCCTGTCTTGTTCTTTTGAAAAAGAATTTACAAGATATTTTATTGTATCACCTTTTTGTCTAATGGGTGAAGATTTTATAACCACATCTTTTAACTTAAATTCTTTTTCAACTAGATTAAAAATTTTAGTTTGCGATTTGTTATTAATAGTTTCAGTAATAGTTTCATAACCCATGCTTCTTACTTGAATGTCTATATCGGTATTCGATGGCGGTATTGAAACAGAATAAAGGCCATTATTGTCTGAAATGTTATAGGCAATAATATTTTCTGTTCCTTTTTTATAAATTAGAACACTTGCTTTAGAAATGGCATTTCCATTAATATCAGTGATTTTTCCATTAACAACAATTTGAGAAAATAAGCAATTACAAAAAAGAATAAACAGCCAAATTATTTTTTTCATTAATCTGTAAGTTCAAGTGGATTATTTTCATATTTTAATCTTTCTTTTGCTCTTTTATCGCCCATATCAAGTAATTCTTTTGGAAAAGTCATACCTCCAGAGTTGAGCATTGATGAGGGTTTTTCTCTAAATTTTCTTTTTAGTTCTTTAAATTCTTTTTCAGTTATTTTAATTGGATTAAAAATTTCATCATTTGTATCAAAAATGCTTTTTTCTTTACTTATTTTCGAAATAGTAAATTTATAATGATTTTTAGTATCATAAATAGAAAAAATTAAACCAGGTAACCCCTGAAATTTATACGGACCGTCTGAAATGCTAATTTCAGTAGAGTACCAAGCAATATAATCTCTGCCAGCAAATGTAGTTGTTGCTTTTTTACATTTATAACCTAATATTTCAGTTTCTTCATTATTTAAAACCCAATCTAATTTTATTGTTGGTTTTTCAAAACTATAAACATCTAGACCGATCATATCAGAAAATATTATTTTGTCATTATTGTAATCTTTAATAAGAGAAAATAAAAATTCAGTTTTTGGCCTTGATTTTATTATTGATGTTTCACCTGAATTTTGTATACCTTTATACATATTTGTTTGCTGTAGGTTATTATAGCTAATGTAGTGTGAAAAACTCTTAGAAACCTTCAATACCATTTGCTCAGATTTAATATTTTTGGAATCTTCTTTGTTCTCTTGATAAGAGAAATCATAAATTATTTCGTACTTTAAAGTATCTTTTAAATTGTTTTGTGAGTATGTAATGTTTAAAGTAAATATAAACATTATTTTTATTAATACTATTTTAAGTTTCATAATTTTGGTTTTTGTTATAAATAGATATGGCTGATTACCAGCCATACCTACATTAGTTAAATTTAACAACCCGTTAAAGAGCTAATAATTCTAGCAGCTGTCATTGTAGCGCGAATTGGAGTATAAACTGAACTATCATAATAAACATACCACACGTTACCACAATGATCAGTAAATTCAAGAACTGAATCTATATAAACAACTTTTACAATTTTAAAATTGCTGTTTTTTAACATTTCAGAAAAAGTTTTTAGATCAATTACTTTAGACTCAACTTTTTCAATTTCATTACAAATAGTAGGTTTTTGAATTGTTGCACCATTATTTGCAAAAGCAAATGAACCAATTAGCATAAATGCTAAAGAAAAAAATAATTTTTTCATAACTTTGTATATTATTTTATTAATTACAGTCATCTTTTATGTCCGTCAAAACATTATTATAAAGATGGCTGTTTTTTTTTAGGGTTGGTTTGTCTAGCCATTGTTTTAAGCCCAACCTTTACTTAAAACAATTTGTAAGAACGTATTATCAGTACATAAAACTTTTTGATCGATCTGTTTTATAATTTCAAAAGTAGTTAAAAAACTTTTACATTGTTAGTAATTTATTACAAAAATTAGTAAAATTTTACTAAATAAGTACAGTTTTTTTTCGTAAACTTGTAGTCAAACGCCATCACTATGAATACACAACAACAAAAGGGCATACAAATAGGTATTAAACTAAGACAATTACGAATGAATAAAGGTTATTCGCAAGAATATATTGCAGAAGTATTAGATGTTTCACAAAAAACATATTCCAACATGGAAAACGATAAAAGCAGCATTTCTATAGAAGTGCTAAAAAAAATTGCTGCAGAGTACAAAGTAGATATGCTTGAGCTACTGTCTGACGGCAAAGTTGTAGTGCAGCACAACAGCTTTGCAGATACAAGCTCTATGCAAGGCATTATTTACAACCACGCACAAGATGATTTGATTCATCAATTGAAAGAGCGCATAGAAGATTTAAAAAACAACTTGGCTGAAAAAGAAAACCACATAGCCACACTCGAAAAATTATTGTTAAAATAATTTCTCACTAAAAATTTTTAAGGTCCCCACACCAAAAAAAGCAGCTTTCATTTTATTTCATCACCCCAAAATAAACTCCAAATTGGTGTGGAGATCTTCTGGAATGGCGTCAACATCTATAATGGCATCAGAGATTTCTTTTTTCTTTTGTTGCAGGGAAAGTATTTTTTCTTCAATGGTGTCTTTGGCAATAAACCGTACCACGTTTACGGGTTTAGTTTGTCCAATGCGGTGGGCTCTTGCTATGGCTTGGTTTTCGGCAAAGGGATTCCACCACGGGTCAAGCAGCACGACAAATGTAGCCTGAGTGAGGTTGAGTCCCACTGAGCCTGCCTTGAGCGATATAAAAAAAAGTTGTTTTTGTGGGTTGGTTTGAAATTCGTTTACTTCGGTTTCTCGGTTTTCTGTTGCGGTTTCGCCTGTGAGCAAACAGTAAGGAACATGCTGTTTTTTGCACCAATCTGTATAAAGCGAAATATGTTTTACAAACGAGCTAAAAACCAGTATTTTTTGGTTGGATTTAATCAATGTGTCTAAATATTGGGTCACATCATCAAACTTTCCCGAGCTAATGGCTGAGTTGTTGTCCACTAATTTTGGGTGGTTTGCAAGTTGGCGCAACTTCATCAAGGTGTTCAACACATTGAGCTTGTTCATCGGTTTGTCTGTGGCTGTTTGCAACAAATAGTTGCGGGCAATGGACTTTCCTTTTTCGTATAACGATTTTTGTTCGCCTTCCATTTCTGTATAAAAAACTTGCTCCATAACGGGTGGTAAGTCTTTGGCAACCTGCTCTTTGGTGCGACGAAGGATATAGGGCTGAATCAATTTTTTGAGTTCTTCAATTGCTTTTGGGTCTTTTTTCTTTTGAATTGGGTTTTTAAAATAGGACACAAAAAAGGAATAACTTCCTAGCAAATCGGGGTTTATAAATTGCATTTGCGACCACAAATCGTCCAACGAATTTTCAATAGGTGTGCCACTCAAAGTGATTTTATTCTCGGTTTCTATCTGATTAATGGCTTCAAAAATCTTCGAATTTTTATTTTTAATATATTGACTTTCGTCTAAAATCAAATACCGAAAAGCCATTTTTTTAAAAAGAGCAACATCTCTTGAAATAATAGAATAGGAGGTGAAAACAAGGTCATACAACCGCAGTTTGGAGGCAATTTGTTTTCTGTCGGAACCAGTATAAATAATTGATTTTAAGGAAGGTGTAAATTTTTTCGATTCGTTTTTCCAGTTAAAAACTAGAGACGAAGGCGTTACAATCAAGGCTTTCAACGGAGGAACAATCGGTGCTTTAATTGAAAACAAATCAACGGCATCAGTAACAACTTCTGTCTGCAGGTTGTCTTTGGTATATTGCAGTACGGCTAGTGTTTGCAGGGTTTTTCCAAGCCCCATATCGTCGGCTAGGCAGGCCCCAAGTTGGTTTTGTTGGTGGTTTAATAGCCACTTAACGCCATCGGTTTGGTAGCTTCTTAAATTAGCTTTTAAATGGGTTGATGGGATATAATTTAACTCTTTTTTAGATAAAACAATTTCCTTTTTATCAGATAAATTTTCTAAAAAAACAAACTGACTTTTTTTAATTGAAATAGTGTTTTGGTCTATTTTGCCAAAATCAACAAGGGGTTTGTACTTGCTAAACCATTCGTTTGGAATTAAAAAATAAGTGCCATCAGGTAATTCAAATAAAGGATTGTTTTGTTTTAAATGAGAAATTATTTTTGTAAAATTAAAATTAAATGCACCGCAACTAATATCCATTTTTAAATCAAACCAATCTTCGGCATCTTGTTTTTGAATTGAAATGATGCCAAAATGAGGCGTGATTTTTTTGTTTTCGACCATTAAATCTTCAATAACAAAACCTTTATTTTCAAAAGATGTAACCTCGTTAATTAACAGTAAAATATTTTGGTATTTGTGCGTAACATCAAAACTAAAAAAACCGTAATCGTTAATTTTTAAACCTAAGGATTCTAATTTTTCAATCCATTTTTGTTCCGCATCAAAATTACGTTTGGTTTGAATTACCTGAATTTCATCTTCCAAAATAAGTTGGGACGATAACTTCCTTGTGTCTTTAAACGAAAATGTAACGTCATGATAGTCAAATAGTAAATCAAAATAATAACAATCTGTAATAAAATACAAACATGGAACAATACGGCAATTTGAAATTTCAGTATTTTGAAAAACATCAAAACCAACGGGTTCAATTTCAACTTTATTAACAATATCTTTTATAAAAGTTTGAAAATAAACCTTGACATTTTTTTGATCAATTTCAACTGTTTTTTTCTTTAAAAAAGGGGTTAGCTTGTTGGCATTTATCTCGCTGAGGTTGTACATTATTTTGTCAACAACTACCCACGCCGGCATGTTTAAAATGGGAGTTACAGTTTTTTCGCAGGGGTGAAAAAAAGTTTTTTGGTTGGTTAAATACAAAGTGTAAAACACACCAATGTCTTTTTTTTCAAAGTGCAATTTTGATTCTAAAGCAACATCAGAAAACGAAATTTGTTGGGAATGAAAGGGGATTTCTCGGTTTAAATTAACGCAAATAGGCACATTATTTTTTGCTGCTATTTGCAAAAAAATCTGTGTTTTTGATTCAATAAATTGATTAATAACCTTTGCCGTTGCCTTGTCTTTTATCAACTCGGCAAGACCTGTTTTGGTTTTTTTGTTGGTGCTGTATTTTTTGTTTAGGGCTTCAAATTTTAAAACTTCAGCAATTTGAATAAGTTGTAAAGTGGTTTCGTTTGGAATAATTCCGTAGCTTTTGATTGTTTCTGAAGTGGCTATTTTTTCAACATACATTAATTTATTGCTATCATATTTAACAATGTAAGCCATTGGTAAAAAATGTTTTAGCGTTTCATTGTAACCCAAATCAAAGCAAATACAAAGCAAGTTTTTCATTAAAAAAGGACAATTAATTTTGAGTTGCTAATGTAAAATTTTTATAATAAGATAAAGCAACATTAAACAAAATAAATATAAAATGACTATTTTTGCAGGTTAGAAAAACAAATTTAATGAAAGAAATTAAAAACATTTCGCGCTCAAGGGCGCAAGAGTCCTCAGCAGCTATTGAGCGACTGTACATTACCATGCGGCATTTATTTAACAGAGGTTTTTACAAACCAATGGGCGTTTCGGGCGAAACATTAAGAGATGCTTTACTTGCATTACGCCCCGAAATTTATGGAACTATTGCCGAAGAAAAGGTAGAATTAAACGGATTATTGTATGTTATTGAGCGTTTGCCGGTTGGAATTGAGCAATGCAGATACATCAATTTAACATCAGACGAAGGGTACAACAACTCCCATTTTAAAGCAATTGTTCCGCCAAAAAGAAGAAGAAATTGCTACCGTATTGACGATGAGCAAATGAACATCGAAATTACCCGTGGACGAAGTGATATTTATGATATTTTAACCCATTTGACTTTTATTTTTATTGAATCGCACAAGATTAAAGACCGCGTTTTAATTGATGATGACGGAAAATTAACCCGTGATTGGCAAAAATTGGAGCAAGTTGTTTTGCAAAACAAAAAATTAACGTTGGTGGACAGAGAAAAAGCTATTTCGCATACAGCCAATATTTTAGGACGAACTTTTGCTGAGGTTAAAAGCATTTACAATGATTTTGGCACACCTGAAACACCTGAACGTTTTTTACATATTGTATATTGGCTGGGTAAATTAGCTATTGAAGAAGTGGTTGACAACAACAAACGTACTATAACTTTTAGTCCAATTTTGAGAGAACGATTGGGACACCACATTTATGGCGAAATTTGGGCCAATAGAATTAAAGAAGTTTTGGTTAAAAATAAATTAATTGACCGACCAATTCATATTATTAGCGCCAATATGCACAGTGTGATGAACTCTGTTTTTGCCGAACCCGTTTTAGGTAAAAAATACAAAGACGCTGCTCAATTTCAAATATTTGAAGATTTAAGTAGCTCAAATAATAAAGAGTTACGCAAGAAAGTTGAAGATTTTGCGTTACAACAAGGAATGATTTCATTACCAGACACATCGGGGACCAATATTGACGTACAATTGTTTGACACAGCAAAAATTGATTTTAAAAAATCAGCATTTCCTGAGGCCAATTTGGGCGAAAATCCACCAGTATTAATTGTGATGGATTATGCTTTTGGCGAACAAGCGTATGAAACCATTGACGAGTTGTTAAAACCATATAAAGTTGGAGCAACTAAAATTTTCTTGAATGTGGAATCAGTTTCTATCATGGGTAAAGCCGGAATTTTGGAAGGTGGCAAAGGCGATATAATGATTCCGAATGCGCACATCAACGAAGGCACAGCAGATAACTATGCTTTTGAAAATGAGTTAACAAAAGAAATGTTTGAGGGAAATAACATTCCTGTTTTTGCAGGTCCAATGATTACGGTTTTGGGAACATCATTGCAAAACAGAGAATTATTGAAGTTTTTCCACGAATCAACCTGGTCAGCTATAGGTTTGGAAATGGAAGGGGCTTATTATCAAAAAGCAATTCAATCGGCATCAAAAATTAGAAAAAGCATTCACCCCAACGTAAAGGTACGTTATGCGTATTATGCCTCAGACAATCCGTTGGAAACCGGAAGCACACTAGCATCAGGCGGATTGGGCTCTACAGGAGTAAAGCCAACCTATTTGATTACCATTAAAATACTAGAACAAATTTTTAACCTAACAGAAAAGTAATGAGTTTACAACCTAACAACACAGATAATCAAGAGATTGATTTGTCATTAATTACCCAAAAAATAGCATCGTTCATTGATTCTATTTTAATGTCAATTTTTAAAGGTATTCTATTTTTAAAGAAAAATGCCATTATTATTGCGTTCTTGTTTGTTTTAGGAATTGTTTTGGGTTTCTTTATTGATACAACAAAGAAAACCTACACAAGCAATGTTACGGTAAGTCCAAATTTTGGTTCCACAGATTATTTGTATCAAAAAATCAGTTTACTTAACTCAAGATTGAAAGAAAAGGATACCGAATTTTTGACAAAAACTGTTGGAATTTCAAATCCTGGAGCATTAAACAACATTAAAATTGAACCTATTACAGATGTTTTTAATTTTGTTGGAGGTAAAGAGGCAAATTTAGAATTGATTAAATTAATGGCTGAAGATGGTGAATTAAGTAAAATAATTGAAGATCCAGTTACAAGTAAAAATTACCCTAATCATTCAATTACAATTGCAACCAATCAACCTATTTCTAAAGAAACGGTTATTGATCCACTATTGAAATTCCTTGAAAACTCAGATTATTTTAAAAAAATTCAAGCAGAGTCCATTCAAAATTTGAATAAAAAAATGGTAGCAAACGATTCAATTATTACTCAAATAGATTTGGTTATAAACACCATTTCAAATAAAAAAGCATCGGTAAACGATAAATTGATGTATTACAACGAGAACACCCAATTAAACGAAATTATAGCTACCAAAAATGGTCTTGTAATTGAACAAGGTAGTTTAGCAATTAATAAAATAAATATTGACAAAATCGTTAAAGAAAGTAGTGTTTCAATCAATTTGTTAAACACAAAATCACTTAACGGAAAATTGAAATTGATTTTACCTTTCCTTTTGGTGTTATTATTTATATTACTAAAAGTTGGACAAAGATTTTATAATAGCCAATTAGAAAAATACAACAAACAATAATTATGAAAGGAATTATTTTAGCAGGTGGATCGGGCACTAGGCTGCATCCATTAACCTTGGCAGTAAGCAAACAGTTGATGCCAATATATGACAAACCCATGATTTATTACCCATTGTCAACATTGATGTGGGCAGGAATCCATGAAATATTAATCATTTCAACACCGCACGATTTACCTTTGTTTCAACAATTGTTAGGCGATGGAAAAAAATTGGGTTGTAAGTTTGAATATGCCGTTCAAGAAAACCCAAACGGATTGGCTGAAGCATTTATAATTGGAAAAGAATTTGTTGGCAATGATAAAGTTGCCTTAATTTTAGGAGATAATATTTTTTATGGAACCGGATTGGCAGAATTGCTTCAGGCTAATAACAACCCTGACGGAGGTGTAATTTATGCCTATCACGTTCAAGACCCAGAGCGTTACGGCGTTGTTGATTTTGACAAAGAAGGAAAGGCACTTTCCATTGAAGAAAAACCAGAAAACCCAAAATCAAATTATGCTGTGCCAGGAATTTATTTTTATGATAATTCGGTAATTGATATTGCTGCCAACATTGAACCAAGTCATCGAGGTGAGCTAGAAATTACAGATGTTAATAAAAAATACCTTGAAAATGGCAACCTTAAAGTAAGTATTTTAGATAGAGGAACCGCTTGGTTAGACACCGGAACATTTCAGTCATTAATGCAAGCTGGACAGTTTGTACAAGTTATTGAAGA
The DNA here is from genome assembly GCA_044373115.1 of Flavobacterium sp. GTDB lineage: Bacteria > Bacteroidota > Bacteroidia > Flavobacteriales > Flavobacteriaceae > Flavobacterium. The sequence goes on from JBILQQ010000005.1 coordinate 60,112, forward strand.
ACGTCAAGGTTTAAAAATTGGTGCTATTGAAGAGGCGGCTTACAAAATGGGTTTTATCAATGCAGAACAACTTAAAAAACTTGCACAGCCTTTACTAAAAAGTGGTTACGGAGTTCATTTGATGAGTTTGATTTAATATTTTGTTTAATGTTTCAAGTTTCAATTTAGTTGAGGTTTGAAATTTATATTTGGTATATTTTGAAATTTATAGAAACTAAATTAAAAGGATGTTTTGTACTTGAGCCAAGTATTTTTCTAGACTCTAGAGGATATTTTATGGAAAGTTTTAACGAAAATACCTTTCAAAACGGAATAGGTCAACAAGTACATTTTGTGCAAGATAACCAATCATTTTCATCAAGAGGGGTGTTGAGAGGTTTGCATTATCAAACAGGCGAACATGCTCAAGCCAAATTAGTTAGAGTTTTACTAGGCGAAGTTTTGGATGTTGCAGTTGACATTAGACCAGATTCTGAAACCTTTGGGCAACATGTAGCGGTATTACTTTCGGCAGAAAATCAAAAACAACTTTTTGTACCACGTGGTTTTGCACATGGATTTGTTGTATTGAGCGAAACAGCCACTTTTTTCTACAAGTGTGATAATTTTTATAACAAAGAAAGTGAAGGCGGCATCATTTATAACGACGATTCAATGAAAATTGATTGGCAATTGCCAGAAAACGAATTATTGATTTCAGAAAAAGATTTAGTTTTACCCTTATTAAAAGAAGCAAAAAAAGTATGGTAATTTTAGTAACAGGTGGTAACGGACAATTGGGTCAATCGCTTCAATCTATTTCTTCAAAGTATGAAGATTTTCAATTTGTATTTACTGACGCAGCCGATTTAGATATTACAAATCTGGAAGAGTGTACCTCTTTTTTCGATAAATTAAAACCTCAATTTTGCATCAATGCAGCGGCTTATACAGCTGTTGACAAGGCAGAAACAGATGTTGAATTGGCTCACAAAATCAATTGTATCGGTGCCGAAAATTTAGCAAAAGCAGCACTAAAATATAATTGCGTTTTACTTCATATATCAACCGATTTTATTTTTGATGGCAGTGCAAATACTCCTTATACTGAAAACGCCACTCCAAATCCGAAAAGTGTTTATGGTCAAACCAAACTGGATGGTGAACGAGCTATTCAGGCCGTTTTTGATGCGTATTTTATCATCAGAACCTCCTGGGTGTATTCACAATTTGGCGCCAACTTTATGAAAACCATGTTGCGTTTGGCAAGTGAAAGAGAAACCCTTTCTGTTGTAAATGATCAAATTGGCACACCAACAAATGCTATTGATTTAGCAAATTGTTTGGTACAAATTTGTTTGACCAACAACCAGCAACCAACAACCAATAACTATGGAATATACAACTTTAGTAACGAAGGACAATGCAGTTGGTTTGAATTTGCCAAAGAAATTTTTGAACAAACGCAAACAACAATCAACCTGAAACCGATACCATCAACTGAATTTCCAACACCAGCACAACGCCCAGCGTATAGTGTTTTGGACAAATCAAAAATCAAAAACACTTTTAATATATCCATTTTAAACTGGAAAGAAAGCATTAAAAAATCACTTTAGAACGGCTTTAATTTTTAAAATAGAAGGATAAAACATAGTATTTTGTCATTACACTATCAAAAAAACATAATAATTTGTTATTACAACATCAAAAAAACATAATAATTTGTCGTTTTGTAAAGAATTAGTTTATCTTTGTTGCAAATATCTAAACAATGATAGTAAGACAAATTGAAAACCAAATAAAAGACAAGCTTTTTAAAAAAAAAGCAATTCTAATTTTTGGTGCCAGACAAGTTGGTAAAACATCGTTGATAAAAAAAATTGTTAACGAAGAAAAGCATATTTGGTTATCTGGAGATGAGCCAGATGTACAACAACTATTAGAAAACATTACAAGTGAGCGAATCAACCAATTGGTTGGTATCAACCGCATTTTAGTAATTGACGAAGCTCAAATGATTTCAAATATTGGTTTGTTAATAAAACGAATTGTTGATAATTCTAACCACATTCAAGTTATTGCCACAGGAAGTAGTGCCTTTGAATTGGCTGATAAAACCAAAGAATCTTTAATAGGAAGAAAGTATGAATTTCAATTGTTTCCAATTTCATTTAACGAAATGGTGCAGCATACCGATTGGTTAATGCAAAAAAGAACCTTACAACACTATTTAGTAAACGGATTTTATCCAGAAGTACTAAACGAAAAAGGGAACGAAATAGCAGTATTAAAAGACATATCAGAATCTTTTTTGTTTAAAGATGTATTAAATTTTGAAGGCATAAAAAAATCTAACATCATTTATAGATTAACCCAAATGCTAGCTTTTCGTATTGGATCAGAAATTAATTATAGTTCTTTGGCTACAGAAATAGGGATAAACAAATTGACTGTAGAAAAATACATAACAATTTTAGAACAAAACTTCATTATTTTTACGTTACATTCTTTTAGTAATAATTTAGATAATGAATTAAAAAAAGGCAAAAAAATATATTTTTGGGATGTAGGAATTAGAAACGCCTTGATAAAGAATTTCAGCCCAATAGAGTTAAGAAACGATGTGGGTGCCCTGTGGGAAAATTTTGTAATTGTAGAAAAAATGAAACAAAATCGTTATCAGAACCAACATTCTGAATACTATTTTTGGAGAACGACTCAACAACAAGAAATAGATTTAATTGAAGTAAACAATCAAAAAATTCTAGCTTACGAGATAAAATACAATCCAAAACAAAAAGCCAAATTTTCTAAAACCTTTATGAATAATTATAAGCCTATGGAAAGTAAAGTAATTAATTCTGATAATTTTTTTGAGGTTGTCATGTAATTAACTACATTTATAACCGATTCAATTAACTGAATTTTCAATTCAAGCCAAACACCGTAATATTATTTTGGACAAAAGAAAAACACAATAAATGTTGGATTAGTTTAATATACTTAAACCAATGCTCTTTTTGACTTATTATTATCAATATATAAAAGCAAGACAAATAAAAATGTCATTACAGGAACCGATGACAAAAAACTTCCTGCCAATAATGATATAAAAAATATAAACATTACTGGCTTTATTTTAATAAGATTTTTAATATCTAAAAAATAGTTGTTTAATAAATATAAATAAATAGCACTACCAAAAACTCCAAAAAACCAAAACAAATCTATTAATTCTAACTCTGTTCTATATAAATTAAATTCAGCTCCGCCAAAAATAAAATTTAATAATGTCCAATTTTCAGTTATATAAGGAATAAAGCAATCTGTGAAAAGTAAATTTCGATATGAAAACAGCATCGTTAACATACCTTTTTTCTCTAAAACATTTGACAATACGGGGGAATGAATTTTTAGAAGAAAAAGCAAATTATCAATGTTAAAATAAACAATTAAAACAAAACAAGTCAGAAAAATTAAAAATGCTTTAAAATTTATCTTAAATGAAAAGTATAATGAAATTAAAAGTAAAAATAAAAGAATTGCTTTTGTTGCTAGGAGAAAACAAACTAAAAATGAAAGACAAACTAGAATATAGTTATACAATGTTGACCGTAGTTGTACTTTAAGTAAAAAATAGGCTACAAAAATCATGAAAATATAACTTGAATGCGATACGTTTCTTAATAATCCAATAAAACCAAACCTTCCAAAAGAATAGGCTTTAAAGAGTGAAACATCAAAAATTAATCCTATAAAAATAAAGAAACAATTAATTAAAAATACATATTCAAATGCTATAAACAAGTTAGATAATTGAGAAGAAATGTTATCTTGTTTTCTCACATAAAACCATCCAACAAACAAAAAAAACGGAAAAATATACCAAGAAAAAACTTTAATATTATTGATTATTCTTTCAATATAATGAGTGTTTGACAAAGAAAATAGATTGCTAGCAAGAAAATTCAGCAATAATAAAAGTAATAAAATATAAAACTTTTTTAATTTAGAATTATAATTAAGTAATGCGAAAAATATTATAAAAAGTTGAAAAACGGCTTTAAATAGTACTGATGTATGAATAAATATATTTGATAAATTAACTAATGCTTTACTAGCAAAATCAATAAAAAAAAACAACACAAACAATACTGCTAACCAATAGTTTGATAAATTTGAGATATATTTTTTTGGAATCATCTATCTAAAAATGTATTTAAAATTCCATTTCATCGCAAATTTAATAATACTTTTAATATTCCAATAATTGTATTTACTAAAAACAAATTTTGCACTTAATTCATTAAGATGATGAAAGGCAATAGCTTCTTTAACTCCTTTAACTTTCATCTTTTTTTGTTTAGCTTCAAAACAAATATCAACATCCTCACAGTAAAGTCTATATCTTTCATCTAATAGACTTTTGTTATTTTTCACAAAAGATTTTCGAATTAACATACATGCTCCTAAACACCAATCCAAATTTGAATCTACAAGTTGGATTTCATTAACAGCACTTAAAAACCCCAAACGTTTTTTCAAAACTTGAATTGGGGATGGAAAACTTTTCCACGTAGTTTGAATATTTCCGTTTGGATATTTCAATATAGGCGCTGCAATTCCAATTTTAGGATCTTTTACAATCACTTCGTGTAAAATTTTAATAAAATCTGTATCAAAATATACATCTGGGTTTAATAACAAAAAATATTCAAAATTTAAATTAAAATACCTTATTAAATCATTATTGTTTTTTGAAAATCCTTCAAGTTTATTTTTTTCTAATAAATTGTCTTTATAAACACTGTTCTTAAGTATATTTAATGTCCCATCATTTGAAAACGCATCACAAATAAAAACATTTTTATAATTAAATTTTTCAAGTGAATTTAATAACAATTGAATATAATCTTTATGATTATGGGTTACAATAAGTATTGCTATTTCCTCTTTACTCTTCATGAACTAAAATATTTGTAAGATGGTTAATAAAAAAATCGTAATTATAATTTTTTTCAAAGATAGTTCTACTATTGATTTTTTGTTTATTTAGAAAGTGTTTATTTTCACAATTAGACAAAAAACTTAAATAATTTTCATCTTTAATTACAATACCATTATCTGAAATAATTTCATCTGAAATAACTTGTTTTGTGGTTATAATTGACAAGCCATTCATCAAGGCTTCTATGTAAACTAATGGATATACTTCATAATTTTCATCACTTAAAAACAACAATATATCATGATTGTGAAACAAATTCATTTTTACATCATCATTTTCAACGGGACCTAAAAAGGTTATATTTGGATATATATGAACTAATCGTTTAATTATTTCTTTACTTGTTTCATCTAATATTCCTCCACATATAGTTAACGACACATTTTGCTTGTTATACAAAACTTTACTACAAAAATCATCTAATAGATTGACTCCTTTAGGCACAGAAATGTTGGAAAAGTATAATAATTTAATTAAATTTTCTGAACTTTCGTTTGCTGAAAAATTAGTATTATAAAAATCCGGAAGGGCATTTGGCAGTAGATATTTTTGTTTATAATTTTTTATAGAATTAAAATGTTTATTATGAATAGTAACAATTTTAACTTTTTTAAATATAAACTTTAAAAAGAATGAATTTGATTTTTCAACACCATTTGAATGAAAATGAATCGTAATATTTGAACATTTTAATGTGCATATAAATAGTAAAAACAAATCTCGATAGTATGAAAAGCCATGTAAAGAAAAGTTCATGTAAACTGCATCGTGCTGTTTAATAGTTTTTAAATTCTGGTAAATTGAAAAAACGAAAAATATTTTTTGTAGGCTAAATTTACCGTGATTGCTATAATCTTTTGCCTGTGATACATCTATAATAGATACATCAAAAAAAGTAATTAACGAATTATAAATTAGATTAGAAATTACATTCACACCATTTTTTGGACCGCTTAAAGGAAATATAAAATATAACTTTTTAGTTTCAGACATCTGCTTCAGGTTTATTTAAAGTTAATAATATTGAAAAAAACACAAAAAAAACGACGCCAACTTGTCTTTCTAAAACCGACTCTGTTATAAAAAACAAACTTAAAACAGAAACAAATACAAACGTAATTTTATTTTTATTATTTACGGCATTTTTAAAAACTGCAAACAATAAAAACAACAAGTATAACAGACCAAAAATCCCAATATACAAAGTTGTTGTTAAATATTGATTATGTGAATTGTAGGTTCTTTCAATTCCATGTAAAAAATTATATTTTTTGTACATTTTAAACAATTCATCATTACCATCACCTACTCCAGTTCCGATTAACATGTTTTCTTTAATTACCTGTAATGTGCAAAACCATTTTGCTTTCCTTGCCTTAATTGCAGTAAAATCATTACCAGAAAAATCCAAAGTTGTGATGTCATTCTTAATATTAACTCCATTAAACTTATGAATTATAAAACCGGAAGAAAAGTACATAGCACTTAAAATTGCGATTAGAAAAGTGACAACAAAAATTATTTTTCCACCTTTTTTATATATAAAAGGAATTAATATATAACTATTTAATACTACAAACACAATTAATAAATAAAAAGAACTTAATAACATTATTAGTATAGAAAAAAATAGAATAACAACTAATTTATTGAGACATAATTTTTTTTTATTTTGGGTTAAATCTAAAAGTGTGTATCCATAACTGACTAGTATAAATAATCCAAAATAAATGGGATGCAATTTTAGTAATGAAGTGAGTTTTATGTATGAAAAAAAATTACCGTTAGAAACATTTAAAGGATTAACAGATGCGTAAATATACGTATTGTAAACCGCGTTTAAAATAAATAATACCCCAATCCAAAAAATTGAATATACAAAATAATCTAAAATTTTTTTGACTTTATTTTCATTAACATGATGATAATTGGATATAAATATAAATGGAATTATTAGAAAAAAAACAGATCTACTCAAAATATTAAATCCAATTTTTAGATTTTCAGAATATAATATTGAAATAAACATTATCAAATAAAAACCTATAAATAATTTACTAATACTATTAGATTTGAAATTTTCTATAAATTTTGTTTTATTAAAAGAAATAATAGAAATTAATGTAGTTAATATTATAGCCACGTTATTTATACCAATTCCAACAGGAATTGTAATTGCAATTAATAAAAAAAAATAAAAAATATAATTTTTATTAAAAAGTTCAATTTTTTGATACATTTTCTTCGGAATTAAATTTAGCTATCATTATATAGAAAATAAATAGAGTGTCAAAATAAATAAAAACATTATCACTCAAAAACAAAACATTTAAAAACAATATTAAAGGCAACGTTTTTTTGCCTTTTAAATTTATTATTAAAAACATAACGAGCCAAATAATAAAAAGGATTATTCCAAATTCAATAATTATTTTTAATATATCAGAATGCAAAAAGGCAATGTCTTTAAATCTAATTGATAAAAATTGATTAGTACTGCCTAAACCATTTCCATACCACAGTCCTTCTCTGAATTGTATTAAAGCCTCTTTATATACAACAAATCTTCCTTGGGTAAAATGATTAATAGTTAATCCTGTTTCTCTATAGATAAATCTAGTAAAAGCTCCATCAATAAATAAATATATAGTAGTTATAAATATTATATTGATTATAATTAACAGAGTTACTATCTTTTTTTTATTGTAAATAATAAATAATTTATAGTTTATTAAAAAAAATATGAAAGTAGCTATTAAAAAAGCTATAATTGAAATCCTTTTAAAAGCAAAAACAAAAAATATTAAAGCTAATAAAAACATTCTTTTTTTATTTTCTAATAAAAAATATAATGAAAACAAACCTAGAGGAAATGCTAACCAAGATTCAGTAGCAAGTTCAGAACTAGTTAGAGCTTTTAATAACGAAGAAATTAGCTTTACAACATTTAAGAAATCAAATATATGAAAGCTAATAAAAGAGATTAAATAGGTCCAAAACAATATATTTATGAATTTATTTAAATCTTTTTTCATTATTCCTGTAATCAGCACAGCAGAAATTAAGGGCAATAAAATAAGCAAAGACTCTTTAAAAAAACGAAATTGGATGTTACCTAAAAATAATGAAACAATAAAATTCAATAATAGTAGAAATGTGTAAAGTAAAACATTATTTTTAAGAACGTTATCTATAGATAAATTAGAGTAAAAGAACACTAAATACAATCCCAAAATAAAGGGCAAAAAGTACTTTATATATCTTAATCCGCTTTCAGAACTGGTAAATAATGAAGACATAAAAAGCATAATAACAGTAATTATTACAGCTAAAGTATTTTTATGTAACAGTATTTTACCCATTGTAAAGAATAATTTATTTAATATTTTTTAGCAAAAATGCTATTTGGTTTTTTGTTAAAAATGTAATAAAAAGTATTATTAATCCTCTTAATGTTAGTTTACTTTTTAAAGACAAGATAATTTTTTCTCTAGATAATTTTGGATTATAATTTGTTAAAATTAATCTTTCTGCCAATATCAAATTATATGAAGCCTCTGCATTAAAGTTTTTAGAACTTTTAGCCTTTTCAACCTTAATTGTATTTAATTCTTCTTCTGTTGCAAAACCATTAACCGAAATGTTTTGAACAGTAGATTTATATTTTTTTGAAAAATTATGGTTTGACAAAGAATTTTTAACAATTCTATATTGTAATAAAACTTCGGGTAAAATATAAAACTTCCCTTTGTTTTTTAATTTATTCCATAATATAAAATCTTCAAAGGCTTGTATTATTGGCTCATAATATCCACCTACTTCAAGCAACTCTTTTTTTCTCACCACAGTTGTTGGATTAATAAACACAGGTTTATCTGATAAATTTTTCTTTATTTCGAAATCATCGCACGGCAGGTTAGACAAACAAATAAAATTACCGTCCATGTCAATAATATTCGCATTAGTCCCCAAAGCAACTACATCGGGATTATTATCCATAAAGTTTATTTGTTTTTCCAGTTTTTCAGGCAAACAAATATCGTCGGAATCCATTCTAAAAATCAATTCACTCTTTGATTGTAAAAGCGCTTCATTAAATGATTTACAAACTCCTTTATTATTTTTGTTGTTAATCAATTTAATTCTTTCGTCATTGAAAGACATAATTATTTCTAAAGATTTATCAGAAGAACAATCGTTAATAATAATAAACTCAAAATCCACAAAAGTTTGATTTAGTACACTTTCAATTGCTTTCTTTACAAATTTTTCGGTATTATATACCGGCATTATGATGGTTGCTTTGGGTGTCATTAATTGATTTTTTTGTAATAATAAAACATGGATGTCATAAATAAAAGACATTCAATAGAAATTCTAATGTAAGATGCTGTATTTGCACTAAAAAAAGAAGAAAAAACAAAGCACAAAAGTAAAGTTAATAACGCATAAAAAACATGTATTAGTATAAATATTTTGTCTTTTTTTAAACTTAATAATCCTTGATAGGAATAAATGTTATTTAATGATGCAAACATTGGAAGGAATGCAACTATTTTTAAAGATTCGAATGAATTCAAATAAGCAGCACCAAAAATTATGGTTATTATAATATCTCCATAAAAGTAAACTATTACTCCTGCAACAAATGTAATAATAAAAATGAACAACGCTGCTCTATTCATATTTCTTTTAAACAATATAAAATCATCGTGATATTGTTTAGATATTAAAGGAAAAAAAGCTTGACTAAAGGGTAATAATATTAGGAGTTGTATGGTTGCAATTAATTTATTTGAAACAGAAAACTTCCCTAGTTCAATTTCATTCGAGTACATTTTTAAAACAATAAAAAACAGTGAGGTTATTACAGTTACTAATGTTATAGAAAAAAAAATACCAAAACCATCTTTTATTATTTTATATATTCTTTTCCAATTAATGGCAGTAAATTTAAAATTATGCTTTTTGTATAAGATAAAATAACTTATAAAACCAATTAATATCATTGACAATGACTGAACAAAATTGTAAATCCAAAAATCCCTACTATTTCTTATAACTAACAATAAAATTAAAAACATAATTAATCTAATTCCAAAGCTAATAGTTGTAATTAATTTTAATTTTTCTGTCCCTTGAAAATACCAAATAGGGTTAAATGTATAGCCAATGTTAATTAGATAAGTTGTAAAAAGCAACCATTTAATACCCTCATCATTTTTAGATAAAAAATTTGCACTAAAAATAAAGAAAGTAGTAATTACAAAGAATAATAATATCTTCGCATAGGTAGTTTGTGATACAATATCATTAATTTTTGAAATGTTATTTCTATTAATAGAAATCATTCGGGTTGTTGTAATATCAAAACCATAAATAATTAAAATACTGAAATAATAACAAAACACTCTAGCAAACTCTAGTTCACCAAATAGTTCGGGTGAAATTATTCTAGTTAAAAAAGGAATTATTATTAATGGAAGTAATGTATTACTTATTTGAATGATTGTTAGATAAGAAACGTTTTTCAAAAAAACCTTATTCATCTTTTAGTTGTTTATATATGAAAGTAAGATTTTTTGAAACCATATATGGATCATATTTTCCATTTATTGATTTTAATTCTAAAACATTAGAATTTGAATTATATATGATGTTTTCATTAAACAAAAAAAATTCATCAAGTTTTTTTATGGGTACAATTTTTGAACCACCCTTAAAACTAAACTGTAAGTTTTTTATTTCTAATGATTTATTGATAGAGTCCTCGCCAAAATCTATTCTAATTCTACTTGGCAATTTAGCTGTGCTTAATTGAAAGTTTACTTTTTGAAACTTTTCGGAAATAATTGTTTTTTTTTTGACGCTATTTTCTTCCGAATAATTTTCTAAAAAATTATTACTAAAAAATAATTGTATATTATTATTTTTATCATCCCTGACATAAAATGAAACTTCTAAAGTATTATTTTCAGGGGGTGTACAAGAATATAATAAAAATAATAATATAACAATTATTTTCATTATAAAATTATTTCTTACTGTTCATTTTTTTCACAAAAGTATCATTACCAATAAAATAAGGATCGTAAATCCCATTTATCTCTTGAACTTTATAACCAAAAAAGTCATTATCCCATGTGATATATTCATTAAGTATAAAATATCTAGAGAACAATTCATTATCTCCATCAACAAGTAATTCGCCATCTTTCAATACAGAAATGTTTTTTAAAGAAACATTTTGTTGGGTTTTATTTGAACTAATATCTATTCGAATATTACTTGGCTTTACCTTTGATGGTAATCTTATGTCTAATGTTTGTAAAGAAGGGTTGCCATAAACAGGGAAAAATACAGAATTTTCTTCTTCCCATTTTTCTCCAGCTAGATAATAAACCTGAATTTTATCATTTTTCAAAAACTGACCCTCAATTTTGACACTATATCCTAGTTGAGACTCCTCGTTTGAGTTTTCTTTACCTTTATTTTCACAACTGATAGTTGAAAAAATTAATGATAAAATTAAAATTTTAAAAAAATTTTTTGTTTTCATTTTGATTGGGTTTTAATTTAATTCAGCAAAAATAATTAATTTTCAGCAAAAATAAAAGTTATTTTTAAATTAATCAACTCTTTAATGATGATTTTAGATAACTAAAGTGATTTCAAAAAATTTGTTGAAATTATTTTTAATAGGTTGGTTTTTTTATGTAAATATAATTATAATTTAGCATCCATAAAAAAGGAACAAAAAAACAACCGATTTTTTATCAGATATATGAGTAAAATAATCAACATACTAAAACATTTTTTCAACTACAATTTATTTGAAAGCAACAAAAATTGTTTTTTTATTTCTTTGTTATTTTTATTAATTTCAATACCGTTATATACCTTTATAAATAATATTGCACTTGGGATATTTATAATATTTGCTCTTTCAAAACATTATGAAATCAAATTTTTATTTAACACAAACCTTTTAATTCCAATTTTGTTATTTATTTGGATGTCCTCTTCATTCAGTTGGTCGTATGACATATCAAGTACATTTAAAGCCATCCCTAAAGAAATAACATTATTGATAATTCCTTTAGTTTTTTTATTTACACCAATAATTTCAAATATATCTTATAAATTTCTGATTACTTTTTATAGTTATTCAATGGTTGTTTTTGCTGGCTTCTTTTTATTAATTGCTATTGGAAAATATTTATTGGTAAACAACTCAAGTGTTTTTTTTAGTCACTCTTTAGTTGGTAAAGAACTTAATGCTATTCATTTTTCTGTTTATATTAGTTTGGCAATTATATATTTTTATACAAAACATTACAAAACTAAAATTGACTACCTACTGCTTTCAATCCTTGTCATTTTTTTAATCTTACTTGACTCCAAAACAATACAATTTACCAACGTACTGCTTTTTAGCATATACAATTTATTTTATACAAAATCAGCCAACAGATTAAGATTAAGAAACTTAGTGCTGGTAATTGTTGCCACAAGTTCACTGTTTTTTTATGATAATTTAAAAGAAAAAATAGAATTTGAATTTCAATTAAATACTGAAAACAATATTGGTCATGTTGTAATTCCAAAAGAAAAAGTAGGTCAAAATATTATCAGTATGAAGCAAGCTTGGAGTAATAAAAGTTTTAATCAAAACGATTATTTTTCGGGTGCTGCATTTAGAGTTTATCAGTTCAGGATATTTTTAGAAATAATGCAAGAAGAACCTATTTTTTTTCAAGGATTAGGACTTAATGCCTCTTATAAAAAACTCGAAGAAAAAGGTATTAAATACAATGTTTTTTTAGGGAATCAATCAACAGAGGGCTATCAAACTAAAAACTTTCACAACCAATACATTCAAATATTTGCTGAATTAGGTATTGTAGGATTTATGTTTTTACTTTTAATATTCTTTTTTTCAATAAAAAAAGCATTTGAAACTCGAAATTTTTTGCATATTTCTTTCTCAATTCTAATGATAAGCTTATTTTTGACCGAATCATTTTTGTGGAGACAAAGAGGGGTAACCTTTTTCATCGTATTTTATTGCATTTTTATGCAAAAAGAAGCCACACAAAAAAATATATAAAATGAAAAAAATATTAATTACAGGAGCTGCAGGTTTTTTAGGTTCGCACCTTTGCGATAGATTTATTAATGAAGGATACCATGTTATTGGCATGGACAATTTAATTACGGGTGATTTAAAAAACATTGAACACCTTTTTAAATTAGAACATTTTGAGTTTTATCATCATGATATTACAAAATTTGTACATATACCTGGCAAACTTGATTATATTTTACATTTTGCCTCGCCAGCAAGCCCTATCGATTATTTAAAAATACCAATTCAAACATTAAAAGTTGGTTCGTTAGGCACCCACAATTTGTTAGGATTGGCACGAGTAAAAAAAGCAAGAATATTAATAGCCTCAACCTCTGAAATTTATGGCGACCCATTGGTACACCCACAAACTGAGGAATATTACGGAAACGTGAACACAATTGGACCAAGAGGCGTTTATGACGAAGCCAAACGTTTTCAAGAATCTATAACAATGGCTTACCACACGTTTCATGGTGTGGAAACTAGGATTGTGAGAATCTTTAATACCTATGGACCAAGAATGCGCCTTAACGATGGTAGAGTTATCCCAGCATTTATTGGACAAGCCCTGCGTGGCGAAGATCTAACTATTTTTGGGGATGGTATGCAAACACGTTCTTTTTGTTATGTTACAGATCAAGTAGAGGGTATTTTTAGGCTGCTTCATTCGGACTATCATTTACCTGTAAATATTGGTAATCCTGATGAAATTACTATAAAAGACTTTGCAGATGAAATAATTAAACTCACTGGAACCGAACAAAAAGTGGTTTATCACCCTTTACCAATAAATGATCCGCTTCAAAGGCAACCCGACACAACCAAAGCGAAACAAATTTTGGGATGGGAAGCTAAAGTAACAAGAGAAGAAGGTATGAAATTAACGTATGATTATTTCAAATCATTATCAACCGAAGAATTATTAAAAGAAGAACATAAAGATTTTTCAAAATATATAGTATAAATTGAACACAACCAACAAAAGATATTCAGGATACATAAGGCCATTTTCTTATTTATTTGATATAGCTGTAATAAATATTTTTATTTCTGTTGTACTCCCAACCGAGTTAAACGAACAAAAATTTCATTTTTTTACAACTATAGCATGGCTCCTTATATCTTGGAATATTCAATTTTATGAAGTTTATCGTTTTACAAAATCAATTGAAATATTAGGAAAAATTCTCAAACAAAGTGTACTTTATTTGTTGATTAATTTTGCTTATTTAGGTTATTTTTATAAGTTTTCTTCACCAACTCAAATGGTAAATTATGTAGCCATTTCAATTTCAATAATTTCTCTCGATAAATTTTTTATTTACTTTTTTTTACGAAAATTCAGGGCTTTTTTTGGCGGAAACTTCAGAAAAGTAATTATAGTTGGTTCAGGTAAAAAAGTAACTCAGCTGGCTGAATTTTTTAATAAAAACCCAGATTATGGTTATAAACTTGAAGCAATTTTTGAATTTAAATCTGAAAAAGAAGTTGACTTTGATGATTGTTTTTCATTTGTAAATCAAAACAACATCGACGAAATTTATTGTGCTTTGTCCAGTTTTTCAAATTCTGACATAAATAAATTTGTTGATTTTACAGATAATAATTTAAAGGTTTTAAAGTTTTTGCCTAACAATAAAGATGTTTTGTCACGAAATTTAATGTTGGATTATTATGGTTATATCCCAATTATATCACTCAGAAATACACCTTTAGATAAGCACGCAAATAAATTACTAAAACGAATTTTTGACATCGTTTTCTCATCATTAATAATTGTTTTATTATTATCATGGTTAATTCCAATACTTGCTTTATTAATAAAATTAGAATCAAAAGGGCCAGTGTTTTTTAAACAAAAACGAAACGGTTTAAATTATGCAGAATTTTCATGTTACAAATTTAGGTCGATGCGCGTTAACGAAATAGCAGATGTTGAACAAGTATCTAAAAATGACCCTCGTATAACTAAAATAGGCAAGTTTATCCGAAAAACGAGTATGGACGAACTACCTCAGTTTTTTAACGCCTTTTTAGGCACCATGTCGGTTGTTGGACCCCGACCTCACATGGTTAGTCACACTGAAAAGTATGCCAAAAGTGTTGACAAATTTATGGTACGCCATTTTATAAAACCGGGTATTACAGGACTTGCACAAACAAATGGTTTTAGAGGAGAAATTGAAAGCGAACGAGACATAATAAATAGGGTAAAATATGATATTTTTTACCTTGAAAACTGGTCGTTATTACTGGATTTAAAAATCATTTTACTTACTGTTTTTAATGCAGTTAAGGGCGAAAAGAAAGCCTATTAATTTCACATTTAGCAACTTATACAATAAACTAATTATAATTTCATAATTAAAAAATCACAAAAAATGACAATTTTATTACTAGGATCGGGTGGCAGAGAACACGCTTTGGCATGGAAAATGATTCAAAGTTCAAAATGCAATAAATTATTTGTTGCTCCTGGAAATGCAGGGACAGCATCAATAGCAACCAATGTGGAGTTGAATATATTGGATTTTGATGCTATAAAATTATTTGTGATAACTAATAAGATCAACATGGTAGTAGTTGGTCCTGAAGATCCTTTAGTAAACGGAATTTATGATTTTTTCAAAAACGATCCATCATTAAATACAATTCCAGTTATTGGACCCTCAAAAAAAGGTGCTCAGCTTGAAGGAAGTAAAGAGTTTGCTAAACAATTTTTAGTAAAAAACAATATTCCAACCGCAGCTTACAACAGTTTTACAGCCCAAACAGTTACTGAAGGTTGTGCTTTTTTGGAAACGTTAACCCCTCCATTTGTATTAAAAGCTGATGGACTTGCAGCAGGCAAAGGCGTTTTAATTATTCAAGACCTTGAGGAGGCGCAAACCGAATTGAAAAACATGCTAGTTCATGCTAAATTTGGAAATGCAAGTGCCAAAGTTGTTATAGAAGAATTTCTTGATGGAATTGAATTGAGTTGTTTTGTATTAACAGATGGCAAAAATTACAAAATACTGCCAACTGCCAAAGATTACAAACGAATAGGTGAGGGCGATACAGGCTTAAATACAGGAGGAATGGGAGCGGTTTCGCCAGTGCCTTTTGCGGATGAAGTATTATTAGAAAAAATAGAAAATAGAATTGTAAAACCAACAATTGAAGGGCTTAAAAAAGATAATATTGAGTACAAAGGATTTATTTTTATTGGATTAATAAATGTAAAAGGCGAGCCAATTGTAATAGAATACAATGTTAGAATGGGCGACCCAGAAACCGAAGTAGTAATTCCAAGACTACAATCTGATTTGGTGGCACTATTTGAGGCTGTAGCCAATGAAAAACTCGATGAAGTTACGTTGGAAATTGACCCGAGAAGCGCAACTACAATTATGGTCGTATCGGGAGGTTACCCTGAAGAGTATGAAAAAGAAAAAATAATTACGGGAATTGATACAGTAACCGAATCAATAGTTTTTCATGCTGGCACAAAAATAAAAGACGGAGCTATCGTTTCAAACGGTGGAAGGGTATTAGCTGTAACTTCTTTCGGAGTTGATTTTCAGGAGGCCATAAAAAAATCCTACCAAAATATAGACAAGCTACATTTTGATAAGATGTATTTTAGAAAAGATATTGGTTTCGACTTACTTTAAAAAAGAGTGAGCCGTTGTATCTTGAGTTTCTTCGTTGTTAGCTTTGTGAAGCTTTAATTGTTTAACCCAATACCAGATGAAATAGGAACAGATACCCATAAAAACCCAATTAATAAAATTAGCTCCAACCCAAGTGCTTAGTTCTAATTTTCTTAAAAGATCAAGTGGAACAAATAAAAAATCCACAAAAAGAGTCTGAATTGCTTCGAATAATGCTTTCATTTTTAAACAAGTGTTATATTTACATCCACAAAAGTATAAAATATACTCATGATAACAAGCTTTTTTAAAAAATCTACACCAATAAATTATTCATTGTTAATAATTTCAATGGTTTTGTGCTATTTTTTATTCCATTTTCAAACGGAAAGCGGTTTTAATACCCCAATAATTGCCTTTTCAAAAATAGGCTATTTGGGAATTATTGCTGCCACTTTTTTTATAATAAATTTTGTTGTAAAAAAAAACAATCTTACTAGAGACAGTACTTATACCGCTTTTTTTTATTTTGTATTTCTGCTGTTTTTCCCCTCAATTTTTGACAATCTAAAACTATTAGTAACCAATTTTTTCATTTTATTAGCCCTCAGAAGGTTAATATCGCTTCAAACATTAAAATTTCCTAAAGAAAAAATATTTGACGCTTCCTTGTGGATTTTTGTTGCCAGTATTTTCCAATTTTGGAGTATTTTATTTATTTTGGTGGTCTATGCCTCAATTATTTTTCATGTTTCTAGAGATTATAGAAATTGGCTTATACCCTTTGTTTCTTTTTTTACTTTTGTTGTAATTTTTACTTTATTTTCTTTTATATTTGATTCTAGTTTAATTGCAAACTATTTTCAATCAGCTGTACTTAATTTTAAATTTGACTATTTTAAAAATAGTTATGAAAATTTCGCGTTATCCCTTTTTTCAGTTGTAGTTCTATTTTTTCTAGGCGCAATGATTTTTTCTATTGGCAACCGTCCGTTAAACTTGCAGGCATCATTTAAAAAAGTGCTGTTATCATTGGTAATAAGTTTGGTTATTTTTTTCATTTCAACCAACAAAACCAACGATTTTTTATTGCTAACCTTTTTCCCTTTAGCAACTTTAGCAACTAGTTTTATTGAATACAACAATAGCAACAAGCAAAAAGAAATTGTTTTGTACGGGTGTTTGCTTTTGGGGACAATAGCCTATTTTTTGCAACTATAATTTATTGCCAAAGGCCAAGTCACCCGCATCTCCAAGGCCAGGAACTATATAGTTAGCGGCATTCAATTTTTCATCAATAGCAGCAATCCACAAATGGCAATTGTTAGGCAGGTTTTTTTCTAAAAAAGCTATCCCTTCAGGTGCAGCAACCACAACGGCAATATGAATTTCTTTTGGATTTTCATGCGCCATAATTTTATTATAAACAGCAACCAGTGAAGCTCCAGTTGCCAACATGGGATCAACCAAAACTACATTTTTATCTGCAAATGCTGGAACTGCTTTGTATTGAACAACAATTTCAAATTTGTTGCTCCCGTCAAAATGATGTCTATAGGCTGAAATATATCCGTTTTCTGCCTCATCAAAAAATGAGGTAAATCCTGTATGTAAAGCCAAACCAGCTCGTAAAACAGAACAAATGACAATTGGGTTTTCTACAAAATAAGTTGCCTTTTCTCCAAGTGGAGTGGTTGTTTTTTGTGGAACAAAACTAAATTGCTTACTCATTTCATAAGCCATAATTTCGCCAATTCGTTCCATGTTTTTTCTAAAACGCATACTGTCTTTTTGTATAGTAACATCTCTAATTTGAGATAAAAAATGGTTCAGAACGCTATTGTTTTCAGACAGATGATGTAGGATCATTATTTAAATAATTTATATTTTCAGGTTAAAAGTATAAAAACTATATTTGTAAATAAAATTTAAAGTTATGTTTTCAAAATTTGCCTATTCAATATTCCAACAAAGTATAAAGGATTATCACGTTACTGACGATGTAAATCAACCCATAAACAATCCTTTTCCAAAGGATCAAATAGAACATTTATTGTACTTCAAAAACTGGATTGATACTGTACAGTGGCATTATGAAGACATAATTAGGGACCCAAATATTGACCCCGTTGCTGCTTTGACCTTAAAAAGAAAGATTGATGCCTCCAACCAAGAGCGTACCGATATGGTAGAGTATATAGACAGTTATTTTTTGCAAAAATATGCGCATGTTGATGTAAAAACTACTGCAAAAATCAATTCTGAAAGTCCCGCTTGGACCATTGATAGATTATCGATTCTAGCATTGAAAATATATCACATGCAAGAGGAAGTTACCCGTGAAAATGCCTCGCAAGAGCACAAAGACAAATGCCAAGAAAAATTGAATGTACTTTTAGAACAACGTTTAGATTTGTCCATAGCAATTGACGATTTACTTGCCGATATTGAAAATGGAGATAAATTTATGAAGGTGTACAAACAAATGAAAATGTATAACGACGACGATTTGAACCCTGTTTTATACCAAAATAAAAAATAATTTGTCAAAAAAAACAAACCATATTGGAGTTTTTAGATTGTCTGCCATGGGCGATGTGGCGATGATTTCACCTATCGTAAGAGCTCTTTCTGAGCAACATCATTCTATTCAAATAACGGTAATATCAAGACCTTTTTTTGAACCTTTTTTTAATCAAATTCCAAACGTAACGTTTTTTGCAATAGATGTAAAAAAAAGACACAAAGGTTTTTTCGGGTTGATTAGATTGTTTTTTGATTTAAAAAAATTAAACATCGATGCATTTGCCGATTTGCATAATGTTTTACGATCTAAAATCATCAGAACTTTATTTGCCTTGAGCGGAAAAAAAGTTGCTTTTACAGATAAAGGCAGAAAAGAAAAAAAGGCCTTAACAAGAGCCAAAAATAAAATTTTTGAACCCGTAAAAACAATGTTTGACAGGCATATTCAAACCTTTGAACAACTTGGTTTTTCTGTTAATTTGAACCAACCTGAATTTCCTAATTTAGCATTGTCTGAAAAAACACATACCATTTCAGGCGAAAAAAACAATCAAAAATGGATTGGAATTGCACCTTTTGCACAATACCAAAGTAAGGTGTATCCAATTGATTTGATGCAACAAGTTATAGCTATTTTAGCTAAAAATTCCAATTACCAAATTTTTCTTTTTGGAGGGGGAAAACACGAAACGGAGATTTTAAATTCTTTTTCTACAAACAAAAAAAACTGCATTGTTGTTGCAGGCAAACTTGATCTTTTGCACGAGTTACAACTCATATCTCAATTGGATGTAATGGTGTCCATGGATTCAGGAAACGGACATATTGCCGCCATGCTTGGTAAAAAAGTAATCACACTTTGGGGTGCTACACATCCGTTTGCGGGATTTGCTCCATTTAATCAACCAATGGAATTAAGCCTTACGGCAGACAGACAAAAGTACCCTTTGTTGCCTACATCTGTTTATGGAAATAAAATAGTTGAAGGTTATCAAGATGTGATGCGAAGTATTTCTGTTGAAAGTGTGGTGAACAAAATAAATAGTGTAATAAACCAATAATTTATTTAACTAGTTATAAATAAATTTGATTGTCTTTACAAATTCCCAAAATGTAGTGTTTTAAATTGGCAATTGTTACTTTATAGTTTGGCGCTTCAAATCCAAATCGTTCGTGTTCCATTTGTTCTTTTTCAATAGCATTGCACCCTTTAATTACTTCTTTTAACATGTCGAGCATGATTAATTCTTTATTGCTTTTTTTTTCAAATTTAAAATCAACCAACTCATCTTCAAGTTGTTCACAATAGTCCAAAAGCTCTTGGACCTCGGGTTCGTCCAAAAGATCTTGCGCTTTCTTAAAAATATCAAGTTTGTTTCGTACCATGGAAAAAACACACAATTTAGAATTTTAACAATCTAAACATCATCAAAATCGACAACAATTTCGCTGCTTGTTGGATGCGCCTGGCAAGTTAAAATTAAACCGTCCTGAATTTCTTTGTCAGATAAAATCGAATTTTTTTTCATTTCGGCACTACCTTTTGTTACACGCGCCAAACAACTACTGCAAACACCGCCTTGGCAAGAATAGGGAGCGTCAATACCTTTTTTTAAGGAGGCATCTAGTATTGTTTCTTTTTGGTTCATTTCAAAAGTTGTTTCTTCATTGTCAACCAAAACGGTTATTTTGGTATGACCATTTTCTGAAGTTGCAATTTGTTTTTCTGCCGAAGATGAGGTGGTAAACAACTCAAATTTGATGTTTTTATCGGCTACATTGTGTTCTTTTAAAACATCGGAAACCAAATTAATCATCTCTTCTGGACCACACAGATAATATTTAGAAAACTCTTTTTCTTGATGTTTGTTGTTCAAAACAAGATTCACGTTGGCCTTGTCAATTCGACCATACAATTCGTTTGGAACAATTATTTGACTAAATACATAATGTACAAAAAACCTACCTACATATTGTTGTTGTAAATTGTGTAATTCTTGATAAAAAATGGTTTCATCATTATTTTTATTTCCGTAAACCAAAACAAAAGAACTATCTTTTTCGTTATGCAAAACCGATTTCAAGATAGACATAACAGGAGTAATTCCGCTTCCAGCAACAAATGCGGCATAATTTCTTTGTCTGTTTGCTTGCGGTTCAAATGTAAATTTACCTTCAGGAGTTCCCACTTCAAGGAGGTCGCCGGCTTTTAGATTTTCGTTAGCAAATGTAGAGAAAAGACCGTTTTTAACAGATTTTATCGCAATACGCAATTCCTCACTCTCAGGAGAAGAACAGATAGAATAAGCCCTACGAATTTCTTTTCCGTCAAGGGTTAATTTTATATTAATATACTGACCTGCAATAAATTGGTAAGTATTTTTTAATTCTGAAGGAACAGTAAATGATACAGAAACAGCACTTGGAGTTTCGCGTTTTACTTCTTTTATTTGTAATTTATAGAAATGTGACATGTAAACAAATTTTTACAAAGGTAAGAAACCTATTAGTTCAACAAAAATATTTAGGTATATAAAATTCTATGTAGGTTTGCAAAATCAAAAATTGGTTGTACCGCTATATGTGTAGGTTTGTATTAAAATTTATAAGATTTTGTTCTTAAACAATTAAGAAATTATGTTCTATAAAGCCTTAACTTCTTCATCTGTAAAATCTCTTGTATATTTTTTATTAATCCACACAAATAATTTCAGAACCTTAAAAAACTTAAAAACCTTTTTTACGATTCCTAAAATTATAAGCACAATATTCTCTATCGCAACGGTTTATGTAGCGTTAAAGTTTTGGCAAAAAGACTACCCTATATTTCAAACAATATTCGTTTTACTTGCAATAGTATTCTTTTTTGGAATTATTTTTAATTTCCAAAAAAGCAAAAAACAAACTCGATTATCGGGTAAAAAATGGATGTTTGAAGAACTCATTTTTAGATTTTATGGCATGTCTGTATTTATAAATTTGCCCATTCAACTTGCTATTCATTTAAAAGGTGATAATTATGCCAATTGGTTGTTGGTATTGATTAGTTTTTTTATTGTACTTTTGGTATTGGTAGCATACATTGTTTTAATTTTAATTCCATCCAAAGCAGATGAATATCTTAAAGAGACCTATCCTGAATATAAACTTTTTACCTAAACATTGTAACATTTTTCAACATTTATTATCTAATTATAGAAACCCAAAAAACTCAATATGGTCAAACATTTTATCATGCTAGAATGGAAGGCATTTCTTCGTTCGGCTTCTTTAGGAACTACTATTGCAATGAAAATCTTTATGGGTTTTTTTGCAGTTTATTTCATGGTAATTTTTGCAGGGGCAGGAATTGGTGCATTCTTTATTTTAAAAGAAAATGGACTCGAACCGCTTTCAACAGTTAACAAATTTATGATTTATTATGTGTTTGTTGATTTACTGTTTAGGTATTTTTTACAAAAAATGCCTGTTATGAATATTCGTCCGTTGTTGACATTACCGATAAAAAGAAATACAATCGTTCATTTTGCATTAGGAAAAACAGCTTTGTCTTTTTTTAATTGGTTGCACGCGTTGTTTTTTATTCCGTTTTCTATTGTTTTATTGATGAATGGCTATGCTGTTTTGAATGTAATTTTGTGGCATTTAGGCATTATGGCACTCATTTATTTTAATAATTTTATAAACATATTAATCAATAATAAAGACAGTGTTTTTTACACGGTTTTGGCTATAATTGTGGGTTTAGGCTTGGTGCATTATTACCAATTATTTGATATTACACTATATTCGCAGCCCTTTTTTCAAGGAATGTATGATACGGCTTTTGTTTTTTTGATACCGATTATTTTGGTTGTCGCAGCCTATTATTTTGCTTTTAATTATTTTAAAAGCAACTTAAATCTAGACGAAGGATTAGCTACGAAAAACGACACTGCCAAAACTCAAAATTTTACTTTTCTTGATCAGTATGGGGTGTTAGGCACTTTTTTAAAAAACGACCTCCGATTATTAATGAGAAACAAACGATCTAAAACAACTTTGTTTATGAGTTTTTTATTTATTTTTTATGGTTTTTTCTTTTTTAATAATCCGACTCAACCTGCAATTATGGGGATCTTTGCTGGGATTTTTGTTTCGGGAGGATTTCTTTTCATTTTTGGACAATTTGTACCCAGTTGGGACAGTGCCTATTATCAATTAATGATGAGTCAAAACATACCCTACAGACAATATATCCAATCCAAATGGTGGCTGATGGTTATAGGAACAATAATTTCAACTATTTTAGCTTCCTTTTATTTATTTTTTGGCGTACACAACTATTTATTAGTGGTATGTGGGGCTATTTTTAACATAGGTGTAAACTCTCATTTAGTTATGCTTGGCGGCGCGTTTGTAAAAACACCAATCGATTTAAGTACCGGAAAGGGAGCTTTTGGAGACAAACAAGCGTTTAACATAAAAACCATGCTTATTTCGTTACCCAAAATGTTGGTGCCATTAATTTTATATGCAATTGGTTATTACATTTTTTCACCAAACATTGGGTTACTCTTTGTAGTTCTTGCCGGAATTTTAGGATTTGCTTTTAGAAATTACGTTTTCAATCAAATCGAAAAAATATATAAGAGAGAAAAATACGCAACGATAGCTGCATACAAACAAAAAAATTAGTTTTAGACAAATCACTAATCACAAATTATAAAAAAATGATACAAGTAAACAATCTTTCAAAAACATATAACAACGGAGTTAAAGTATTAAACATAACCAATCTAGACATCCCAAAAGGGCAAAGTTTTGGCTTGGTAGGAAATAATGGAGCAGGAAAAACTACTTTTTTCAGTTTGCTTTTAGATTTAATTCAACCCTCAACAGGATTTATAAAAAACAAATCAATTCAAGTAAACAAGAGCGAAGATTGGAAACCATTTACAGCAGCATTTATTGACGAAAGTTTTCTAATCGGATATTTAACCGCAGAAGAATATTTCTATTTTATTGGAGATTTGAGAGGTCAAAACAAATCAGATGTAGATGCGCTTTTGGCAAAACACGATGAATTTTTTAATGGTGAAATTTTAAACAGCAAAAAATATTTACGTGATTTGTCAAAAGGGAATATGAAAAAAGTGGGAATTATAGCCACTTTAATAGGAAATCCCGAAGTTGTAATTCTTGACGAACCATTTGCAAACCTAGATCCTACAACTGTAAATAGATTAAAAATAATCATCAAAGAATTGTCTGAAAATCCAGAAGTTACTGTTTTAGTTTCGTCACACGATTTGGTTCATACGGTTGAGGTGTGCAACAGAATTGTGGCTTTAAACAAAGGCGAAATTGTAAAAGATATTCAAACATCTCCAGAAACATTGAAAGAATTAGAAGCATTTTTTGCAGTTTAAATGTATTTAAAAAACTTTTTTCATGTAAATATGTAGAGCGAACAATTAAAATTATTTTTAAAAAAAGGCTTTTTTTTTTCCAAGTATCAAAAAGAAGTGTAATTTTACCAATTAGTTACACTAAAAGTGACATTATTGAGTTACATTAAAAACGATTTACATTGAAAGCCAAAGCATATAAACAAATTATTTTTCTGGTAATATTTGGATTTTTAGTTGCTTGTTCAACTAAGAAAAACACTTTTTTATCCCGAAATTCACACGCATTAAGTACGGAATACAACATTCTTTATAATGGCGGAATTGCTCTTGAAAAAGGAGTATCAGATTTAAAATCGCAGTACAAAGATAATTTTTGGGAAATCCTTCCTGTGGAACGCATGCAAGTTTCTGAAGATCAATTTTCAAACGAAACCCCAAAAAACACCAACTTTGAGCGTGCCGAAGAAAAAGCTACAAAAGCTATCCAAAAACACTCAATGAACATAGCCGGAAGTGAAAAAAACCCTCAAATGGACGAGGCACATTTACTTCTTGGCAAAACAAGATATTACGACCAACGCTTTGTTCCTGCTTTGGAAGCATTTAATTATGTTCTATACAAATACCCTTCTTCTGATAAAATCCATGAAGTACGAATTTGGCGCGAAAAAACCAATATGCGAATGGATAACGATGAGTTGGCTATTAACAATTTACGACGATTATTAAAAGAAATAAAATACAAAGATCAAATTTTTGCTGATGCAAATGCCACTTTAGCACAAGCATTTATTAATATTAAAGAAAAAGACAGCGCAGTAGCTAAATTAAAAATCGCAACCGAATTTACCAAAATAAACGAAGAAAAAGCACGCTACCGATTTATACTTGGACAACTTTATGAGCAAATGGGACACAAGGACAGCGCATTTGCAATGTTTCAAGAGGTAATAAATATGAACAGAAAATCGGCCAGAAGTTATGTAATCCAATCCCATGCAAAACAAGCTGCCCAATTTGATAGCAAAAACGGAGATACTTTAGTTTTTTTAAAAAAATTTGACAAACTATTGAAAGATAGAGAAAACAGACCATTTTTGGATGTATTAAATCATCAAATGGGATTGTTTTATGAAAAATTAAACAAAACCGAGCAAGCCATTTCTTTTTATAATACATCTTTAAAATTAAAAAAAGGCGACCAGTACCTACAAGCTTCCAATTATAGAAATATTGCCGAAATCAAATTTAATGCAGCGCAATATGAAGTTGCAGGTAAATATTTTGATAGCACCTTAGTTGTGCTAAATCCTAAAACAAGAGAGGCAAAAGCAATAAAAAAGAAACGTGAAAATCTTCAAGATGTTATTAAATATGAGGCAATTGCTCAAAAAAACGACAGCATATTAAATGTAGTTGCATTAACAGGAGCTGAGCGCGAAAAATATTTTCAAAAACACATTGAAAAACTAAAAACAGAGGCATTAAAAAAACAAAAAATTGCCGATGATAAAGCAAAACTTGACCAGATTAAAGAAGCAAACGCTAAAAATATCGAGGTTAGTAACACTGCCCCAAAGATGGTTATACCAACAGCAGAAAGCAAAAACAATTCGGGGCAATTTTATTTTTATAACCCAACAACAGTGGCCTTTGGTAAAATAGAGTTTAAGAAAAAATGGGGTAACCGATTAGCCGGAACAAATTGGAGAGAAGCTAAATCAGAATCTAATAGTAACCAAGATAACACATCGGAATCAGAAAATTTAGCAAACAAAGACCTTTTAAACAAAGGAGAAATTGTTGATGAAAAATATACAGTTGCGTATTATATCAATCAAATACCAACTCAAAAAGACACAATCGTATCCTTACAAAAAGACCGAAACTTTGCCTACTACCAATTAGGAGTTATTTATAAAGAAAAATTCAAAGAATACAAAAGAGCAACAGATAAATTTGAGAAATTACTAGCCAACGCTCCCGAAGAGCGATTGATTTTACCATCAATGTACAATTTGTATAAAATTTATCAATTGACCAATCAGGATAAGGCATTAGCAATGAAACAAAAAATTTCAGAATTATATCCAGATTCACGATATGCACAAATTATCAACAATACTGAAACAGAAACCCAAACATTTTCAACACCCGACGAGGCTTTTAAATCATTATACAAAGATTTTGAAAAAGGGTTGTTAAGAGAAACCTATATCAAAACCAACCAAGCCATTGAACAATACACTGGCGAAGAAATACTGCCTAAATTAGAATTTTTAAAGGCAAATTTATTGGCTAAATTAAAAGGACTAAGCGAATACAAAAAGCACTTAAATTATATTGCATTAACCTACCCAAATGTGCCAGAAGGAAAAGAAGCAGAACTTTTTTTAGCAAACAGAATACCCTATTTGGAGTCGTTAACTTTTAATACAGAAACACCTGTTAGTTGGAAAATTGTTTACCAACCAAAAGATGTAACAGACCCAAATACGGATAAATTAATTGAAAAAATAACAAAATTCATCAAAGACAGAAGCACCGATCGCTTAACTTTTTCGACAGATATTTATACAATAGAAAACAATTTTATTGTAATTCATGGCTTCAAATCTCTGGAAAGCGCATCCAACGCTGCGGTAGTTTTAAAAGAAATTAAAGAGTATAAAGTTACCGAAACGGCTTATATTATTTCAAATGAAAACTATAAAATAGTTCAAATGAAAAAGCTGTTTCCAGAATATGTTACTGAAAATTGGATAACAAAACCGATAGAAGTAAAAGACAGAACTTTAAATTCCACAACCGTAACCATTGATGACAAAAACACCAGTGTAACAAAACAAGAGGTAAAAAATGCATTGAATAACGTAAAACCCGAATCGAAAAAATCAACATCTGCAACCAACGAAAAATCATCAAATCCTGCTTTAGGAGACATGAACACAAACGACGTTCTACCTGAAATGACTAAATCTTTAAATTTACCCGAGCCAGTACAACAAATATTAAATAAAAAACCATAATGCCATGTTTGAAAAAACCAAAAAACCATACACCGATTTACTTGGAAAAACCAACCGAATAGTAGAAGCAACAACTATTAAGGGAAACATATCATCACCATCCGATTTTAGGTTAGATGGTCAGTTACTTGGCGATTTTGAATCAAAAGGAAAATTAGTTATTGGCCCAACTGGAAGTATAATTGGAAACATACTTTGTGAAAACTGTGACATTGAAGGAAAATTTGATGGAAAAATTCAAGTTTCAGAAACATTAATGTTAAAAGAAGGAGCCTTTGTAAAAGGAGAAGTTATTTGCGGAAAACTATCTGTTGAACCAGGAGCAAATTTCAATGCAACTTGTGAAATGACCAACAGTAAACCCTCACAAAATGCAAAACAAACCACAGAAAAAAACGCGTAACAAATGGCTTGGACTAATCAATATCCCCTTACAAATGGGTATTGTTATTTTTTTGTTTGCCTATTTAGGTCAATGGCTTGACGCAAAATACCCAAATCCAGGTAAATATTATACAAAGAGTGTTACTTTATTTGGTGTTTTTTTGGCTTTATATAATGTATATAGACAAGTAAAACAATTGGATAATTCAGAGTAAAATAGACATGAAAAATTATAATTTCAAGTTACTTTTATTACAGCTTTTTATTTGTGCATTAGTTTATACTAGTAGTTCAATTTTAAAACAAAAAGACATATTTCAGAACCAATTCAGTTTAGAAAAAGTTTTTTTGTTTTTTACAGTTTCAATGGTGCTAATTTCAATAGTATCACAAATTGTTTACACAAAAAACAAAGATATTGTAGGGCTAGTTTTTATGTCAACCACTAGTATCAAAGTCATTTTAACCTATTTAGTTTTTAAATCGGTTATTTCAACAGATAATCAAAACCACACTGAGCGCATTTATTTTTTTTGTTTATTCCTTTTTTATTTAGCTTTAGAAACAATCAGTACAATAAGGTTGTTGAATAAAAAGCAATAATACCAAGAAAAATTATCTAAATCAATTAAAAAAAATCGATAATCTGTTTGAAATAGCAATAATAAATGTACCTTTGCACCAAATTTTAGAAACCTAAAAATTTAAGTAAAATAAAGATATGGTGATTTCAAAAAAACCACTCCATTTTATCGCGACGTTAGTACTAGCATTTATGCCATTCGTTACGAGTGCAAATTCTTCTGTTGACACAACAAAAGTTGAAGCTCATGCAGTTGCAACAAAAGTAGCTGCACATGAAGAAGCTGCACATGAAGAAACAGTAAAAACACCTGAAGAAGAAAGAGCAGCTTTTATACAACATCATTTACAAGACTCTCATGATTTTCATATTTTTTCTTACGGAAAAGAATCTGGTCACGAAAAACATATAAGTTTTCCATTGCCAGTAATTTTATGGGAAGACGGACTTCATGTTTTTATGTCGTCAAAATTCCATCATGGAGAAGCTGTTGCAGAGTCGAATGGAAAATATTTTGCAATAAATCATCACAACGGAATGGTTTATAATACAGATGCAAAAGGAACATTTATTACAGACGAAAAACACCACACAACCAATACAAAACCAATAGATTTTTCTATAACAAAAAATATAGTTATGATATTGTTTGTAGCAATTTTGATGTTGATTTTGTTTAGAAACTTAGGAAAATCATACAAAAAGAATGGTGGTATTGCAACTGGAGCAGGTAGATTTTTTGAGCCAATAGTATTGTATGTAAGAGATGAAATAGCAATTCCAAATATTGGCGAAAAACATTATAAAAAATACATGAGTCATTTATTGACAGTATTCTTTTTTATATGGTTTTTAAATATGTTTGGATTAACTCCTCTAGGAGTAAATGTTACTGGTAATATTGCAATTACAGCATCATTAGCAATATTAACTTATTTAATCACAACATTTAGTGCAAATAAAAATTATTGGGGACATATTTTCTGGATGCCAGGAGTTCCACCTTTAATGAGAATTGTTTTGGCACCAATTGAATTGTTAGGAACAATAATTAAGCCATTTTCATTAACCATACGTTTATATGCAA
The DNA here is from genome assembly GCA_044373115.1 of Flavobacterium sp. Classification (GTDB taxonomy): domain Bacteria; phylum Bacteroidota; class Bacteroidia; order Flavobacteriales; family Flavobacteriaceae; genus Flavobacterium. The sequence continues at coordinate 89,870 of JBILQQ010000005.1, forward strand.
ACATGGTTGCTGGGCACATTGTATTAATGAGTATCATTGCAATGATGTACACCTTTAACAATGTTGCAGGAAGTGGATTTTCATTTGTTCTAGCATTTGTATTGTCAATTCTAGAGATTTTAGTTGCAGGATTGCAAGCCTATATTTTCACGATGTTAACAGCGCTTTACTTTGGTTCAGCAAATGAAGAACATCATCATGAAGAGGCACACCATTAAGCCGAATTTCAAACGTCGAAAGTTTTAAAGTCAGTTTGACTTTATGACATTAGACTTTGTAACTTTGGACTTTTAAAAAGAATGTTTAATTTTTAATATATATACATTATGGGAACTATTCCAAATTTAGTAGGAGCAGGATTAATTGTTATTGGTGCTGGTTTAGGTATCGGTAAAATTGGCGGATCAGCAATGGATGCTATTGCTCGTCAACCAGAAGCTTCTGGAAAAATTCAAACTGCAATGCTTATCGCAGCTGCGTTAATTGAAGGTATTGGATTTGCTGCATTCTTTATGGGCAAATAATTTTATTAAATAATTGTTGCAACGGTTGGTTGCAACAATTATTTATAATTAGAAATATTAAAATAAAACAATATATAATGGAAGAATTATTAGGTCAATTTTCGTTTGGTTTATTCATTATGCAAACTATTTTGTTTGTTGGATTGATTCTATTGTTGAAAAAATTCGCATGGAAACCAATTTTAGACTCAGTTAACGAAAGAGAAGAAGGTATAAAAAACGCATTATTATCAGCTGAAAATGCTAAAAAAGAAATGCAAAATCTTCAAGCAGATAATGAAAAATTACTTGCAGAGGCAAGAGCAGAACGTGAGGCGATGTTGAAAGATGCTCGTGAAATCAGAGAAAAAATGATTAACGATGCTAAGGCTGATGCAAGCTTACAAGGAGAAAAAATGATTGAACAAGCTAAAGCAGCTATTGCATCAGAAAAAAATGCAGCAATGGCCGAATTGAAAAATCAAGTTTCTTCATTGTCATTAGAAATTGCAGAAAAAGTATTAAGAGATGAATTATCTAACAAAGATTCTCAAACTAAATTAGTTGAGAAAATGTTAGGTGACGCTAAATTAAACTAATCAATATGTCAAGAGCAGCGATTAGATATGCAAAAGCAATATTAGATTTTGCTACCGATGCTAATAAAGCAGAAGCGGTAAATACTGATATGAAATTAATTGGAAGTACAATTGAGGCTAACCAAGAATTGAAAGATTTTTTATCAAATCCTACAGTAAAACAAGAGTTAAAAAACAATGCCTTAAAACAAGTTTTTGCTTCTGTTGAACCGCAAACTAATAAATTATTTGATTTATTATTGGAAAACAAAAGATTTGAAATTCTTAACAAAATTGCTTCAGAGTACACAACTTTGTTTGACACTAGCCGTGGTATTCAAACCGCAACTGTTACAACAGCTATTGCTTTGACAGCCGAGTTAGAAAAACAAGTTTTAGCTAAAATTGCTAGCTTTTCAAACAAAACTATTACAATTGAAAATACTATAGACCCATCAATTATCGGTGGATTTATTTTAAGAATAGGTGACATGCAGTACAATGCGTCTGTTGCCAATAAGTTACAAGAATTAAAAAGAGAGTTTAGTAATTAAGATTACCATTAAAGATACATCAAAATGGCGGAAATTAAACCAGCTGAGATTTCAGCAATATTAAAACAACAATTATCAGGTTTTGAATCTGGTGCATCGTTAGAAGAAGTAGGTACTGTATTACAAGTAGGTGATGGTATCGCTCGTGTTTATGGATTATCAAATGCTCAATATGGTGAGTTAGTTCAATTCGATAACGGATTGGAAGCTATCGTATTGAACTTAGAAGAAGACAATGTTGGTGTTGTACTTTTAGGACCATCTACTGGAATTAGAGAAGGTTCTACTGTTAAACGTACACAACGTATCGCTTCGTTAAAAGTTGGTGAGCAAATTGTAGGACGTGTAGTTAACACATTAGGTCAACCAATTGATGGTAAAGGACCAATTGCTGGCGAATTATACGAAATGCCTTTGGAAAGAAAAGCTCCTGGAGTTATCTTCCGTCAGCCAGTTACTGAGCCATTACAAACAGGTATCAAGTCTATCGACGCAATGATTCCGGTTGGTAGAGGTCAACGTGAGTTGGTAATTGGTGACCGTCAAACTGGAAAAACTACAGTTTGTATTGACACTATCTTAAATCAAAAAGAATTTTTTGACGCAGGTCAACCCGTATATTGTATTTATGTAGCTATTGGACAAAAAGCGTCAACAGTTGCATTAATTGCAAAAACATTAGAGGAAAAAGGAGCAATGGCTTATACAACAATTGTTGCCGCTAATGCTTCTGATCCAGCTCCAATGCAAGTTTATGCCCCAATGGCAGGTGCCGCAATTGGAGAATATTTCCGTGACTCAGGTCGTCCGGCATTAATCATTTATGATGATTTATCTAAACAAGCGGTAGCTTACCGTGAGGTGTCTCTTTTGTTAAGAAGACCACCAGGACGTGAGGCATATCCAGGAGACGTATTTTACCTACACTCTCGTTTATTAGAGCGTGCTTGTAAAGTAATTGCCGATGACGATATCGCTAAAAACATGAACGATTTACCAGATAACTTGAAAGGTATTGTAAAAGGTGGAGGTTCATTAACTGCTTTACCAATTATCGAAACGCAAGCGGGTGACGTATCTGCCTATATCCCAACCAACGTAATTTCGATTACTGACGGACAAATTTTCCTTGATGGGGATTTGTTCAACTCGGGGGTTCGTCCTGCAATTAACGTAGGTATTTCGGTATCTCGTGTGGGTGGAAATGCACAGATTAAATCAATGAAAAAAGTAGCGGGTACTTTAAAATTAGACCAAGCTCAATTCCGTGAATTGGAAGCGTTTGCTAAATTTGGTTCTGATTTGGATGCAGTTACTTTAAACGTAATTGAAAAAGGAAAACGTAACGTAGAAATCTTGAAACAAGCAGTAAATGACCCATATACTGTAGAAGATCAGGTAGCTATTATTTATGCAGGTTCAAAAAACTTGTTGAAAACTGTTCCTGTTGAAAAAGTAAAAGAGTTTGAAAGAAATTATATTGATTTCTTAAACAACAAACATAGAGATATTCTTAACGCATTAAAAGCAGGTAAATTCACTGACGAAATTACTGATGTTTTAGAAAGCGTTGCAAAAGAAATCGCAGCAAATTATAATTAATTTTTAAGTGATAAGTGATTAGTAATTAGTTAAAAGCTATTTACTAATCACTTATCACTAATTACTAAATAAACATGGCAAACTTAAAGGAAATACGTAATAGGATTACTTCTGTTTCATCAACGATGCAAATCACATCTGCGATGAAAATGGTATCTGCTGCAAAGCTTAAAAAAGCACAAGATGCAATTACAGCAATGCGCCCTTATGCCGAAAAATTAACAGAATTATTACAAAACTTGTCTTCAACTCTTGAAGGTGGTGTGGGTAGTGATTTTTCATCGCAAAGAGAGATTAAGAAAGTATTAGTTGTTGCAATAACTTCAAACAGAGGTCTTTGTGGTGCATTTAATACAAATGTAATCAAACAAGTAAAAGTGGTTACTGATATGTATCCTGGAAAACAAGTGGATGTTTTTGCCATTGGTAAAAAAGGAAATGACGTATTAGGAAGAACAAATACGGTAATTGATAATCAAAGTGCTGTTTTTGACTCACTTACTTTTGACAATGTTGCTACAATTGCAGACGCATTAACGCAAAAATTTGTGAATGGTGATTACGACAAAATCGAAATCATTTATAATCAATTTAAAAATGCGGCTACTCAAATTGTGCAAACAGAACAATTTTTGCCTTTGGCACCTATAAAATCTGATGTTCCTGCTTCTACAGGAGATTATATTTTTGAGCCATCAAAAGAAGAAATTGTACTTACTTTGATTCCGAAATCATTGAAAACGCAGTTGTACAAAGCTATTCGTGATTCATTTGCATCTGAGCATGGCGCTCGTATGACGGCAATGCACAAAGCTACCGACAACGCAACGGATTTAAGAAATCAATTGAAATTGACTTACAACAAAGCCCGTCAGGCAGCCATTACTAATGAAATATTAGAGATAGTTGGTGGAGCAGAGGCGTTGAATGGATAGTTTATTTTTTAGAGAATAAATAGTTATTAATTAAAGTGTTTTTATTTTTATAAGAACACTTTTTTTGTTTTTTAAAGATAGATGTCATTTATAGCGGGGTTTTTAGCCCAGATTGTAGTGGAAAGCCCGGAGCTCCAAAAGGGATTTTTTGTTGGCACAAAAGAGCGACCAACGGAAGCTCCTTTTGTGGCATACAAAAAACCCTTTTGGAGCGAGGACTTGAAACGAAAAGCTGGAGTGGCTTCTGAAAAGGAATAAAATTATTTGTATGTTTGATCTAAATTTTTTTTATGAAAATAGTTGAATTTACATCCGTTGAACAGATGGTTGCAGAGATTGACACGATCCGGTTTTTGTATCCCGAAATGACTATTGAAAAGTATCAAAAATATTTGAATGATATGATACCAAACGGTTATAAACAAGTGGCTGTTTTTGAAAATAACCAATGTGTTGCGCTTTCTGGGTATTGGTATAATACTAAATTGTGGACGGGACCTTACTTGGAGATAGACAATTTTATTGTTCACCCCGAGCATAGAAAAAAAGGACTTGGCAAAAAAATAACGGATTATATTGATGAAAAAGCCAAAGAACTTTCATGTACTTGTATTGTTTTAGACGCTTTTTCGGGCAATTTTGAGGCGCATCGTTTTTATTATAATCAAGGTTATGAGCCGAGAGGATTTCATTTTATTAAAACTATTGATAAAAATGGATTTTCATAATCAAAGAAAACACTATTTTTGTTTTAAAAAAAAGAACTATTTTGAGTTTATATAAAAATTTATTTAAGCAAACCTTGATATATGGCTTGGCAACTGTTTTGCCACGAATGATAAGTTTTATGCTTAACCCTTTATATGTAGATGTTTTACCCAAACAAGAATTTGCAGATGTTTCTATTGTTTTTGCTTGGTTAGTTTTTTTCAATGTTATATTATCTTATGGAATGGAAACTGCTTTTTTTAGATTTTATAATAAAGAAGAAAATAAAAAAAATGTCATTTCTACAGCTACGGTTTCTCTTTTTTGGTCGTCAATTCTATTTTTGTTTTTTTGTTTACTTTTTAGAAATTCATTGGCCAATTGGGCCTCATTAAAAGTAGAATATATTACTTATACCATTTGGATTTTGGTTCTTGACGCATTAGTTATTATCCCTTTTTCAAGGCTTAGAGCAACAAAGAAACCCATGGTTTATGCAGTTATAAAAATTGGGAATGTATCTATAAACATGATATTGAACCTATTTTTTCTGATATATTTACCAAATCTGGCTTTGGCTAATCCAGATGGGTTTTTGAATACTATTTATTTCGAAAATTTTCAAGTAGGTTATATTTTTGTTTCAAATTTAACTGCAAGTTTACTAACGTTTTTAATTCTTTGTCCAGATTATTTCAGAATTAATTGGAAATTCGATTTCAAACTTTGGAAACAAATGATGAGTTATGGTTATCCAATTTTAATTGCTGGTTTAGCCTTTGCTATCAATGAACATTTTGATAAAATACTTTTGGATTGGATGCACGTTTCTAAGGCTGATATTGGTGCTTACTCTGCTTGCTATAAAATTGGTATGTTTATGGTTTTATTTAGAACAGCTTATACGCTTGGCATTGAACCCTTTTTCTTTAGCCATGCAAGTAACGAAAACGCGCAACAAACGTATGCAACTATTACAAAATATTTTGTAATTTTCGGTTCGTTCATAAGTTTGTTTGTCATTGTTTTTATTGATTTATTAAAACTGGTATTGGTTCCAAATGACGAATATTGGGATGCAATTAAAGTAGTTCCATTAATTGTTTTGGCTAATTTTTTCTTGGGTATTTACACCAACTTATCAGTTTGGTATAAACTGATTGATAAAACAAAAATTGGGGCGTATATTTCAATAGTTGGGGCTGTAGTAACATTGATTTTAAATTTTTTACTAATTAAAAAATTCAGCTACTTTGGATCGGCAATTGCAACACTAGCCGCTTATGGAACCATGATGATTATATCCTATAAAATGGGGCAAAAAAAATACCCAATTCCTTATGACATCAATACAATTTTAAAATATTTAGGACTATCAATAACCTTTTCGGCTATTGCTTTTTATATTCCGTTTTTAAGAGAAAACTATCTATTGAAAATTGTTTTACTTTCGCTGTTTCTATATTTTATTTACTACAATGAAAAAGAAACCTTATTAAAAATAATTAAAAGAAAATCAAAATAATGAACATCAACATCATCAATAAATCGGGACACGAATTACCAAGTTACGAAACTATTGCTTCGGCAGGAATGGATTTAAGAGCTACTATTGAAGCACCAATAACCTTAAAACCATTAGAAAGAATCATTGTAAAAACAGGACTTTTTATTGAATTACCAATAGGTTACGAAGCACAAGTGAGACCAAGAAGTGGCTTGGCAGCCAAAAAAGGGGTAACAGTACTCAATTCGCCTGGAACAGTTGATGCCGATTATCGAGGTGAAATTGGCGTAATTTTAGTAAATTTATCCAATGATAATTTTGTGGTTGAAAACGGCGAACGAATTGCACAATTAATTATTGCCAAACACGAACGAGCCGAATGGATTGAAGTAACTGAATTATCTGAAACAGCAAGAGGCGAAGGCGGTTTTGGAAGTACGGGCGTGAAGTAAGCCCCCTAACCCCCAAAGGGGGAATTAAAAAATGCTTGTAAAAGAACAGTAAATTTAAATTATAAACACCTATTGACCCCTAATAGGAATACCCCCTTCGGGGGATAGGGGGCTAATATGAAAATAATAGTACCAATGGCAGGACGCGGATCAAGATTGCGCCCGCACACATTAACCATTCCAAAACCATTAATACCTGTAGCAGGAAAACCAATTGTACATCGATTGGTTGAAGATATTGCAGGTGTTTTAAATCAACAAATTGACGAAGTAGCATTTATTATTCATGAAAGTTTTGGTAAAAAAGTAGAAGAAGAACTGATTGCGATTGCTCAAAAATTGGGTGCAAGAGGAACCATTTATTACCAGAACGAAGCACTTGGAACAGGACACGCCATTATGTGTGCCAAAGATTCGTTGAGCGGGCCAGCAGTAATTGCCTATGCAGATACGTTGATTCGTGCCGATTTTGATTTAGATACATCAGCTGATAGTGTTATTTGGGTAAAGCAAGTTGATCAACCAGAAGCTTTTGGAGTGGTTAATTTAAATCCAAATGGTGAAATTATCGAACTAGTTGAAAAACCTAAGGAATTTGTTTCTGATTTAGCCGTAATCGGTATATACTATTTTAAAGATGTTGCCGTTTTAAAAGATGAATTGCAGTCGGTTTTGGACAATAACATCGTTCACGGTGGCGAGTATCAAATTAATGACGGAATCAAACAAATGATGGCAAAAGGAATGAAATTTGTTCCAGGTAAAGTGGATGAATGGATGGATTGTGGAAACAAAAATGTAACAGTTGAAACCAATTCACGCATGCTAAATTTTTTGCACAACGATGGTGAACATTTGATTGATTTTGATGTAAAAAATGAAAACAGCACAATTATTCAGCCTTGTTATATAGGTAAAAATGTAGTGTTGATTAATGCAACGGTAGGTCCAAATGTATCTTTGGGCGATGGTTGTCACGTAATCAATGCAACTATTAAAAACAGCTTGATTCAAACACATTCGCACATAAAAAATGCCAATTTAGACAATGCAATGATAGGTAATCATGCTAGTTTTGATGGAAATTTTACAAGCATAAGTATAGGGGATTATTCCGTTTTAGAATAAAAAAATGAAAAAAACAGCACTTATTTTAGTCATCATCGTTTTATTTGTCTTGCCAAATTTTGCTTTGGCGCAAGATGAAGGACTTGATATTGCTGGGGTTTCAGATGAGTTCGAAAATTATTATTACGAATCTATCAAACAAACAGGAATTGAAAACTTTGATAAGGCTATTTTAGAATTAGAAAAATGCCAGCAATTGCAACCGAATAACGAAGTGATTTACTTTTTGTTAGGAAAAAACTATTTGCACCAAAAAAACTATGATTTGGCTTATCAAAATTTTGAAAAAGCATCCGAAATTAATCCAAAAAACAGATGGTATTGGGTTGGAATGTATGACGCTTGTTATGAATCAAAAGATTTTTTAAAAGCAATTCCAGTTGTTCAAAAACTTGTTGAGTTTAAAATAGATTACAAAGAAGATTTGACCTCTTTGTATATGAGTACACAACAATTTGACAAAGCACTGGACTTAATAAACGAACTCAACCAAACTATTGGCGAAACAGATAAAAGAGACAACTACAAACTTCAAATTTTGCAAGACTCCCGTTTTCAAGGCGCCGAAAAGGAAAATTTAATCAAACAAATAAAAAACAACCCAAAAGAAGAAACCAATTATATTTCGTTAATTTATTTATATTCTAAAAGCAATCAGGAAGAAAAGGCAAACCAAGTTGCTAAACAACTTGAAAAAGAACTGCCAAATTCTGATTGGGCACAAGTAAGTTTGTTTAAATTTCATTTAAATAATAATGATAGTCAACAAGCGATTATTTCAATGAATAAAGCCCTTAACAGCGAAAAAATTGACAAAAAAATAAAACACAGAATTTTTAATGAATTTTTGATTTTTGCCCAAGCAAAACCTGAACTTGAATCAGATTTAGAAAAAGCAATTAGTTATTTTGATAACGACAAAGAAGTTCAAGTTGCCAAAGAAATAGGAAAATTTTTTCAAGCCAAAAAAAATTACACCAAAGCCATAAAATTTTACAAAGTACACCTCAATTCGGCAAAAGACGATATGGAAACAATTCTGCTTTTGCTTCAAGCTTATACAGATAGTACACAGTTTAACGAATTGGAACTTGCGTCAAATAATCAAATACAACTTTTTCCAACACAACCCGAACTGTATTATTATAATGGACTGGCAAACAACCAATTACAAAACTATAAAAAAGCAAAAGATGTTTTGGAATCAGGTACAGATTTTGTGATAGATAACGTAACTTTGGAAATTAATTTTATGATTCAACTTGGTGAAGCCTTTAACGGTTTAGGCGATTCCAAAAAGAAAGAAATTTATTTTAAAAAAGCCAACGACTTGATTAATAAAACCAAAAAATAATGAAAAAAATTATTATTTTACTAGCTATACTTGCTTTTGTTTCTTGTAAAACAAAAGCCGTTTTGGCGCAACCCGAAATAATAAAAAACAACAAATCAACCGACTCATTATTTCAAAAATACAACCAAAACAATATTGATTTTTCGTCGTTATACATTAAAGCCAACGTAAAATACCAAGACGATAACCAATCACAAAGTGTTACTGCCGATATTAAAATTCAAAAAAACCAAAAAATATTAATAAGCATTCGTTTTTTAGGAATTACAATGGCAAAAGCATTAATTACTCCAAGCTCAGTGCAATATTATGAAAAAATGGGCAACAATTATTTTGAAGGAAATTACACCATGCTTAGCCAATGGATTGGAACTGATTTAGACTTTTTTAAAGTACAAAACATGCTAATAGGCAAAGCTCTTGACGATATTAATGCAAAAAAATACAATATAGAAGTTGTTGATAATTTATTCAAATTAGAAGATTCATCAGATGCAACTACCCTAAAAGCATTTTATTTAGAAGCACAAAATGGATTGGTAAAAAAGCAAGTTATTGAACAGCCTTTGCAGTACAGACAACTGCAACTGCTGTATCCAAATTACAAACAATACGACCAAATTTTTCTACCTCAATTGTTTGCAATAAACGCAAATCAAAACAACAAAAACACTTCAATTGAGGTAGAGTACAAATCAATAGTAAAAAACGAAGAACTAAGTTTTCCGTACAGCGTGCCCGAAGGTTACCAACAAATACAAATTGCCAATTAGGCTTTAGAAGCAAATAAAATCATGCAAAAATATAGTTACACCCTTTTATTCCTTTTTGTTAGTTTGTTATCTTTTGGACAACAAACTCAAGAACAACTTGAACAAAAAAAAGCAAAACTTCAAGAAGAAATTCGCGAAAAAGAATTACTTCTTCAAGACGTTAGAAAAAAAGAAAAATCAGCCGTAAAATTATTGCAAATCCAAAAAGAAAAAATTGGCTTAAAAGAAAAATTAATCAACACCACCGAAAAACAAGCCAAACTACTCTCTAACGATATTTACACTAACCAACTTAAAATCAATCAATTAAATAAAGAACTGGCCGTTTTAAAACAAGACTATGCCGCCATGATTTTAAAATCATACAAAAGCCGGTCACAACAAAGTAGAGCCATGTTTTTGCTCTCTTCCGAAAATTTCACACAAGCCTACAAACGTATGCAGTACATGAAACAATACGCCAACTACAGAAAAATGCAGGTGGAAGAAATTAAAGACAAAACCAAAAAGCTCGACGATTATAACCGCAAACTTTCAGGACAAAAAACCGAAAAAGAAAAACTACTTTCCGAACAAGAAAAACAAAAACAAGACCTTGTAAAAGAAAAAATTGAACAAGAAAAAATAACAAACAGCCTAAACAAAAGCAAAAAACAAATCATTGCCGAAGTAAAGAAAAAACAACAAGAAACCAAAAAAATTGATGCTCAAATCCAGCGAATGATAAGAGAAGCAATTGCCGAAGCCAACCGTAAAGCCGCAGCCGCTAAAGCAAAAGCAAACCCAAAAACAACAACCGTAGCCGAAACCAAAGCAATTGAATCATCAACAAAAATTGTTTTAACTCCCGAAGGCAAAATAATTGCCGACAATTTTAAAGCCAACAAAGGCAGTTTGCCATGGCCCGTTGAAAAAGGCGACGTTATTATGGGATTCGGTAAACAACCCCATCCCGTTTACAAAAACGTAGAAGAAAACAACAGCGGACTAAAAATAATAACCGAAAACGGCGCAACAGCCCGATGCGTTTTTAAAGGCGAAGTAACACAAGTTCAAAAAATAGGAAATAAATACGCCGTAATGGTTAGGCATGGAGACTACTTCTCAATTTACCAAAACCTAAGCACAGTATCAGTGGCAGAAGGCGATATGGTAACAGCCAAGCAAACACTCGGCAAAATAAAAACCGATACCGACGGAAAAACAATCCTGAAATTTATGATTACCCAAAACACAACCCCAAACAACCCATCATTGTGGCTAAGTAGAAGATAAAAAAATACCCCGAAAACTAATTTTCGGGGTATTTTTTTATTTCAAAAACAAAGCCTTCAATTCAGTAGCATCATGCGGAGCCATCTTACCCGCAAGCACCAAACTAAGCTGTTTTCTTCGCAAAGCAGCATCAAATCGTTTCTTTTCCTCCTCCGTTTCAGGAACAATTTGCGGCACTTCAACTGGATGACCCGTTTCATTCACCGCCACAAAAGTATAAATAGCCTCATTCGCCTTAGTCCTATTACCCGACTCCCTATCCTCAATCCAAACATCAATAAAAATCTCCATCGAACTCGTAAAAGCCCTTGACACCTTCGCCTCAACAGTAACCACACTCCCCAACGGAATAGCCCTATTAAAAGCCACATGATTTACAGAAGCAGTAACCACAATACGGCGCGAATGCCTTCTGGCAGCAATACTCGCCGCCCTATCCATTCTAGCAAGCAATTCACCACCAAATAAATTATTCAAAGGGTTCGTTTCACTTGGCAAAACCAAATCAGTCAATATCGTTAACGAGTCAGCAGGATGTTTTGGAGTCATGTTTTTTTTGCAAAGGTAAAATAAATACACATTACTAAAACCAAATAAAACCACCCAAATACATTTTTTAACAACTCATTTCAATAACAGGAGCACACCAACCCGTCCCAAAAGCCATTTTGTCCTGCTCTCGCCTTTATCTTGCTCCGTAAACTACGCAAGGATATCGGCTCCATCAGGGCTATGCTTCACGTTTTGTTTTTCATAAGAAAAATAGCCCTAAAGGCGAAAGTCATAAAGGCGAAAGTCATAAAGGCGAAAGTCATAAAGTCGAAAGTCCTAAAGTCAAAACTTTGCGCCTTTGAAGAAAAAAATAAACAAAACTCAAACAATTTTTTCTATATTTGAAGAATAGTTATCAAGTTACTTGCCAAATAAAATTATGTAAATCGCAAGGACTTTCGTATATTTATTAGTTGTGCGTCATTATGTTGAAAATCTTTGAAAATATGAAACTCATAAAATTAATATTAATCTTTTTTGCATTAAACTCTTGTTCTAAAAAGTTAACAACTGTGGATGAATACATAATTTCGCCTGTGAAATTCGCAAAAACAAAAATATCGTATCCAACAAATGATTTTTCAGTTTTAATTCCTAAAAATTGGTTTTGGAAAGCTGAACAATATGATAATAAACAAATCATTCTTGGAATTGATGCTGTACATACAGATTCGATAACAAAATTCACTAAAATAATCTCTGTACAAAAGTTTAAAAGTTTAGAAAATAATAACGATTTGAAAACAGAATTTGAATCAATGAAAAAGTTAGTTAAAAAAAATTCTAATAATAAAATTGTAGAAAGTGGTAAAACTAAAAATACGAGTTATGAATCTTACTTTTTTCATTTTAAATCGGACAATAAAAAATCTACAGAAACAATTTCTTTATTTTTAAAAAGCAAACAGAATGAGGTTTTTTACTCATTAACTGCTTCTTGTCAATTGGAAGATAATCTTGAAACTAATATGAGTATTATGTTGAAATGCTTGAATAGTTTTGAAGAAAAATAATAACGAACGCAACAGGCGCTTAGCAAGATTGCAAATTTTATAGTAAATACACGTTTATATTTCGTAAGAAATTTTATCTTTGATAGAAAATAATCGGTTCCGAAGTCCGAAAGCTCTCAAAGACTGAGAACGTTAGGGGATATTTATAAAAAAACAGAATAAATATGAAAAAAAATCTTATAATAATTTTTATTTTCTTTATTACTTTAAATGCACAATCACAAAATTCCAAATTAATTCTAGGAAAATGGATATTTAAAGAAGCATTAAATAAAGAAGTTGATGAACTTGGAAGAAAAACTTTAAATGAACAGGTTATTAATAAAATGACATACGAATTCAAAAGTAATGGTGAGTTTATTTGGTTTGTAATGGGAAAAAAGGCGAATGGAAAATGGTCTTTAGCAAAGGATTCAACCTCAATAATTGCGATAGTCGAAAAAGAAAAAATAGTAATTAAAATTATAAAGTTAACTTCAGACGAAATGATTTTAAAGATGGGTTTAGGGGAGTTTTTAATGAAAAGAATATAAAAAACATCGCTTATCTACTAGAGTTTCATTCCAGCTCAAAGCCGAGCAATGAATTATAATCAACGAATCCCAAAAAAATAAAAATCAATGAGTTAAACTCCGTTTCAACGGAACCGATTACATTCCCGCCGCTTATGGGAGTATCGAAAATTCTTTTATGGATTCTGAAAAAGAAGACAACACAGAGCTGTATGATAGAATTGCTAAAACAATCGTAATTGATTAATTTCAACTTTTTGAATAGTACTATTTAACGAAATTTTCCTTCTGAAAACAAGACCGCGTTAGGGATAGAAGTGGAAATCCTTTTTTGGGGTAAGTGCGGGGTTTTTTCCCCGCACTTACCCCAAAAAAGATTGGAACGGATAGCCCGGCTAACGCCCAAATTAAAATTATTTTGTTGCTAAAAATTCGGTTAAAACCGTTGAAGCATGGGCAAATGTGGGTGATTTTTCGGTGATGCTTACTGCCCTTTTTTTGTTGAGTTTATAGACTACATCGGCTTTGGTGGTAAACAATAAAGCGCTCATAAACGGGTTGTTGATGTAGGGTAACAAAACACTTTCTGCCTCATCGATAGTTACAATTTGCAGGATTTCATCTTGTTGGTGCTTGAATTTTAGCTCCAATTTGAGGGTGCTTTCGTCCACAATGGGCCAAATGTAAATATTCATCAAATCGGTATTTCCGATGGTTTTGGCAAGGGTAAGTTTGGCAAAAGTTCCGTCGGCTAAACTGGATTTAACTTGCGAATAAAAAGTATGGAAGGTTTCTTTGAAAGGCATGAGTGATTTTGGTTTCTAAATTTTATCTATTAATTAGTATTGTTTATTTTTATTTGTTAATTAATTACTTTTCCATTAACAATTTCATTACTGCAATTTGCTCTTTTAACGCCTGTATGGTTTCTTCGTATTGTTGAATAAGTTTTTCGGGCATATTTATATGATTTATACCTATATAACCGTCTTGTTTACAATTATTAAATACTTGTTTCTCATCAAATCCTAAAATTTCCATTGGCGGAACTTTTAAGACAGCACTTATTTCATTTAACCTGTTAATGGTTAATTGTGTTTCTCCAGTTTCAATTTTACTATACGCACGAGTAGATAAACCCAATTGTTGCGCTACATATTCTTGTGTGAAATTTTTCAATTCACGTATCTGTTTGATCTTAGTTTCAGGTTGTTGTATCATAGCAATAAGAATTAATAGTTCAAAATTAGAATAAATTAATCAAATTAAGAAATTTTTTAGCAAGTTTTTTTGAGGTGGTGTGGTATTTTTGTTTAAAATAATATTTTACATGGTTATTAAACGAGAAAACATCACGGCTTCAATTTACAACCAACCAACCCTTGGTGGTCGCTCTGAATTTGAATACGCAATTGAAAAAGGTAAATTATTATTGCGTTTTGGAAGAATGGTCAACTTTCTAGAGGTTAAAGAAGACTACATAGTAAAAGTCAATAACAGAATAGATTATTTAAAAGTTAATAACCCAAAATATAAAACGCAAACTTCGTTATACAATGGAGATAAATGGCATGATTGCCCAAACGATAGAACTTGCCCTTATGTGGCATGTTTAATTATTAATAAAAAAATTTAATTATGAATATTTTAGAAAAGAAAATTTTCGGAAATAAACCCGATAAATACACATTAGAAAATAGATTTGCACTCTATTTATCAATAGTTTTTATTATATTATTAATAATTTTTGCACTTAAAGATTTCATCTATCTTTATTTAAAAAATTATCAATTAGTTTCAATAATTTTATTATCAATTTATATTATAGCGGGTACAAAAACTAAAAATTGGCTTGGTGGTATTCAAGGTTTATTAATAACGGTACTTATTATTACATTTATTTCAGCGATGTCATTGAAAGACTCGGATTATTTTTTAAGATCAAGACAATATGGCGATTTTCATAGTACTTCATTAGGTGATGATTTATGGATAAATTTGAAAATAAAAAAAGAAGGTTTTTATGAAATTCAATTTGCCAGTCCAAAAGATGGCAGTTGGGGTAGTTTGAAAAAAGGTAAAATATCTTCTTTAAGAAAACAAAGATACACTGATAATGGACAAGAATATTATTGTTTTTATTTAGAAAATTGTCCGTTTAATGGTGAAAGGATAATGGTATCTTTTGACCATGCATTTGAAGGTGTACAATTAAAATTTAATACTTCATATTATTTACTCTCAGATGGATTAGGAAAACCATGGAAAAATAATTAAATTTCAAATCGACCATTCAAGTCGAAAAAATTTTAATTTATAACATGTTGGGTCAATTAGTGCAAGATGAAAAAGTAAATGCACTAGAAGGCGCTATTAATACTGAAAAATTAGTTAAAGGAACGTATATTGTAAAAGTTAATGATATGGCTAAAAGCTATACTATTATCAAAAACTAGTTATTTTCCTGCAAGGTATTTTTTTGACCTTGTAGGTATTCATAAAAACACCTACAAGGTTTTTGAAACCTTGCAGGATAGCAAAAAACCTGCAAGTTAAAAACTTGCAGGTTTCTTTTTTCTTGCTTCTATTCTCTTTCTTCTTATAGATTCTCAAAGAAATCATTCCCTTTATCGTCTGTGATGATGAAAGCCGGGAAATCTTTCACGGTAATTTTACGCACCGCTTCCATTCCAAGCTCTTCAAAATCAACTACTTCTACCTTCAAAATATTGTCTTGCGCTAAGATTGCCGCTGGACCACCAATAGAACCTAAATAAAATCCGCCATAGGTTTTACAAGCATCCATTACTTGTTTGGTTCGGTTTCCTTTGGCTAGCATAATCATGCTTCCACCTGCTTTTTGGAACTCTTCTACATACACGTCCATACGGCCTGCGGTGGTAGGTCCAAAACTTCCCGATGGCATTCCGTCTGGGGTTTTAGCAGGGCCTGCGTAATAAATTGGATGGTTCTTGAAGTAGTCCGGCATTGGTTTTCCTGCATCCAATAATTCTTTGATTTTGGCATGGGCAATATCACGCGCTACAATCAAAGTTCCGTTTAATTTCAATCGGGTTTTGATTGGGTATTTAGATAATTCGGCTAAAATATCTGCCATTGGTCGGTTCAAATCTACCTCTACAGGCGCTTCCAAATGCGGTGGTGTTGCTGGTAAAAATTGTTTAGGATTGGTTTCTAATTGTTCTAAGAAAATACCCTCTTTGGTAATTTTTCCTTTGATATTTCTATCTGCCGAACATGAAACTCCCAAACCAACCGGGCAAGAAGCGGCATGACGTGGCAAACGAATTACTCGTACATCGTGAGCAAAATATTTTCCGCCAAATTGCGCTCCAATGGAACTTTCTTGGCAAAATTCTAGTACTTTTTTCTCCCATTCTAAATCACGGAAAGCTTGACCTGCCATGTTTCCAGTAGTGGGTAAATGGTCAAAATACCCTGCAGAGGCTTTTTTCACAGCTGCCAAATTTGCTTCGGCTGAAGTTCCTCCAATTACCAAAGCCAAATGGTACGGCGGACAAGCAGAAGTACCCAAATCTTTGATTTTTTGACGAATGAACGTCTCCATCGATTTGTCGTTTAGCAGTGATTTGGTTTGTTGGTACAAAAACGTTTTGTTAGCCGAACCGCCTCCTTTTGCTAAAAACAGAAACTCATAAGAAGCTCCTTTTTTAGCATAAATATCAATTTGAGCCGGTAAATTTGACCCTGAATTTTTTTCTTCAAACATCGAAATCGGAACAATTTGCGAGTAACGCAAATTCTTATTTTGGTAGGTATTGAAAATTCCTTTCGACAACCATTCGGCATCATCCACACCCGTGTACACATTTTCACCTTTTTTAGCCATTACAATCGCTGTTCCAGTGTCTTGGCACGATGGCAACTGCCCTTCAACAGCTACAACTGCATTTTGTAATAAATTATACGCCACAAATCGGTCGTTGTCGGTCGCTTCGGGGTCGTTCAAAATGTTATTAAGTTTTTGCAAATGTGAAGTACGCAACATAAACGAAACATCGTTCATGGCTTCTTGCGCTAGCAATTCCAATCCTTTTGGATCAACGGTTAGAATTTCTCTATTGCCTAATTGTTCAACTTGTACAAAGTCGGAACTTAGTTTTTTGTATTGTGTATCGTCTTTTAAAATTGGATACGGATCTTGGTATATAAAGTCCATTTTAATGAGTTTTTAAAAATGTAAAGTTACAAATAACCTGCAAGGTTTCCAAAGCCTAGTTTAGAAGATTATTGTTTCTAATTGATTTTATTTTATTGTATCATGGTTTCAAAAGCCACCCTTTTCTTTCGATACACTTTTTCTTTTGGGGTTTTAAATGACTTTTGCCATTTGCCATTTTGAAAATCAAAAACAATAGAATCAGAATGTTCTAAAATTCCAAATTCTTCATCAGTTTCGTTATTTTCTTGTTCCGAATCGTCAGACCAAAAAGAAGCAGTACGACAAGCGAATTTAGTTTTTGAAATTGGGAAAAATTCTACATCGTTAAACCATCCACCATCGAAAACAGATAACCAAGTATGAATCTTTGCGGATTCTTTATTTTCAATATAATACAGGAAATTATCTTGTGTATATCCACAAGCAGGATAGCCAAAAGAAAGACTTCTAAATGGAGAATAAATGCTGTCCATTTCATACATTCCGAACCAATTTGATTCTTTTTCTACTCCTTTTATAGTAACCAAATCAGAGAAAATCTTACTCTTTTTTTGAATAAAATCAATTCTAAATTTGGATGTACACAAACTGTCTTTAGTATATTTTTCTTCCAATAAGTTTATAATAGCATAATCATCTTTACTGTCAGATTTATATGAAAAATAGATGGTGTCTGTTTTTAAAATTTGTATTGGTTTGGAAAATATACGGGTAGTTATTACCTGGTTTTTTTCTGAAATTGGCTCTTTTTTACAACTAATAAAGATTAGTAATGCCAATAAAATAAGGAGTTGATTTTTCATTGATATACTATTTAAAAAAACCAACGCGCCACAAAAATAGCGGTTATTACACAAATCACATCTACCAAAAGCATTGTACCAAGCGCATAACGCGTGTTTTTGATGTTAACAGACCCAAAGTAAACCGCAATCACATAAAACGTACTTTCGGCACTGCATTGAAAAATACTGCTCAATCTGCCTGTCATAGAATCAGCACCAAACGTATTCATGGAATCAATTAAAAACCCTCGTGAACCCGCTGAACTAAATGGTCGTAACATGGCAACGGGCAATGCGTCTGTAATTTGCTTGTTTACTCCCATGTTAGAGAAAATAAATGCAATCCAGTTACTAATTATTTCAAATAAACCGCTGTTTCTGAACAACGAAATGGCAACCAACATGGCCAGTACATAAGGAAAAATAACCACTCCCGTTTTAATTCCGTTATTGGCTCCCACTACAAAAGATTCAAAAACAGTTGTTTGTGCTTCTGTAAATTTTTTCTCTTTGATAAAAGAAAAAACCAATGTAAAAAGGATTATTGCTACCAATATCAATGCCGAAAGATTGCTTGTAAAATAGTTTTTACCAATTAAATCCAATTGGTTTACATACATTAATAATCCAATAATGGCTGCAATTAAAACCATTAAAGAAACTACTAAAGACGCACTTTTGAAGTTTATTTTTTGTTTAATACCTACAATCAAAAACGCTGCAATAGTTCCAATAAACGAGGTAATGATACACGGCAACATCACATCGGCTGGGTTAGCGGCTCCAGCTGCTGCACGATAACCAATAATGGAAGTGGCAATAAGGGTTAAACCCGATGCGTGCAAACACATAAACATTATTTGCGCATCACTTGCCTTGTCTTTTTCGGGGTTGAGTTCCTGCAAACTTTCCATTGCTTTTAACCCAAATGGCGTTGCTGCCGAATCCAATCCTAGGAAATTTGCTGCAAAATTTAACGTCATGTACGATATAGAAGGATGATTTTTAGGAATACTCGGAAACACTTTTACAAAAACGGGACTCAATTTTTGAGCAAGTTTTGCAGATGCTCCCGAAATAATTAGCAACTCCATCAAGCCACAAAAGAACGCTAAGTAAGCAATAAGAGGCAAAATCAAATCAACCAAAGTGCTTTTGCAAGTTGGCAATAATCCATCCGATTTTTGCACACCACTATACAGTTTAACTGTTTGATTTTTATATACATACGTAGTGTCTGGATTCAAAGTATCTTTATTAATCGTATAGGCTTTTGCTTCTGATTTTTGAATACTATCCTGAATAAAAGTAGGGAGGTCTTTTATGAATTTTTCTGATATCAATATAGGATCGTCTTTTTTGCCATTGAGCATGTGGTCTATAGTATAGCTCTCACCAATAAACAAACTGAAAACCACAAATGTGATGGACGAAATAAAAATAACCAACCAAAATCTACTTAATACCATAATTTATTTTTTTGTAAATGTAATAATTTAGTTTAACCCTGACAGGGTTAAAACCCTGTCAGGGTTAAAATCGGATTTAAACATGAATAATCTCATCTTCAATCAATAAATCTTCACGTCGCAAACGCAGAAATATCTGTGCCACCGCAATAGTGTCTTTTTCACAATAAGTCACAATACGGTCAATGTCTTTTTCTACATAAAAAACATGCCCCACTTGACTGCCATCAATATCCCCTTTAGAGGATGGAATCCCTAATACTTTACACATCAACTTCAAGGAAGTAAAATGTTTATAATCGCCAAATTTCCATAACTCCAACGTGTCCAAATGCGGAATCTCCCAAGGTTTTTTTCCAAATAAATTGAGCTTGTCTGGCAATGGAATTTGATTAATAATCATGCGGCGCGCCATAAACGGAATATCAAATTCCTTGGCATTGTGTCCGCACAAAATATGTTGCGCTTGATTAAAATGATTGGTCAACAAATTATTAAAATCACGCAAAATTTTCTTTTCATCTCCAAAAAAAGAAGTCACTCTAAAGTTGCGCACATCACCTTTAACCACAAAATAACCCACCGAAATACACACTATTTTACCAAACTCAGCCCAAATTCCGGCACGGTCATAAAACTCCTCCGGACTAAAATCGTCTTTGCGTTGGTACTGTGTTTTGTGTTCCCAAAGACCTTTCATTTCATCGTCCAACGAATTAAAATGTTCTTCTTCGGGCACTGTTTCTATGTCCAAAAACAGGATGTTATTTAGGTTTATTTTTTCGATCATTTTAAACTAAGGCTTTAGAAATTGGAATCTGTTTTACAAAAACGAATATATAAAAAATTTGCTAAAAACTAAAACAAACTTTGTTGCAATGTTGGATTTTCAAGTTCAAGCAACCATTTTTTGCGCCACAATCCTCCTGCATATCCCGTTAGTGAGCCGTCAGTACCAATTACTCTATGGCACGGCACCACAATCCACAAAGGATTTTTACCGTTTGCCGATGCCACAGCCCTTATCGCTTTTACATCGCCAAGTTGCTTCGCCAAGTCCAAATAACTCATCGTTTTTCCGTATGGAATTTGTAGTAACCCTTTCCAAACTTTCTGCTGAAATTCGGTTCCTTGTGGGTTCATTTTAAAATCAAATTGCGTACGCTTCCCTTCAAAATATTCTTGCAATTGGCTCACAGCATCTGTCAAAACATCTGGAATTTCTTCAGAAACAACTCCATCATCAGCAATAGAAATAACCGCAATACCCTTTTCGTTACCGTGAATGGCAGCAATTCCTAAAGGCGTTTTCATGTTACAAGTTTCCATTGGATAAAGATAATTGATTTAATTAAATAAAATAGAACTCCCAAAACGGTTTGTTTTTTTTAGCAGCACACAACTCCGTTTTCAAAGAAAATCCGTCCCGTTTTCGCCTTTATCTCCTTTGCCCTACGGGACTTCAGGAGGATATCGGCTCTACCGGGGCTAAAATAGACGAGTAGTTTTTCAGCTGAAATTTAGCGTGTTTAGAGTAGTAAAAATTCTACATGATTTAGTTGTAGTTTTAATTTATATTTGAAAAATATAAAACTGACATAGGTTAGACATATCCACCAAAATTGGGTAGATAAGTTTGGTTTTGTTGGGTATAAACGAGTTGTACATAATACTTAAATAACTATGATTAAAAAAGGAATAATCTTAATTCTGATATTTTTTTCTACGAAAGCTGTATCTCAAATTAATTCACTTTCAGAATTTCAAAAAGCAGAAATTCTATTAAGAACAAACAATATTGATTCTGCATATTTTAAATTCAAACATTTAGAAAAAAACCTGCCAAAAACCGACACCTTATATTCTTACGCACTTTTTTACTACACAGTTACTATTACTGAACTTGAAAAAGAAAATCGATTAAAGGAAAAATTCGACAAATCTCTTTCTTATGGATTAGAAGCATACGAAACTATTGAAAAAGGCATTCAATATTTCGATTCAGATTACAAGAAAAGAAAATATTTTATTATGAAGAATATTATTGTTTCCTATTTTGGTTTGGGAAATTTTTCGGAAGGTAAAAAATGGAAAGAAAAACTATATTTAGCAAAAGCAAATAATGAACTTCCTGAAGGATTAATTGATTCTTTCAATTTTGACTATTTCACCTATGAAAATAAAAACATTTGGGGTTATGAATGGTTTGCAGAGTTGCCAAAAGATCGATTTGGAAGTAGCTTCTCAAAAGTTGTTTATTATGTTTATAGTACTGATGAAAACGGCAATGATAAAGATCAATTATATAGGTTCCAAGTTTTAATGTTTCATGCGAGTAATAGTAGCTTTGATTATGTATTAACAAAAAGGCTCGAAACTGCAAAAAATGAAATAAGTGGAACACTTTACAAATATACTTATAATGAGAATATTGATTTTGGGCAACTTCAATTAGATGTAAAAGAAATATTAAAAGGTAATATCAACCCTGAAAAAAGAAAACAACTTGAAACTAAAAACTAGTACTGTGCATAACAGGAGTTTGCAAGATTGCGAATTTTGTTGTAAATCCCCCGCTCCGCAGTTTCCCAACTTTGAGGAATAATAAATATAAAAAATGTACCATATTGAAGTAAATAGTATCGAAAGCAGTTTGCCTCAAAGTCGGGGGTTTTGCGGAGCTGGCATTATAAAAAATGATATAAATTAACAAACAAAATAGTTATGAAAAAAATTTCAATCATAATCTTATTATTGGCGTGTAAAACTTTATTTGGTCAAGAATTAACATTAAAAGATTTAAATGTAGAAGAGTTTTACAGCATAGAAGAAGCTGAAGATAATATTATTAAAAACTCAATTAACAATATAGAAACATTTTCAAACGAAGATATAAATTCGGATTTTTCTAACATCAAAGATTTAACTTTTCTAAAAAATATAAGTAAAGAAAAAAAAATTGTAATGCTTGGTGAAACTCACTATTCAAAAAATATCTCAAGCTTAAGAAATAGAATTTTCTTTGCACTAAATTCATTTGATTATTATCCTTTAATAATTATTGAAAATTCTTACTCAATTACTGAATATTCAAATTATTATATTCACATCAAAGATGAAAATGAAGCAAAATATTTTTTAGAAAATGAGCTTTCAAATTTTATGTATACTGATGATGAATTGGTTTTCCTTAATCAATTAAGAAGTTGGAATAATAAAAGTGAGAAGCAGTTAAGTATTGGCGGTTCTGAATTAGAATTTTCATACAGTAACGTTTTAGAAAAAATACTAAAACCCTATTTTTATAAATTAAAAAATGTAGATAAAACCCAAATAGATAAAATAATTGAATTAGGGAAAAATCAAAAAAATGAATTTTTTATAGAAATAATTCCATACCTAGAACAATCAAAAGCAGAAAATATAATTGGTAATTATTCGTTTATCAATCAGCAATACATTAGCAATATTATAACAAACTTTAATTCAACAAATAATGCTTTTAGATACTCGTTTGAATATTATAGACAAAAATCTATATTACGAAATCTAACAGACGATTCTTTTTTTGGAAAAATTCTAAAAGAAAAAAAGGTTATGCTACACGGTGGTGGTGAACATATGAAAAGTCATTTTATTTATCCAGAAAACGCAAATTTTTTCAGTGAAGGATCTTATCTTAATAATGATTATAAACTAACAAAAAACAAAACGTATTCAATAATGCTTGAATGTTTGGCTTATTCATACGGAGAAATGAAAAACAGAAAATTAAAAGACTGTATTACGCAAGGAAACCAATACAATAGTATGGTTAAAACTTTCCAAAAAGGGTTTGAAAAAGGCATCATAAATGAGCAAAAACCTTATTTTCTTTATGAAAATAGAAATGAAATATTAAAATTTTATAGTCAATATTATTATAAAAACCAATCTATTTCAATAAACAATGAAAATTGGGAACAAATAAAGAAATTAGATTTTGGAAATGATAATTTAACAAAAGAATTTATTGAAACCAAAAACGATAATTTTAAAGATTATGACAAATACATAATAATTCCAGCATCAGAAATTGTAATTGCAAAAATAAAAAAAACATTCACTAACAACTAGCGTTTCCTTCCAACTGAAAGCCGAGCAATGAAACCATTGCTACCCCCGCTACCGCACGAATCCTTTCGTGTGGTGCTAAAAACAGAAAATGAGTTTGAATAAATTTATGTTAAAAACAATAAGCAAAGAAGTTACAAATTTTAAATAAAAGTGGAAGAATAGTTCTAGATGCACGCGAAAGGATTCGCGCGTGAGCGGGGGGTAGATAAATCTGGTTTTGTTGGGTATAAACGAGTTGTAAGCAAGATTGCCAAAAAATCGCAAAAAATAATCTTTAAATATAATAATTATGAAAAAAACGTTAGTATTTGTAGTCCTAATTTCACTTTTAACAGTTTCGTTTACAATTGTAAAAGAAAATAAGAAAGATGAAAAAAAGTTTGTTGGTAGTTGGATTGGTTCCGAAAAAGATAATCAAAGAGAAGGATTAACCAAACATTGGGTTCAAAATAGATATAAAGACGGTACTTATATATTAATGTTTACTACAATTGAGAATTGTGAGGTTGACCATATGGTTGAAAGAGGAAAATGGTCTATTAAAGATGGTCTATTTTACGAATATCATAATGATGGAAAAACAGATATATATAATTATGAAATTATTGACGATAATCACATAAAGTTTAAAGCCAAACAAATGGGAATTGAACAAAATAACGAACAATACGAATTTATTGACACAAAATTAGAATACGAAAACGAATAAATCATGAAAAAACTAAAATATTTAATTGTATTAGTAATCAGTTTAGCTTTTTTTAGTTGTGCTTCAACTCAAAACCAAAGTTTGAATGATGGAAATTCAATGGAAAAAGCAATTAAAGTAAGTAGCGTTGAACAGGAATATAAAATTGTAAGAGAAAAATGTGCAGATTGTAAATTGAAAAGCCAAAGACTAACATTCAACGATAAAGAGCAACCATTTGATGTATTAACTTTTATTAAACCTAATGGAGAAGAAGTGAAATATTACTTTGACATTTCTAAATTTTACGGAAGATTTTAAAAAACCACGCTCCGCAAAGTCAGGAAACTTTACGGAGCGGTACAAGATGTTGAAGAGTAAAAGTTCACAATATAAAAGATCGTGTTTTTAAAAACAGAAAGAATTATGACAAAACAGAAAGGGATAATTTTATCAATTTGCTCAATGGTATTGGGTTTTGTATCAAATGGTTTAGCATGGACAATATTACCTGGGCCAACATTAAGTACTTTGGGATTGTTGTTAGGATTAGGTTTATTCATTTTTGGTGTGGTAATGTTTATTTTAAGTGTAAATAAACCTTAAACCCACGCTCCGTAAAGTCTCCCGAGTGTGCTGAGCGGACGGTATAAATCTAATATAATGATTTGAATTCTAGCAATTTATATTTGGTTAAAAAATCAATTGCTCTTTCTGCGCTTGATTTATTTGAACACGTTATGATTTTATCTCGTATAGCACCATCGTTGTCAAAAAAGTACAGCTCAAACGACTCTAAGCTGTATTCCCAATTGGGTTCTTTATAACTTCGTATGTATTTTTGTCTGTGTTTTTTAATGAGTAGCGTAAATGTTGTGGATAATGGGTTTTTTACTTCTTTTTTCCAATAAAGGAAGCCAAAAATAAAATAGCCACGATATATTTTTTTTGTAATTACTAATCCTTTTTTTGATAGAATGAAAAACAAGCAGATAAGTAAAAGTATTCCAAACAGAATGCTAAACTTTTGAGCTAAACTTCCTGTTGAAAAAAATGTTGCGCCTATAAAAAATGCAGACAAGAAAACGATAGAATACATTAAATTTTCCCAAAGTGCATAATTTACAGTACGTTCAAGAATTATTTTTTTCATTTTGTTTGGGATTTAGTTTATGGCTTTTATTTCAAAAAACGTCAATTCATTTCAGCTCACCCTACCACCGTAAACCGCGTTAGGGATGGAAGCGGCATCCTTTTTATTGCCCCTGTGCGGTATGCTGGTTTGGGGCAATAAAAAGATAGAGCGAACAGCCCGGCCCGAAGGGAACGCCCAAAAAATGTTATTTTTGATTTAATAAAATGGCGGCTTCTTTGGCAAAATAGGTCGAGATTAAACTGGCTCCTGCGCGTTTGATGCACATGAGTTGTTCCATCATTATTTTGTCGTGGTCGAGCCAACCTCTTTCGGCGGCGGCTTTGATCATGGCGTACTCGCCCGAAACGTGGAAAACGGTTACGGGTACATTGACCGCATTTTTTACTTCACGAACAATGTCGAGGTAGGCAATTCCGGGTTTTACCATGACCATATCGGCACCTTCTTCTACGTCTGACAAGGCTTCTTTAATGGCTTCAAGGCGGTTGGCATAGTCCATTTGGTAGGTTTTTTTGTCTTTTGGGACTTCAATGTCGGCTTCTCTTGGGGCACTGTCTAACGCATCTCGAAAGGGACCGTAAAACGCCGAAGCATACTTAGCCGAATAACTCATAATGCCCACATTTTGGAATCCTGCGGCGTCCAATCCTTGTCGAAGGCGCAAAACACGTCCGTCCATCATGTCGCTTGGCGCTACAAAATCGGCACCGGCTTGTGCGTGCGAAACCGCCATTTTTACTAAGGCATCGTTGGTTGGGTCGTTGGCAACATCGCCGTTTTCAATAATTCCGTCGTGACCATAGATAGAGTAGGGGTCAAGCGCCACGTCGGGCATCACAATCATTTCGGGGCAAGCGGTTTTGATGGCTTTGATGGCTTGTTGCATGAGTCCGTTTGGGTTCCAGGCTTCTTTGCCGGTGTTGTCTTTGAGGTCTTCGCTTACTTTTACGTAAATATTGACGGCACGTATGCCTAAGTCGAACAATTCT
Organism: Flavobacterium sp.; assembly: GCA_044373115.1. Classification (GTDB taxonomy): domain Bacteria; phylum Bacteroidota; class Bacteroidia; order Flavobacteriales; family Flavobacteriaceae; genus Flavobacterium. Next base: position 116,723 of record JBILQQ010000005.1, read on the forward strand.
TGGACTTCTTTAACAGTTAAATCAATAGATCGGCGGAAAATTCCGGGCATGGATGGGATTTCGACTTGGATGTTTTGCCCTTCTGCAATAAACATGGGGAACATAAAATCGGAAGGGGATAAACTGGTTTCACGAACTAGTGAACGAATGCTTTCGTTGGTGCGCAATCTTCTACTTCTTTGTAATGGGAACATATATTTTTGTTTTTTTAAAATAGTTTTTTCTCGAGCCAATTAACTGATTTTTGAATTGCTTTTGGCGCGTCAAATTGGTAACCTATGTAAATATTTTCGTAATTGATTGTGTTGTTAATTTTGGATTCGTCCTCATTAATGTAGGTGTTTAAGCTAGAATATTGAATCCCAAAAAATAGATTTTTCCATCGATAATTGAGATTTGCATTAAAATTTAAGGCTAATTTGTTTTCCAAATAATTTTTTTGAGGCGGGATGTTTGGATCAAATGACTTAACAAATCCACGACCAATCCCTGGAAAAACACCCCCTGAAAACAAAAGTTTTTTACCAATAACCCAATTGTATTGATAACCAATGTAGGCTGTAAAAGACAAGTTGTTTTTGTAATTCAGTTCGTCAAACCCCTCTGCTGCGTCGCTTAATCGCGAAAATTCGTAGGCTAATGTTGGAATTAAGCTACCCGCACTTTTTTTCTGAATTTGGGTTTGTTGTGAAAATGAACGGTACGAAAACTTAGATGCGTTAAAGATGTACGACGTGGAACCGCCAATTTTTTGGGTTTTAAAATTGGGTAATTGGTAGTAGGGAGTAACTCCATCCTGCCAATTAGGGACAAGTAACTCCGATTGGGGAATGTAATACCCTTTAATAACATTATAATTTAGGGTTTGCATCCATTTATTAAAAAACAAGGACAAATTGATGTTAACGCCAGTGGTTTTGCCTTTCAAATAATTTTGATCGGCGCTTTCGTGCCAGCTTTTTGGCAGCGCTATGGTTAAGCCTATAAACTTATAATCTAATCCAAAAGAATAATTTTGAAGGTTGTTGGGCAATATAGAAACGGTAGGAATTGAAGGGGTTTTGATGGTGAAATAATCGATTTTTGAATCACGATTAAACTTAATTATCATTTTATCTGAAATATCTTTAATGTAAGCGGTGTCAATGGCTTGTTTTTTTGTTGGTAGCGAATCATTTGAATTTGAACTAATTTGAGCCCAAGAAAATGAACATTGCAAAAGCAACAACAAGTAACCAGTTGTTTTTAAAAAGGAACGAAAACTTGCTTTAAATAATAATTTCATAGTTATTTTAAGAGTAAGATATTGAAAAAATACTTTATTCCAATTATTTAGATTACAAAAGTACAGAATAAATTTATTTTAAGATTGTTTAAAACTCATTAATATAATTTGCAATTGCATTAAAAAAATAAGTAATTTTACCATGTAAAAAGGCAAAACAAAATTAAGATGAGTTCAGAAAAAGATGCAAAATTAAAAGCGTTACAATTAACGTTAGATAAATTAGATAAAACGTACGGTAAAGGCACCGTAATGAAAATGGGCGACAAAGCCATTGTAGAGGTTGAAACTATTTCATCAGGATCGCTTGGTTTGGACTTAGCTTTAGGTGTTAATGGCTACCCTAGAGGACGTATAATTGAAATTTATGGTCCCGAATCATCAGGAAAAACCACCTTAACCCTTCACGCAATTGCCGAGGCACAAAAAGCAGGAGGAATTGCTGCGTTTATTGATGCAGAGCACGCTTTTGACCGTTTTTATGCTGAAAAATTAGGCGTTGACATTGATAATTTAATTATTTCCCAACCAGACAATGGTGAGCAAGCATTGGAAATTGCCGAAAACTTGATTCGTTCAGGAGCAATTGATATTGTTGTAATTGACTCGGTTGCTGCATTGACCCCAAAAAGCGAAATTGAAGGCGAAATGGGTGACTCAAAAATGGGATTACATGCAAGATTAATGTCGCAAGCCTTACGAAAACTAACAGGAACCATCAGCAAAACAAATTGTACGGTTTTCTTTATCAATCAGTTGAGAGAAAAAATTGGTGTAATGTTTGGAAACCCTGAAACAACAACAGGTGGAAATGCCTTAAAGTTTTATGCTTCGGTTCGTTTGGACATTCGTCGCTCCTCTCAAATAAAAGATGGCGAAAACGTAATTGGTAACAGAACCAAAGTAAAAGTAGTTAAAAACAAAGTGGCACCACCTTTTAAAACTGCCGAATTTGATATTATGTACGGTGAAGGTGTTTCCAAAACTGGCGAAATATTAGACTTAGCCGTTGAATTTGAAATAGTTAAAAAAGCAGGTTCATGGTTTAGCTATGGCGAAACAAAACTAGGGCAAGGACGTGACGCTGTTAAATCATTAATAAAAGACAACCCTGAAATGGCCGACGAGTTAGAAGCTAAAATTAAAGCTCATATTAAAGAGTTGGCCGATGCTTAATTAAATTGAAAATGAAAAAAATTTGTGCACTTTTAGCATTAGGATTAGTCCTGTTTTCCTGCTCCAAAGGGGAAGATCGCTACATAAGCGAGTTAAAACCCGTTTTTGAAGTTGATATGCCTACCGCCTTTGCTAAAGACAGCGTAACCAACATTCCTATTCGATACAAAAAACAAAGTACCTGTCATTTGTACAATGGACTTTATTACAACCGTGAAGGACTTACTCGAACCGTTGCCATAAACACCATAAAAATAAACGAAGACAATTGCCAAACCGACTTAAATACAAATGTTCAAGTTAATTTGGCCTTTCGTCCAACGGCACTTGGCACCTATCGATTCAAATTTTGGATAGGCGAAGATGCACTCGGCGTTGACCAATTTATCGAATACGATGCAGTTGTGAATCATTAAAAAAAAGAGGCAAGTTTAGCCTCTTTTTTTTATACGAAGCAATCAACCCCGTTTCAATTGGCATTTTGTCCTGCTTTCGCCTTTATCTCCCTTGCCCTTCGGGACTTCGGGAGGATATCGGCTCAATCAGGGCTAAAAATCACGAGTAGTTTTTCAGAAGAAAATCAACCGCAAAACAAAAAAAATATATTAAATCCAAAACATCGCTATCCAACGTTTTTTCTAAAACATTTTTCTAAAAATAACTTCGTACCTTTAGCCTATTTTATATACCTACTAGGTATAAATTAATAACTTATGGATTTTACACTACTTTCATCGCCTTTACAAGGATTTACAGACTACAAATTCAGAAACGCCATCAATCACTACTTTGGCGGAATAGACACATACTATGCGCCCTACATACGTTTAAACGGTAAAATGATTATCAAATCATCCTACCAACGCGATTTATTGCCCGAAAACAATTCCGAGCTAGAACTAATTCCACAAGTAATAACCAACGATGCCGACGAATTTTTGTTCGTAGCAAAATACGTCAAAGAATTAGGATACAAAGAGTTAAATTGGAATTTAGGCTGTCCCTATCCAATGGTAACCAAATCAGGAATGGGATCCGGACTAATTTGCAATACCCCAAAAATTGACAACATTCTTGAAAGAGTTCATTCCGAATCGGATATTATTGTATCAATGAAAATGCGCTTAGGTTACGAAAACACCCAAGAAATTATAGATGTTTTTCCCATATTAGATAAATTTCCAATCAAAAACATAGCTATTCATGCACGTTTAGGAAAACAACTTTATAAAGGAGGCGTACATTTGGATGCGTTTCAAAATTGTATTGATACCTCAAAACACAAATTATACTACAATGGCGATATAACCTCTGTTTCTAAATTCAGAGAAATGCAAGATCGTTTCCCTTCTATTGACCATTGGATGATTGGTAGAGGCTTAATTGCCGACCCTTTTTTGCCAAGTATGATTAAGCAAAACACCACAGATTATCCTGCCAATAAAATGGAATTGTTTAGCGCGTTTCACGCAACTTTGTACGATGGCTACAGTCAATCACTATCGGGACCAGCTCACATCTTATTAAAAATGCACCATTTGTGGGAGTATTTTTCAGTAATTTTTTCAAACCCGCACAAGGTTTTAAAAAAAATAAACAAAACCAAAAATATTAGAAATTATGAATTGGCAGTGAAAGAAATTTTAGCTGCCGAATAAAAAAAAGAGATTTTCAATTGAAAATCTCTTTTTTTAAAATTAATCTTTTACTAATCTAACAGAAAAACCATTTTTTGGACTAAAACCAATCCAATCCATAAATACAAAACCATCATCTGCTCTAATTACTTTATAATGGGGATAATAATCACCAGCTGTGCCAATAATATCTGATAGATGATAAATTGCAAGTCTATTAAATTGAATAAAATCTCCATTGCTAAGTCTCAATCCGCTTCCAACGGCAGTGAAACCGGTACTATTAGTAGAACCTTCAGCATAATTTTGAGACCAATGTGTACTCCCTTGTTCTTTAAGAGCCCATCCAGAAACAGAATCACCACCAGTAGTGTTTATTAAAATATTAAAATCATTTTCAGTTGCCACATGATATCCAGCAGGAGCTATTCCTCTTGAGTCATTTAACGCATACCAATTATATAATTTCCCGTAAGGATTATTATTATTAGAATCATTATTTACATAACACCAAGCTCCGGTTGTTAAATTTGACCATTCTGTAGGATCAGTAACTTGTGGTATTGGAGTACCATCTCTATAAGTTGTTACGTCTAAATTTGTGCTTGACCATATTTGAGACCCTATGGTTACTTTAGGAAAAAATCCATTTGCAAAATTGAGGCTAGCTATTTGTGCTTGCAATTGTGCTATTTGTGCCTGCAATTCATTTAATTGACTAATGCTTACAGAATTTTCCCAATTTGCAGATCCAGACCCATTTGATGTAAGCACTTGTCCGCTAGTACCTGTCAAAGTAGGATATGTTATATCTCCTGTGGTTAATGCGCCACTTGTTTTTACTGCTGTGATATTAGAATTTCCTAATTGAATTGTATTATCTGATGACACATTTGCACCATAACCAATTGCGGTTGCATTGTTAATCTGTCCATTATCGTTTGCAACATTCGCATTATTACCAATAAATGTATTGTGTGATCCTGTAGTCACATTATTACCTGAATTTGCTCCAATTGCAGTATTGTTATTTGCATTTTGTGCATTCATTAAAGTTTGATTACCAATTGCAGTGTTGTTTGATCCCTCTGCTATTGCAAACATTGTTTCGGCACCCAAAGATGTATTGCCATATCCAGAAGACAGACCAATCATATTGTTGTAACCAACCCCTGTGTTATTGTCAAATGAAGTCCCTGTGTATGAACCCATTGCGTTTGACCCTAATGCGGTATTTCTAAGTCCAGTACCAGTGCCTAAATTTGATCCTAATACAGTATTTGAATTATCACCACTTACACCAGCACCAATTCTTTTTCCGTTAATCAAGACGTCTGAACTAAATGTTTTTAAACCATCTATTGTCTGATTAGTTGTTAAATTAACAAAATTTGAACTTGCACTTGAATTTGTTAAATATGAATTTGAATCCACAGTTCCATCTGCTTTCAAAAACTCTGTTGACAAACCGTTGTTTTTAATAAAAGAGTTTGAAAAAACCGAGTTACTTACATGAATGTCTTGATTAAAGTCAGCAAATCCATTAACTCGTAAATCTGAATTAAAGTCAGCAAACATTCCATCATACCTAAAAATTTGTGAGCTCAATTCAAACATAAATCCGTCATGTCTTAATCTTCCCCAATACCCACCAAAATTTAGATCTAGCATCCATAAATTCCCATTAACTAATCCATTAAAAGAAGTCATTCCATTAAATGTAGCATTCGAATTAAATGTTTTATTCCCATCTATATTTTGCTCGGTAGTTAAATCCACAAAGTTTTGAATTGATGATCCAGTTCCACCATTTTCAACAGCTACAACCCCGGAAACGTTTTCGGCAACAAAATTGTTCATTTGTGTGTCAACGTAGGTTTTTACGGCTAATTCTGTCGGGAATTTCACGTTTGTAGCATCGGCTAAAGTACCATCAGTCGATTTATTTGCAGCATCTTCTTTTAAAGCAATGGTTGTATTTGCAGCTATTTCGTTTGCATCTACATCAGCTTGAACCGCGTTGATATTATCTTGTAATGTTACATCTGCATTTTCTAATATAGTTTGTAACGCTACCGCATTATCATTTGTAAAATAACTATTAGTATCTACAGATCCATCTGCTTTTAAAAACTCTGTTGACAAACCGTTGTTTTTAATAAAAGAGTTTGAAAAAACCGAGTTAGTTACATGAATGTCTTGATTAAAGTCAGCAAATCCATTAACTCGTAAATCTGAATTAAAATCAGCAAACATTCCATCATATCTAAAAATATGTGAGCTTAAATCAAATATAAATCCGTCATGTCTTAATCTTCCCCAATACCCACCAAAATTTAGATCTAGCATCCATAAATTCCCATTAACTAATCCATTAAAAGAAGTCATTCCATTAAATGTAGCATTCGAATTAAATGTTTTATTCCCATCTATATTTTGCTCGGTAGTTAAATCCACAAAGTTTTGAATTGATGATCCAGTTCCACCATTTTCAACAGCTACAACCCCGGAAACGTTTTCGGCAACAAAATTGTTCATTTGTGTGTCAACGTAGGTTTTTACGGCTAATTCTGTCGGGAATTTCACGTTTGTAGCATCGGCTAAAGTACCATCAGTCGATTTATTTGCAGCATCTTCTTTTAAAGCAATGGTTGTATTTGCAGCTATTTCGTTTGCATCTACATCAGCTTGAACCGCGTTGATATTATCTTGTAATG